>CAZZNO010000001.1:0-54216 GCA_964655685.1 uncultured Prevotella sp.
TCTCCATCTTCAAATATCTTCTCAACACCAAGCGACCGCTGATAGACAAGGTGCCGCAGTTGGACTGGCGGCGGCAGCACTATGTAGGCTTCGACCTGCCAAGCGGCGATGCCACTATATATCCGCAGGTCATCATGCCGAAAAAAGGAACGCTGATAAAGCTCCCGACGAAAGGCAGAGGCAAGAACACGAAGAAAGGGCCAGGCGAGGGCTACCTGTGTTGGCAGGTGCTTCGCCACAATCTGAAAGGCTTCTACGACAACGTAGCGGTTTCCGTAGGCGGACACCGCTACGTGCCTGACCTCGCCTATATTGACGAGGAGCAAGGCATATTTATCGACATTGAGAACGACGAGCCCTACGTGATGAGTTCGCGCATTCCGACCCATTACACCGGCAAGGACGATGACCGCAACCGCGCCTTCACCGAGGCGGGCTGGATAGTGGTGCGCTTCAGCGAACGGCAGGACTTCAACAATGCCGCAGGAAGCCTCAAATTCGTCTATGACCTAATAAAGAAGATTAACCCCACCTCGTCTATACCCTCTTGCCTTCAGAACATTCGGCCCGTCGAGTCAGAGCCACGCTGGAGCTACGACCATGTCCGGCAATTGGCGGCAGCCGACTACCGCATGACATATATGAGTAAGAAAATCGAATGGTGGCTGTACAACAGATTCTTGAGATAGAACGTTCGTGCATGCGCTTACGCTTTTACTTTAGCCACAGCTGCATCAGTTCGTCGTCAACATAGTATGAATCTTGCTCGCGGGAGACGATATGATATTCGAGAAGCTTTTTGACTGCTGCCTGTACACTGCTTGCCGACCTCAGTTGATGCTTTTTTATGAACTTAGACGAAGTCATTTGTCTTGCAGTGCCTTCGTCGGCAATAGCATAAAGTAGCTCTTTTTGAGGCAGTGTCAGCCTTGAAAGGGTTTCACTGAATTTGCGGTCGCTGTCAAGCAGCAGGGAGTTGATGACCTGGTCTACGGTCTCCATAGTGACGGCATGTCCTTCGGCAGTAGAGTTGAAAGCACCGTGAAAAACCTTCTGCAGGTAATATGTATTGCCCTTGAAAAGCTCATAAACATGGCTTATGACCTCGTCGTTAGTACTTTTGTTGTATCTGTCCAAAAGCTCGTGAACAAAAGGCGTGTATTTATCCAAAGGTATGGCAGAGAGATTCATGATGTCGGCACTATTGTAGAAAGGCCTTGCACGGTTGGTAAACATCTCGTCGATTAGATGCCTCTCGCTTCCCGAAAAGATGAAGTGAGCATTATTGCAGTTTTGAATATGAGTACGCAATACGGCTTCCATATTCTTTTCGGGGTAATAGCATATTTGTTGGAACTCGTCAATAGCCACGAGACATGGCATGTCAGCCTGCTCCAGGCATTTGAATATTTCTTCCAAGGTGTATTGCGGTGAAGTAAGGTCACCAAGTGACAGGCTGAAAGTAGGCGTGTTGTTTATCGGGTCGTAGCCAAAATTGCCATTGATTGACTTCAAAGTCTTTACAACCATCCGAAGCATTCTTTCACTACGATGTGCCGCCTTTTCGAAAACAGCTTTACCCAAAGCGTATGTAAACTCCTGTATGCTCGACGTCCGCAGTATGTCTATGGTAATGGTTAAGTAGTGGTCTTTGATGGCGTTTTGGTTCCAGCAAAAATCTATAAGCTTGCTTTTGCCTATTCTGCGTGGAGCCATAAGGACCATGTTCTCGCCGCCGGTGAGGCAGCTGACAATACGTTTCGATTCTTCCCTGCGGTCGCAGAAAAACTCAGGTTTTACCTTTCCTGTAACAATGAACGGATTCTCCATGCTTTGTCTTTTGCCCGCAAAGTTATGAAGAATATTTCAATTATGCAAACAGAATTATTCAAATTGCATAATTCAATTTGAATAATTTGTTTACTCTGCCGCCACCTTTATCTTTCCTCCTTTTTCCTCTTTATGTTTGCCGGCATCGCAGCCTTATTTCTCTTCGTTATACGCAGTCTTCACCTTCTTCAATAGGTCAGAGGCGAAGATGAAGTCGTTGAGGCGTTGGTTGGTGGCGCCCATCACGTCGTCTTTGGTGCCTTCCCACTCTTTGCGTCCTTTGTAGATGAAGATGATGTTTTCGCCGATGCCCATCACCGAGTTCATGTCGTGAGTGTTGATGATGGTGGTGATGTTGTATTCCTTCGTAATCTCCGACAGCAGCCCGTCTATGACGAGTGAAGTTTTAGGGTCGAGACCCGAGTTGGGCTCGTCGCAAAAGAGGTATTTGGGGTTGAGGACTATGGCGCGCGCTATAGCCACACGCTTCTGCATGCCGCCCGAAATCTCGTTGGGATATTTGTTTTCCGCCCCGTTCAGGTTTACGCGCTCTATGCACTCCATAGCCCTGCGGTCGCGTTCGCGGCTGTTCATATTGGAGAACATGTCGAGCGGGAAGCGCACGTTCTCCAACACAGACATAGAGTCGAACAGCGCCGCACCTTGGAAAATCATGCCCATCTCGCGGCGCATAGCCACCTTCTCTTTCTTGTTCATGGTCACGAAGTTGCGGCCGTCGTAGAGTATCTCGCCCGATGTAGGCGTGAGCAGCCCTACGAGGTTGTTCATCAGCACCGTCTTGCCCGAGCCGCTCTGCCCTATGATGAGGTTCGTTTTGCCCGTTTCGAAGGTGGCGTTTATATCGTAGAGGACGGTTTTGTCCTCGAAGCTTTTCGTAAGATTCTTTACTTCAATCATGACAGCAACTCTGTAAGGAACACGTCGGAGAACAATATAAGCACGCTGGAGCACACCACGGCGTTTGTTGATGCCGTGCCCACCTCAACCGAGCCGCCTTCCACGGTGTAGCCGAAATAGCTCGACACGCTGGCGATGATGAAGGCGAAGAACAGGCTCTTGATGATACTCATCCACACAAACCACGAGTTGAAGGCGTGGTGCATGCCCGCCGTGAGATCCTCTGGCGACATCATTTGTCCTATGAATGCAGTGGCGTAGGCACCGATGATGCCCAGTGCTGACGAGAAAATCACCAGGAACGGCATGATGGTCACCAACCCCATAATCTTGGGTAGGATGAGGTAGCTTGCCGAGTTCACCCCCATGATGTCGAGCGCGTCAATCTGCTGCGTCACCCTCATCGTGCCCAGCTCCGAGGCGATGTTCGAACCCACCTTGCCGGCAAGTATGAGGCACATTATCGACGACGAGAACTCCAGCAGCATTATCTCCCTTGTCACGTAGCCCGTCACCCATCGGGGCATCCACGGGCTCTGGATGTTCACCTTCATCTGTATGCAAATCACGGCACCGATGAAGAAGCTTATCAGCAGCACGATGCCTATGGAGTCAACGCCGAGCTGCGACATCTCCTTCACATACCGCTTGCCGAACATGCGCATGCGCTCCGGCACCGAGAACGTGCGGCCCATCAGCATGAGGTAGCGGCCGAACGTCGTGAGGTATCTGTTGAGTAACTTTATTATGAACATGCTGCAAAAGTAGCCAAAAATCAATTAAAAACTGCAATATTGAGCATAGTTTTTCGCTTTGGCAACGTTATTAATCGTTTTTTTAGTAATTTTGTACCAAAATCCATTTCGTATGACAGAACAAGCCAACATACATAATCCGTCAGAGCAGCCCGAAGCCCAGGTGCCTCAGCCTGAAACAGCAGTGCCGCAGGCGGATACCTCAGAGCCTCAGCCCGAACCAACAGAGCTTCAGCCCGAATCCTCAGAGTCGCAGCCCTATGCCGCCCCTCAGCCCGACGTTGACAATATGTCCCCAGAGGAGGTGGACCGGCTTCTGCAAGCCAGGCTGAAACACCAGGAACTGCACACCCGTGACCTTGTGAAGCGCTACGGCAAGCGCACCGTAGCCGACCACGTCACGTTCAACGTCAAGCAGGGCGAGATAGTTGGCCTGCTCGGGCCCAACGGCGCCGGCAAGACAACCTCCTTCTACATGACAACGGGCCTCGTACTGCCAAACGAGGGCCATGTCTACATCGACGACAAAGAGATAACCTCCTATCCCGTCTACAAGCGCGCCCGCGCCGGCATAGGCTACCTGCCGCAGGAGGCCAGTGTCTTCCGCAAGCTCTCCGTGGAAGACAACATCATGGCGGTGCTCGAAATGACAAAGCTCACCCACCAGCAGCAGCTTGCGAAGCTCGACAGCCTTATAGCCGAGTTCCGCTTGCAGAAGGTACGCAAGAACAAGGGTGACCGCCTGTCCGGCGGCGAGCGGCGCCGCACCGAGATAGCCCGCTGCCTTGCCATAGACCCTAAGTTCATAATGCTCGACGAGCCCTTCGCCGGCGTAGACCCCATAGCCGTAGAAGACATACAGCACATCGTCTGGCGCCTGAAGTACCGCAACATCGGCATCCTCATCACCGACCACAACGTGCAGGAGACTCTCTCCATTACCGACCGTGCCTACCTCCTTTTCGAAGGACGCATCCTTTTCCAAGGGCTTCCCGAGGAGCTTGCGGCAAACAAGATAGTTCGCAAAAACTATCTGTCCGACAATTTCGTCTACCGCAAGTTCCAAAGCAACGCTGAAGACCAAGCCTTCGCCGCCGAAGCACGAAAACAGCTGCTTAAGGAAATAGAATGAAAAAGGAAAGACCGAGGAAGCTGAACTACAGTAACACTGTTCGTGTCACGCCTTGACACTGTTCGTGTCACGCCCTGACACTGTGTGTGTCACGCCGTGACATTGTGCGTGTCACGCCGTGACACAATGACTTCTACGCCGTAGTAACGTTATTGTAAAATCGTGGTAAACCAATTCTAAAAGTCTTGTTGCCATGCGCCCGTGCCGTGGCAAACGCCCGTAAAGCCAAGCTGGAAGCCCATTGAATATAGTGCAAAGGTTTTTATTCTGCTATTTGAGCCGCTAAAAGAGTGAGCAATATCAGCGATAGTTTGCCCAGCCTTTGCCTTAAGAAAGCCATGCCGCGTTTGCGGTGAGTCTTTACTGTCTCAATGCTCATGCCGAGCGCCTCGGCAATCTCGCTGTTGCGCATTCCCTCTATTACCTTCAACAGCACCTCACGGCTGCGAGGCGGCAGCTCGTCTATTGTGGCAAATAGCTGGCGGTAAACCTCCTCTGTGAAGACAGTTTCGTCTTCAGGCAGCGCACCATAGCCGAGTTCCTTTTGCTTCTCGGCATACAAGCTTTCCACCTTCTTATGTTTTAAATGGTTGAGGCTTCGGTTGCGCACCGTAGAATAGAGCCATGCTGAGACGGCTTGCTCTGATGTGAACATAACCGGATGAGTGGCAAGTATGGTTATGTTTTCCTGTACAATGTCTTCGGCATCGTCCCTGTCGCCCACAATCTGCATGGCAAAATTCACCAATGCCCTATAATATAATGTGTAGAGCTGGTGGAAGGCGCAATCCTTGCCTTCGTTGAGAGCGACCACGTCAAGCGACATCGTATTCATATCGTTTGCAAAAATAATTATTTTTTCTAATATTTTGTACCCACATTCTTACAATTATTTGTTTTTTTAATGTAAAAAGGTAAATAAAAGTATTTATGGATTTCTCTGAACAGCAAATTGCGCGTCTTGTCCATGACCACATTCTCGGCATTACAAGTCAAGAGGATGAAAAGGTATTGCAGACTTGGCTGTCTGAAGATAAGGCTCATCGGCGGTTGTTTGACGGCCTCATGGCGCGTGGTGACCTTGCACGCCGTTATCGGCAGTATGCCTCTGTCGACAGTGAGCGCGCCTGGAAATCGTTCAGTCGCCGAAGCCGTGAGGCTCGTCGCTTGATTTTGCTGAGGCGCATTGTAGCTGTAGCTGCCGTTGTAGCGTTGTTTGTTGTTGGAGCCGCTGTTGTATGGCAGTCGCGGCAATCGTCTGGTTCAGGCAGAACCGTTGTGGCTGAGAAAGTCAGGCTTGCCCCTGCCGTGAGTCGGGCGCGGCAGTCGTCAATCAAGGCAGGGCGACTGCAAGGTGTTGTGGCGGTTGGCGACAAGACCTACACTGTTTCTTCTCTTGAAGACTATGCTCGTATACTTGCTGAAGTGCCTGTAGACGCAGAGTCGACTATAACCACGAAGGACGGTAAGGAATACTGGTTTACTTTGAGTGACGGCACGCAGGTGCATCTCGACAACCATTCGTCGTTGAAGTATCCCGTGCAGTTTGCCGAAGGACACCGTGAGGTGGTAGTTCGTGGCACAGCATGGTTCAAGGTAGCGCCTGGCAAGTCTCCTTTCTATGTCTATACGTCTGACGGCATCATCACCGACCGCGGCACGGAGTTCATGGTTTCCACGAACGAGGATGATGGCCATACCGACGTGGTGCTCTTCGAGGGCAAAGTTGGTGTGAGCCGGAATGGTGGTGACGAGATACCGCTTAAACCAGGGCAAAAAGCAAAGCTGTCACCACGGGGCGTGAGCGTTGAGAAAGCTGATCTTGCTGTTTATCGTGCCTGGAATGAGGGCGAGTTTCTTTTCCATGATGTAGCCCTTGGCGAGGTTATGAGCCTTGTGGGGCATTGGTACGATGTAGACGTGGAGTTTGCCCGCCAGGCATACAGCAACATGACTTTCACAGGCTCCATCGACCGTTACGGTACGCTTGACGGTTTTTTGGAGGCAGTGCGCAATGTCACAGGCCTGCCCGTGCATAAGGAAAATGACAAAGTCATAATAGGACAATAACCGAATAAATAACCTTTAAAAAAGTATGAGAATGAAAGAAAAAGTCAAAAACATCTTGGTTCTCGCGCTCTTTGCAGTCATCTCTTTTGCCATGTTGCCACAGGCATCGTTGGCTCAAAGCCCGACAGCGAAGCGAGTTACCCTTAGTTATGACAAAGTGCCGGTGAGCAAAGTGTTTGGTGAAATACGCCGGCAGACAGGGCTCAACTACATCATGAAGTCAGGTGCCAGTGCCGAAAGTGATGTCACCGTTAATGCCAATGATGCCAGCGTGCAGAGCGTGGTGTCAGACATTTGCCGGCAGATAGGCTGCACCTATGAGATTAGCGGTGGCTATATCACCATCACCCCCAAGGCACAGGCACCTGCTGCCGCTAATGGCGGACGTACGCTGCGTGGCACGGTTGTCAATGCTGAAGGAGAGCCTTTGATTGGTGTTACCGTTGTTCCTAACAATTCTGTCAAGAATGCGGTTGTTACTGACGTGAACGGTTATTTTACCATTCCTGCACGCAATGTAAAGTTCCCTTGCCACCTGTCTATTAAATATGTCGGCTTCGAGGAGCAGACAGTCAATGTGGCAGAAGGAAGGCTCAATCTTGGGCAGATAACCATGAAGGAGAGCGCTTATTCTCTTAACGATGTCGTTGTCATTGGCTATGGCGAACAGTCGCGCAAGTTGCTTACCGGCTCAGTGTCGGAGGTTAAAGGCGATGTCGTGACCAAGGCTACGCAAGATTCTCCTATCCTTGCCTTGCAAGGTCATGCCTCCGGTGTTTACATTGAGCAGGCATCAGGCATGCCAGGCGGTGGCTCGTCTACAATTCTTATTCGTGGCGCCAAGTCGCTGATGCAGGGAACAAAGCCGTTGTATATTATCGACGGCGTGCCGTTTAACTCCAATAACGACAACCCAGTGGGATATACTGCCACGGGAGCTTTGGGCTTGCCTGATGCGCTTGGCTTCCTGAACCCTGACGACATTGAAAGTATTGACGTGCTGAAAGATGCCGATGCTACGGCTATCTATGGTACGCGTGGCTCAAACGGCGTAATACTTATAACCACGAAGAAAGGACAGTCGGGCAAGGTGAAAGTCAATGTCTCTTATGCCGGCACGGCGCAGTGGATAGGCAAACGACTTGACTTTGCTGACACTAATACATACCTTGACATTCGCCGCAAGGCATTTGAGGCTGACAAGTCACGTGGGTTGCTTACGGATGAAGACTATACAGCCGAGAACTTTCCCGACCTTTTGCTCTGGGACCAGAACAAGAACTATGACTGGCAGGACATCTTGCTTGGCAATACGGCATGGGGCAATGACATAAAGGCATCTGTGTCTGGTGGCAATCGCAATACCTCATTCTTCGTTAGTGGTGGCTACTATGACACAGGCACGCCTACTGTAGGCGATGACAAATACAAGCGTTGGAATTTAAGGAGCAACATTGCTTATCACACCGATGACAACCGTTTTAACTTGGAAGCAGGCCTTGCTCTCTCGCAAATTACACAAGATGCTGACGCCGCTGGCAGTGGCTTCGAATACCTCAACACTGCTCCTAATACGCCGCCTTATAGCGATGACGGCAGCGTGTATTGGATTCCAAACAACAGGGAATACAAGGCTCCGCTTGCCCTCCTTAATTATAAAGGTCGCAACAAGGCTACAAGCGTTACTGCCAATATTAATGCAAGCTATCGTATTTGGGACAACCTTGTGGCAAAGGTTACTTTTGGCTACGAACACAGCAGTAGTGACCAGCAAAATCTCTATAATAGCGACTTCTACAATCCGTATTCGCCAGACAGTTACAACGAAGGGCGTTATAGGACTGAGTCTACTCAGTCGTTGAATGTTGAGCCACAGCTTACCTATAGCCATGACCTTTTCGGCGGCACAGCGACTATTCTTGTGGGCGGAACTTATCAAAGCAACGAGGAAAAGCTGCTCGTCATAGACGGAACTAATTATCCTGGTGACATATTCCTTGCTGATGCCAATTCGGCAGCGTCTATTTCTTATCATCACAACCCCACATACCAGAGCAAGATGGCGTCGTTCTTTAGTCGCTTGAGCTATAACTATGAGAACCGCTACCTCCTGAACGCCGTTTACCGTCGTGACGGCAGCAGTAAGTTTGGTTCTGACCATCGTTGGGGCGATTTCTGGTCGGTAGGCGGTGGATGGATTTTCTCTAATGAGAAGTTCATGAAAGAAAACTTCCGTTGGCTGAGCTACGGCAAGCTGAGGATGAGCTATGGTAAGACGGGTTCTACAAGCGGCATTTCCGATTATCAGTATATGTCTATGTACAAGACTTCCGCCTATACATACGAGGGAAAGGTAGGCATAAAGCCCGACAACCTTGAGAACGCAAACCTGCATTGGGAGTCTACGAAGAAGTTTGATGTAGGACTTAGCCTTGGCTTCTTTGATGACAGGCTCTTGCTGGAAGGCAGCTATTACAATGAGCGGAGCAATAACCTCCTTACAAATCTGACATTGCCTTATCAGACAGGCTTCTCGTCGATTACGTCTAACCAGCCTGCCGAGATAGAGAATTCAGGATTTGAGGTTGAGTTTAATACAGTCAACATCAGCAATAAGGACTGGAAGTGGACGACGAACTTGAATTTCACCTTCCCGAAGAACAAGCTCCTTAAATATCCTGGATTGGAATCATCGGCTTATTCCAACACATACGAGATAGGCAAGAGTATAAATATCTTCCGCGGCTATAAATACACAGGCGTGGATCCTGAGACAGGTGTGCCCACAGTGGAGGACGTGGATGGCGACGGAAAGATTACTTCTGCAAACGACTATCAGACGCTCGGCTCTGTTGACGCTTCTTTCTATGGCGGCTTGTCGAACACTGTAAAGTTCAAGAATTTCACCCTCGATGTGAACTTCTACTTCAGGAGTTGCAAGTATAAGCCAGGCTATTATTACAGTTTCTTCTATCCGATTGGCACGCAGTATAATATCACCAAAGACATGGCAGAAAACTATTGGACTACACCAGGTCAGTCGGCTAAGTATCCCGGGCTGACAACGCTGCTCAGCTCTGGCGACATAGGCAGGGTGTATTCACAGTATCTTGGCTATTCAGACTTTGCCTACAGCAGTGGTTCTTACCTGCGCCTGAAGAACGTTCGCCTTGCCTTTGATTTCCCGCGCAGTTGGTTGAAGTCGGCTGGCATAAGCGCTTTGCAAGTCTATGCTCAAGGCAATAACCTGTTCACCATTACCGGCTACGATTCTTACGACCCTGAGGCAGGCTACGGTGCTGTACCTGTGACCAATTCTTTCACTTTCGGCGTAAACATTACCTTCTAAAATGCAGAAAACAATGAAAAAACATATATTATTTCTCGTTGCGGCATTTGCCTTGTTGTTGAGCAGCTGCAATGACATGCTTGACATTGACAACCCTACTGACAGGCTCTCGGCGGACGCGGCATATAGCAGCGTTGACGGCATAAAGGCAGCTGAAACAGGTCTTTACACTGAAAACTTTCAGAGCAACTCGCTCTATTGGCAGCTTGTAGACCTTTACTTCCCCATGTTCAGCGACGAGACAATGTCTAATATCCTTGCCTCGTGGATTCCTTATTATTCAAACGACTATGGCCCTACTACTGGCATGATGCAGACGTTCTGGCTGAGTGCTTACAAGAGCATATACCTCAGCAACGACTTCCTGACACGCATTAGCGGCACAACGCTCATACCCGCAGCCACGCTAAGCGCCTATGAGGGCGAGGCAAAGTATTTCCGCGCCTATTGCTACCTGTTGCTGACGGACATGTACGGCGACGTGCCATTGGTGCTCACTAACGATTACCGCGTGGCGGCTACCCTGCCGCGCGCCCCACAGGCAGATGTCTATGCGCAGATAGAGGCCGACCTGAAAGCGGCGCAGGAAGGATTGCATGGCTTCGGAAATCCGAAGACCCGCATAACTGAGTATGCTGCCACAGCACTACTTGCCCGTACTTATCTCTATGAGGAAAAATGGCAGGAGGCTGCAAATGAGGCTTCGAAGCTCATACCCGTAGCCGATGGCGGCAAGGGCGAAGGCGACTTCAAGCTGGAGACTATTGGCAAGGTGTTCAAGAGCAGCAGCGAGGAAGCTATTAGTCAGCTCAACTCCGAGGGACTCATGGGCTCTGGACGATATGTGGGCTATACAAGCATTTCCAGCCTGTGGGTGCCCAACGGTCCCGTGGCTCTGTGCCGGCTGACCGACACGCTTGTTGACGACCTGAAGGCTGATCCTCATGACCAGCGTTTGTTGTGGATAGACTCGGTTGGTTCAGGCTCGCGAAAGTCTTATTATCCTTATAAGTATAAGAATAAAACAACCCCCGCAAGCCCTGCCGACTACGAGTACTTCGTTTATCTGCGCCTTGCCGAGCAATACCTGATACGAGCTGAGGCTAACGCGCATCTTGGCAACACTGCCGCTGCCGTGAGCGACCTCAATGTCATACGTCGCCGTGCCGGCGTTGCCGAGCTCAGCACAGGCATGGGGCAGGACGAGCTTCTGCTTGCCATAGAGCGCGAGCGCAGGAAGGAGTTGTTCTGCGAGCAGGGCCACCGCTGGTTCGACCTCGTGCGCACAGGGCGTGCCGACGCTGTCTACAGCGCGCTGAGCTACAAGACGGGTTGGAAAAGCTACAAACGCTTGATGCCCATTCCCGAAAAGGAGATTCTCAACAACCCGAGCCTCACTCAGAACCCCGGCTATGACGACGTGAGCCAGTAGGTGCCGCCGCCGTGAAGGTCGCCCTGCCGACGACTTTAAGGTTAAAAAAACAAATTTATGGGCTGTAAGTTAGGTATATTCGTGATTTATAGTTAATTTTGCATTTCGTAATTTTCGAACACGAATAAAACAAGAACAATAAATAAACGAATATTCAAGCAAGATGAAAGTTTCATTTGAGAATCCTGACAAGATTAATGGCCTGCTGACCATTACTATTGAGGAGGACGACTACAAGAATGACGTAGAGAAAGAACTGAAGGAGTACCGCAAGAAGGCAAATGTGCCCGGCTTCCGCCCGGGCATGGTGCCAATGGGTCTTATCCGTCGCCAGTATGGCAACGCCGTGAAGATGGACGTTGTGAACAAGAAGCTCGGCGAGGAGGTGAATAAATATCTGACCGACAACAATATCAACATGCTCGGCATGCCGATGAGCTCAGAGAAGCAGCAGCCTGTAGATCTGGAGCAGCCGGCACCTTATACGTTCATGTTCGACATTGCTGTGGCTCCTGAGTTCGACATCACGCTATCTGACAAGGACAGTGTGGACTACTACGACATCACGGTAGACGACAAGCTCGTAGACCAGCAGGTGGACAACTTCGCTTCTCGCTTCGGCAAGATGGCTGATGCTGAGGAATATCAGAACGGCGACACCGTGAAGGGCGACCTGCGCGAGCTCGACGAGCAGGGCAACACCAAGGAAGGCGGGCTCACCGTGGAGGGAGCAACCATCCTGCCCGAATATCTGAAAGACGAGGAGCAGAAGAAACTCTTTGAGGGTGCCAAGCCGGGCGACATCATCACCATCAATCCTTACAAGGCATACGACGGCGGCGCACAGGTGGCATCGCTCCTGAAGGTTGACCGTGAGAAGAAGGACGACTACAAGGGCGACTTCAGCTATCAGATCACGGGCATACAGCACTTCGAGAAGCACGCCGTAGACCAGGAGCTTTTCGACGAAGTGTATGGCAAGGGCGTAGTAAAGGACGAGGCTGACTTCCGCCAGAAGATACAGGAGGGCGTGAAGCAGCAGCTCACCACCGACCAGGACTATAAGTTCATGCAGGACTTGCGCAAGTATGCCGAGGACAAAGTGGGGCAGCTCACTTATCCAGACTCTCTGCTGAAGCGCATCATGAAGGAGAACAACAAGGACAAGGATGACGAGTTCATCAACAAGAACTACGAGCCAAGCATCAAGGAGCTCACGTGGAGCCTCATAAGCAACAAGCTTGCTGAGCAGGCTGGCATCAAGGTGAACGACGACGATGTAAAGGCAGTGGCACGTGAGGTGGCTCGCGCCCAGTTTGCACAGTACGGCATGATGAACCTTGCCGACGAATATATTGACAATTATGCCAATGAGCTTCTGAAACAGCATCAGACCGCCCAGCAGTTTGCCGAGCGTGCCGTTGAGGAAAAGCTCTCTGCCGCAATGAAGCAGGTGGTGACACTTAATCACAAAGAGGTGTCGCTCGAAGACTTCAACAAGCTTGTGAATCCGCAGGAGGCATAAGGGAATCCCAGCGACCCCACCCCTGGCCACTTCTCCTTAAATGGGTGACCAGGGGTGGGGTCGTATTATTTTGAAGCTATGAAACGTTTCTTTCTCTTTGTCTGTCTTTTGCTGCTGGCTCTGCGCGTTGCCGCCATTGACATAGATTCTCTGATGAATGCAGAGAAGAAAGAAATGCACCGCATACCACGCCAAATGCTGACCTTGCAGGTGGGCTTCAACGTTGGCGACGATACGTCGGTGGCTACGGAATTGGACTACCATTATTATCCGCTTAAGTATGCAGGCTTGGGCTTCGGCATAGAGATTGACGACAACCACGGGGACGACCCGATTGTCTTTGGCAGCATGGGGGACGACGACGATACATACGATGTAGACCGCATACTGAAGGTGAACTTCCACCCCATGCTGGCATTTCGCACGCCGTCGGTATGGTTTGGGCATGACCGCAGCTGGGGAGCTATGTTGCGATGCGACCCGGGCGTGGTATTGTCGGTGCCGGCTAACGACGTGATATACGTCACGGAAAACGTGCGGCGCGACAAAGACGGTATATGGATAACGCAAAACAGGGCTATCCACAACCACGGCGGCAAGTGGTTCTTCTGGCGTGTGCGCACGGGGCTGTCGGTGTACAACGAATCGGGAATGATAACCCTTGGCGTGAGCTTCTCAAACTATAACATCAACTATTGCCGCAACCACATGGAAAACAACGGACACAGGCTCTACGGCCACGACTCGTTTTCACATACTGTCAGCCTGTTCGTCTCAGCGTCTTATTGTTTTTAATATATCATGAAAAGAAGCGATGTCTTAGCTGCTGTTGCAGTGCTTGCAATCATTCTGGTTGCAATGTATTATAACGCGTTTGTACTCTTTGCCCTTGTGCTTTTCTTTCCATTCCTTATCTGGAGAATTTCGAAGAAGAAAGACGCACGCTTGCAGGTTGCCCCACGCCTTACTGTCGATGAGGCTCACGCCAAATACGGTGAACCCGACGAAAGCATAATCGTGGATGCCACGCGAGCCAATGAGGCTGCCGGTTGCATACTCGTTTACAAGCAGAAAAGGCTGTTCGTAATAGCCGGCGAGCCCGTAGGCATGGACGCCATTGCCGATGTCACAAGCTTCAACGCTGCTACGCCTTACACTGTAGGGCAGTATCAGGTGGTGCTGACCACAACTCTCCCTGACCGCCAGTATATCCGTATAGACGCGGGGATGGACGCTGAGTGGGCGAAGGACGTAGCTATGGAGATTATTGACGCGATGAAGTAAAGCATCCTGCTTTACTTTTTCTTATCTCATTTCTTGTTATGGCACAAAGGAAAACTTACAGATGCAGTTCTTGTGGCTATGAGGCATACGACTATGAGGGCATAGGCTTCATGCGCCAGCACATCGTAAGCGTCAGTTGTCCCGACTGCCATACGATTCAGCCCTTGGTCGTCGGAGGAATTATTGGCAGCAACGCTCCGTCGTTCAGCGGGTTGGCAGGCAGGCTTTGCCTTAACTGCGGCAGCCGGCGCATAATGCCGTGGGACCACCACACTTGCCCTAAGTGCGGGGGAGAGATGGTGTTCACAGGAGAGAAGGAGTTTTGGACATAAGGTATAAGAATGAGGATATAGATATTTGCGCCATATTGTCTTCCTCGGCTGACAATATGGCGCAATTGCTGTATAGGCACAAAGGTTGCAACATGGCGGGTGAAGTTCGTAAGAGCTTCAAGATAAAGACAATAATAATAAAAATATAATTGGAGGTTTTAACTATGTTGTTTCCAGTATTGAATGGTTGGTTTGACAATGATTTTAATGACAACTTCTTCAACAATGCACTTGCTCGCGTAAACACTACAGCTCCTGCAGTGAACGTAAAGGAAGACGCTGATAAATATACAATGGAAGTTGCCGTGCCAGGCATCAAGAAAGACTTCGTACGCATTGACCTTAACGAGGATGGCGACCTTGAACTCGCAATAGAGAACAAGCTTGAACATAAGGAGGAAGATCCGAAGAAGGAGGAGCACAAGGAGCATTACTTGCGCCGCGAGTTTTCTTACAGCAACTATCAGCAGACTTACTCGTTGCCTGAGGATGTAGACAAAGAGCACATCGCCGCTAAGGTTGAAGACGGTATTTTGACAATCACCCTGCCGAAACTTAAGAAAGAGGAAGAAAAGAAAAACGGCAGGAAGATTGAGATTGGGTAAAGGCTGAAAGCCACCCTAAGCTACGGCCACCCCAAGCCCCTCGAAAGGAGGGGCTTGGGGTGGCTTTTTTTACTTTACCACTTTCCTTCCGTTTCTTATGTATATGCCTTTGGGCAGGGCGTCGAGGTTTTCTCCCATATATTTTCCGTCGATGCTGTATATGCCGTTGCCGGCAGCGTCCTTTTCAGCATTGATGGAGCGGATGGCAGTTGCAAAATCGTGTATATAGTTGAACGACACAGTGCCCGATTCGTATTCGTATTTGATGTTTTGCAACGCCCTATTAGTTTTCAGTTTTGTGGTCTTTGCCGCATCGTACCAGCAGAAGTTGGGCTGAGGCTTTGCGTCGCTGAGTTCGCTGACGTTCAGAGTGTCTGGGTTAAGGTTGCCCGTGCCGGGGAACAGGTCGCCGCTGAGGCTTGTTGTATAAAGGTTGCGGTTGGCGTCGATATATGACGACAGGCTGGCTCCGTCGGCAGGCACTACAGCCATGCCAGGGAAGCCCGGCGTGTTGTTGAAGCGTGTGTTTGATGTCAAGTCTCCTGTCGGACGGTTGACGTGATAAACAAGCAACCCGTTGCCATACTGGTAGCGGTTCCATCCACGTCTTTGAATACATTCCAGCATGAAGTATTCGCTGCTGTTCTGCGGGTTTACAATCTTGTAGGCAGTTCCGCCTTTCTCTGTAGAGAGTGGCATCGATACCGACTGGTTTTCAGTCAGTTCCCGTATGTCTACCTGCCATTCCATCTCGCTTTTTTCAAAGGCGGTGTACGCGGTGGGACAGAATCCGTTGCCGCTGTATTCGCCGCCGTCCATGAGGTCCCAGTACTCCATCTCCTGGTTGTCAATATATGCTGACGAGGCAGTGGGGTAGAAGTCGGGAAAACCGAGGGCATGGCTCAGTTCGTGGCACGTAACGCCAATGCCGGTAATCATTGGTATGGTGCCCGAATTGCTTACGTTGCCATTGCTGTTGAGCTTGAACGGAGACAGTTCGCCAGCCATGCTATACCACCTGACAGACTTGCCGTTGATAGCGGCGCCGCCTGTGTTGTTCCAAGTGTTTGCCCAAACGGAGGTTCCACTGCCGCCATAGTTCTGTCCGCAGCCGGCGTAGATTATGTACACGCAGTCTATGGTCTTGCCGTCGCTGCTGAACGAAGCCGCGTCTTCTTCGCTTATCTGCCCTGAGGCGATGAGCGAGTCAACGGCATCCTTCACGAGCGAATCAGGATGCTCGTCTCTGTTATTGTCTTCATTGCTTCCTCCATAGTGGGTTTCAGCATTGTCTATGGTCACTGGCTCATAGACCTTGAACTTCATGGTAAACGCCCCGCTGCTCATGTCGTTGAAATATTGCGACACAGAGCCGTGGTTGTATTGGTTGCCGTTGCCAAGGTTGGCTTGCGTGGTGCCGTTGAAGAACTGTTCGAATGCTTCGCGCGGACTGTTGACCGACAGCTTTACGTCCTTAAAGTTTACGAGGATGACGGGAATGGTCACCGTGCCTGAGTGAGGCACGTAACTTTGGTTAGCTGCTATTACGTTGCTATGCCCCTTGGCTGCTGCCAAGGCAGCTTCGCGCTCCATTATCATCGACGTTCCGCATCGTCTGGGCATAATGCTTTGTGCGTCAGCATTAATGGAGAATGCAGACAAGGCAAGTATAAGAAATAAAGTGTGTAAAGCTTTAACCATGAGCTTTTGTGTTTTAACGTGAGTTTCTTTTCCCTGCAAAGTTAATATTTTTATTTTAAACCTGCAAGAAGAAAGGCTTTTTATGGTCGGCGTATGTTTTTGCTGCCTCATTAAACGCCTTTTACAATGTCATTTAATCGTTTTAATGGTATATGTTCGGCGATTGTCATGCATACGTTCGGCGATTGTCATGCGTACGTTCGGCGATTGTTATGCGTATGTTCGGCGGTTCGTTATCCAACGAAAACAAACTGTACGAGCAACATATAAACGACTGTTCCGCCGAGAATGGAAATAAGCATTTGTCTTTTCCAGGCATGGAGCAGAGCTGTGACAACGATGCCGATAAGCTCAGGCAAGCCATAATGACCGGATGTGAATTGCACGTCTTTGAGGCAATAGATGACGAGCATTCCGAAGACTGCCGGTGGAAGCACCTTGCTCAGGTACTGTATGTAGCCTGGAGTGGTCTTTCCACGATATATGAGAAAGGGGATGAAACGGGTGGCGGCAGTGGCGACCACCATCGTGGCTATGGTTATTATTTGCTGGGTAGTAGTCATTTTGCTGTTTCTTGCTGTTTGTTGTTTGGTCCTTCTTTAAACATTGGCTCAAGCTTGCCGCGTATGCCGAAGAAGACAAGCAGCATGGCGGTCATTGCCGGAATGACGAAATGCTCTGAGCCAAAGACTATTAAGCACGCTATGGAAATGGCGATGCCGGCAACAGATGCCACGTGGTTGCGCTCCTTTAGCCATTGTTCCATGAAGATGGTGACGAACATTGCCGTCATCACAAAGTCGAGACCGCGTGTGTTGAAAGTCAGCAGGTCGCCGCAAAGCCCGCCTATGGTGGCTCCTGTGACCCAGTAACAATAGTCGAGCACCGTAACCCACAGCATGAACCAGCCGTGGTCGATGCCGTCGGGGATTTTCGCCGTATAATTTACCGAAAAAGTCTCGTCGGACATGCCGTATATGAGAGGTATTTTCTTCCAGCCGAGCCCCTTGAACTTGTCGAGCATGGAGATGCCGTAAAAAAGATGGCGTGCGCAAATGAGCAGGGCTACGAGGAACGACTGTAAAGGGTGAAACTGCCCCAGCAGCATTTTCACCGCAACAAACTCTACGCTCCCTGAAAAGATAGTCATCGCCATTAGCATGGGCCAATAGAAGGCGAAGCCCGACTTATTCATCAGCAGTCCGTAGGCAAGACCAAGGAACCAATACCCGGCAAAAATAGGAATGGTGAACGGGAACGCCGCCTTCAGTGCCGGCAGCCATTGGCTTCTCGCTTTGCTTCCTTTTTTCTCGTTACCCTCTCTCATAATCAGCCATAGCTATCCATTCTCATTTCTTCATTCTTTCCTCCCCGTTCTTCGTTTTTCACTTTCAGCTTCTCATCGCCCCATCTTGTCTTTCAGCGCTTCCCGGTAGGAGTGGATTATAGGGTTGTTGTCGTCTTCGTCAAGCTGTCGGAAAATCTTTTCCATCTTCTTGGCGTTCTTCTTGTCGCGCCTGCGCTGTTTGTCGAGTAGGTCGGAAAGGTTGAAGCCTATGCCTGTGATGGGGTTTTGCAGTTCTGTTTCAATTCGGTCTGCCTTTGTCCAGCGCTTCACTGCCCTGTCAAAATCGTTGTCACGGTTGGCGTAAACCACCACTTCGCCTATGTGGTGGTAGTCTTTTATCATAGGAATGGTGTCCTCTACCCAGCGTGCCGGTATGCGCAATGAAACGTAGCCGGTCTTGCTTATTCTCAGCGTGTCAAACTTCTCGGGAATCCATACCTGACCTAATATATTGGTAGAATCGGCCTTGTTGAAGTCGGTCCGAACAGCAACATTGTCAAGCGGCTTGTTGGTCTCAGGGTCAAAAAGCTGGATGCGCCGTTGGGCATGTGTTGGAATGGCATGGAAGGTAACCAGTGCCACTATGATTATTATAAAGTTTCTTATGTTCATAGTTCCTCTTTTTATATCCCTTTGATATTGTTTGCAAAAGTACGGAAAAAATATTAAGGTTAGCTTGACTTGTAACAATTTAACGTTTGCAGATTTTAAAAACCCAATATTTTTCGTGTGTACTCATAAATTATTCGTAACTTTGCAATTCAAAAGTATCAAGATATATTTTTCTACTATGGCTGAGACAAAAAAGATTAAGACCGCGCTCATTTCCGTCTTTCACAAGGACGGCTTGGAGGACATTCTGAAAAAGCTTAACGAAGAAGGCGTTAAATTCCTGAGTACGGGCGGAACGCAGAAATTTATTGAAGGGTTGGGATATGACTGTGAGAAAGTGGAAGACGTTACTACTTATCCTTCCATTCTCGGCGGACGCGTGAAAACCCTTCATCCAAAGATATTCGGCGGCATATTGGCACGCCGCGACAACGAGGGCGATCAAGAGCAGATGAAGGAGTATGGCATTCCTGCCATTGACCTCGTAATCGTAGACCTTTATCCTTTCGAGCAGACTGTGGCAAGCGGGGCTGCCGAGCAGGACATCATCGAGAAGATTGACATAGGCGGCATCTCGCTTATACGTGCCGGAGCCAAGAACTTCAAGGACGTGGTGATTATACCGAGTAAGGCTGAATACCCCGTGCTTCTGGAGTTGCTCAACAAGAACGGCGCGCAGACTGAGATAGAGGATCGTCGTATGCTTGCAGAGCGTGCGTTCGGCGTCAGCAGCCACTACGACACAGCCATCCACGAGTGGTTTGCCAAGTAAAAGGCTCGCGTAACGGTAGTCAGGAAGATTTAAGCTTAATAAACATAAACTGAATTCAGACAAATGGGAATGTTTTCATTCGTTCAAGAAATAGCAATGGACTTGGGCACCGCCAACACCATTATTATCAGTGATGATAAGATTGTTGTTGACGAACCGTCGGTGGTGGCTCTTGACCGTCGCACAGGAAAGATGATAGCCGTGGGCGAGAAGGCAAAGATGATGTATGAGAAAACCCACGACAACATCCGTACCATTCGCCCGTTGAGGGACGGCGTTATTGCCGATTTCACGGCTTGTGAGCAGATGATGCGGGGGCTGATAAAGATGGTGCATACGGGCTCACGCTTGTTCTCGCCATCGCTGCGCATGGTCATAGGTGTTCCGTCTGGTTCTACCGAGGTTGAGCTGCGCGCCGTGCGCGACTCTGCCGAACATGCCGACGGACGCGACGTTTACCTCATTTTTGAGCCTATGGCAGCAGCCATAGGTATTGGCATTGATGTGGAAGCCCCGGAAGGCAACATGATTGTTGACATTGGCGGTGGCTCTACTGAGATTGCTGTCATCTCGCTTGGCGGCATCGTGAGCAACAACTCTATACGCATTGCCGGTGATGACCTCACGAGCGACATACAGGAATATATGAGCCGCCAGCACAACGTGAAGGTTTCGGAACGTATGGCTGAGCGCATCAAGATACATGTAGGCTCTGCTCTTACCGACCTTGGCGACGAGGCTCCTGAAGACTACATCGTTCATGGGCCTAACCGCATAACGGCTTTGCCAATGGAGGTGCCTGTCTGCTATCAGGAGATTGCCCATTGTCTCGACAAGACCGTGGCAAAGATTGAGAATGCCGTGCTCTCGGCTCTCGAGGCAACGCCACCTGAGCTTTATGCCGACATCGTGAAGAATGGCATTTACCTTACGGGTGGAGGTGCTTTGCTTCGCGGGCTTGACAAGCGTTTGCAGGACAAGATCAACATTCCTTTCCATATAGCTGATGACCCATTGCACAGCGTGGCAAAGGGCGCAGGCATAGCTTTGAAGAATGTAGACCGTTTCTCGTTCCTGATGAGATAGTCTTGAAGAACTTAATAGAGTTTCTACAGAAGTACAACCACTGGTTTGTTTTCATTGCGCTGGAGGTCATAAGCTTTATACTCGTCTTCCGGTATAACAATTATCAAGGCAGTGTTTGGTTTACCTCGGCAAACGCCGTGTCGGGAAAAGTTCTCGCATGGGATGCCGAGGTTGAGTCGTTTTTCTCCTTGGGAAAGGTCAACAGCGAGCTCACCCAGCGTAATCTCTATCTGGAGCAGCAGGTCAGAAAACTGTCTGAACAACTTACGGCTGCCACCAAGGACAGCGGGTGGGTGCATCGCAACGAGCTTGCACTTCTGAAGGAATATCGCCTCATTCCTGCCAAGGTAGTGAGCAACAGCGTGGCTCGCCACGATAATCTCCTGACCATTGACAGAGGTTCTGCCGACGGCGTGCGCAAGGACATGGGAGTTGTTTGCGGCAATGGCGTTGTCGGCATTGTCTATCTTACGTCGCCACATTATTCCATTGTCATTCCGGTGCTCAACACCGAGTCGAATATCAGCTGCCGCATTCGTGGGCGTGGCTATTTCGGCTATCTTCATTGGGTTGGAGGTGACATCCGCAAAGCCTATGTAGAAGACGTGCCTCGTCATGCGCGTTTCCGTCTTTATGATGAAGTGGAGACGAGTGGCTACTCATCGGTTTTCCCACCAGGAGTGCTCGTGGGCAAGGTCATGCATGTTTACAACTCACCCGATGGCGTAAGCTATAGGCTGCAAGTGCAGTTGTCTACTGATTTCGGGCGGTTGCGCGACGTATGTGTTATCGACAACGCGCCTGTGCAGGAACGGCTCTATGAGCTTCGTGCGGCACAGGATTCGCTGAAAATGAAGGAGGATGAAAGGCAATGAACATTGACTTCCTGAAACGGCTGTTGCTTTTCCTCGGGCTTTTGCTCGTGCAGGTGCTTGTGCTCAATCATGTGCATCTGTTCGGGTTTGGCACTCCGCTTCTCTACATATATTTTACGATATGCTTCCGCCGTGGTTACCCGAAGTGGGGCATACTTGTGTGGAGCTTCTTGCTCGGACTTTGCATCGACATGTTCTCAAATACACCGGGCGTGGCGGCTGCGTCAATGACGCTTGTAGGGTTGCTTCAGCCTTATGTCCTTGAACTGTTCATGCAGCGTGATAACGAGGATGACATATTGCCATGCTTCCGTACGCTTGGCGCTACAAAATATGTAGGCTATGCTTCGATATTGACAGTAGCCTATTGTCTGTCGTTCTTTACCATTGAGACGTTCACGTTCTTCAATTGGCTGCAATGGTTGATGAGTGTTGCGGCAAGCGCGGTATTGACTTTGTTGCTTGTCTTGGTAATGGATAACTTGAGGAGGAACTGGTGAAGAACTTCAATCTTGAAAACAGGAAATACGTTATCGGCGGTGTGGCAGTGTTTATCATCGCTGTTTACATCATTCGCCTCTTTACGCTTCAGCTAATGAGCGACGACTATCGTAAAAGTGCCGACTCTAACGCTTTCCTGAAGAAGGTAGAATATCCCAGCCGCGGCATCATACGTGACCGCAACGGCAAGCTGCTCGTCTTCAATCAGCCGTCTTACGACATTATGGTTGTCATGAACGAGGCGCGCGGCCATCTTGACACTCTCGATTTCTGTCAGACGCTCGGCATAACGAAGGAATACTTCATAAAGCGTATGGACGACATCAAGAATCCGTCAAAGAATCCAGGATATTCGCGCTTTACGCAACAGCTGTTCTTGACGCAAATTGACGACAAAAACTTCTCTGTTTTCCGTGAGAAAATGTTCCGTTTCCCTGGCTTTTACATCCAAAAACGCACGGTGCGCCAGTACCAGTATCCTTATGCGGCGCATGTCCTTGGAGAAGTGGCGGAAGTGTCACAGGCGGACATTGACGAGGATGAATATTATCAGCCGGGAGACTACATCGGCAAGCTCGGCGTAGAGCGCAGTTACGAGAAAAGCCTGCGTGGGCAAAAGGGCGTGCAGATATTGTTGCGCGATGCTCACGGGCGTGTGCAGGGACACTACATGCACGGCCATTATGACCGCCGCCCGGTGCCGGGGCGTGACCTTACGCTTGGTATTGACATAAAGCTTCAGGCTTTGGGTGAGCGTATGCTCGAAGGCAAGATAGGCGCTATCGTTGCCATTGACCCGCAAACGGGAGAAGTGCTGTGCATGGTTTCGTCGCCAAGTTATGACCCTCGTCTTTTAGAGGGGCACAGCCGTAGCAAGTACCACAAGTTCTTGACACATGACAAGCAGAAGCCGTTGCTCAACCGTGCCATTATGGGCCAGTATCCTCCAGGCTCTACGTTCAAGACTTCGCAAGGCCTCACCTTTCTCACCGAGGGCATCATAACGCCACATACACAGTATCCTTGTCATCGTGGCTTTTATTACCGTGGACTGCATGTTGGCTGTCACAGCCATGCATCGCCTCTCAGCATTGTGCCGGCTATAAGCACATCTTGTAATGCTTTCTTTTGCTGGGGACTTTTCCACATGATGGGCAATAGGGCTAAATACAAGAACGTAGACAATGCCATGAACACTTGGCGGGATTATATGGTTTCAATGGGCTTTGGCTATAAGCTTGGAGTGGACTTGCCTGGTGAGAAGCGCGGACTGATACCGAATGCCATGTTTTATGACAAGGCGTACCGCGGTTCGTGGAATGGACTGACCGTAATAAGCATAAGCATAGGGCAGGGAGAAGTGAACCTCACGCCGTTGCAGATAGCCAATCTTGGCGCTACCATTGCCAACCGTGGCTATTACTATGTGCCCCATGTGGTGAAGAATGTGCAGGGCGAACCGCTCGACACCACATTCACGCGCCGCCATTACACCCGTGCCTCGCGGCGTGCTTATGACTACATAGTTGCCGGCATGCGTTCGTCGGCACTTGGCGGCACCTGCAAAATGCTTTCGTCGTTGCCTTTCGCAGCGTGCGGCAAGACCGGCACGGCGCAAAATCGTGGCCACGACCACTCTGTTTTCATGGGCTTCGCGCCTATGGACAATCCAAAAATTGCCATTGCCGTGTATGTAGAGAATGGCGGATGGGGTGCTGACTATGGCGTGCCTATTGGCAAGGTGCTCATGGAACAGTATATTACGGGTAAGCTCAGCGAGTCTGGTGAGCGGCTTGCTTCGGAGATGCAGAAACGAAGAATTGCTTATGGAAATGCAGACAGGTAACAGTCAAAACACAAAGTCGCAAGGCTCTATATTCAAGTCGATTGACTGGTGGACTATAGCCATCTACGTGGCATTGCTTGCCTTGGGATGGATGAGCGTCTGCGGAGCAAGCTATACGTATGGTGAGACTGACATCTTCAGTCTTTCCACGCGTTCGGGCATGCAGATTGTGTGGATCGGGACGTCGCTTGTGCTCGGCTTTGTGCTGCTAATGCTCGACGACCGTTTCTATGACACGTTCGCTTATGTCATATATGCAATATTGCTGGCTTTGCTCTTTGCCACGATATTCAATCCGCATGACATAAAGGGTTCGCATTCATGGCTCGTCATAGGGCCTTTGCGTCTACAGCCTGCGGAATTTGGCAAGTTTGCCACGGCGCTCGCTGTGTCAAAACTGATGAGTACCTATGGTTTTGATATGCAAAAGCCAAAACATTTCTTTGCGGCTGTGGCAATAGTGGTGTTACCTATGTTTTGCATTATCGGACAGAGGGAAACGGGTTCTGCGCTTGTATATCTGTCATTCTTCTTAATGTTCTATCGCGAAGGAATGCCGGGAAGCATCTTGTTTACGGGCGTGGCTATGGTCATATACTTTGTCGTTGGCATTAAATACGAACAGGTATTGCTCTGGGACACTCCTACATCAATAGGCAAGTTCGTGGTGTTGCTTCTTGTGCAAGTCTTTTCTTCTGTGATGGTTTATATTTATGCACATGAGAAAGAACGCGCTTTGAAGCTATTGGTCTTTAGTTTGGGAATCACGGCAATAATGTTACTTTTCTCCGAGTTTGTCATTCCTTTTGATGTGGTGTGGGTACAGCTTGCCGTGTGTGCTTTTCTTGTTGGCTGGCTTGTCTATGAAGGACTGTCTACGCGTGTGGTCAATTATCTGCTCATTGCTCTGTTTAGCGTAGGCAGCATCATTTTCTTCTATAGTGCCGACTATGTGCTCAATGATGTTATGGAGCCACATCAGCGTGTACGTATCAACGTTCTTCTTGGTCTTGACGACGATCTTGCGGGTGCAGGCTATAATGTCCATCAAAGTGAGATTGCCATTGGTTCAGGCGGTTTGCGCGGTAAAGGTTTCCTCAATGGCACGCAGACAAAGCTAAAGTTCGTGCCTGAGCAGGATACCGATTTCATTTTCTGTACTGTGGGTGAGGAAGAAGGATTTATAGGCTCAGCAGGCGTATTGCTGCTTTTCCTTGCTCTTATACTGAGGCTCATTCATCTTGCCGAGCGGCAACCTTTCAAATTTGGGCGAGTCTATGGTTATTGTGTGGCGAGCATATTCCTATTTCATGTATTCATTAATGTGGGCATGGTGCTTGGACTGACGCCTGTGATTGGCATCCCCTTGCCATTTTTTAGTTATGGTGGTTCATCGCTTTGGGGATTTACTTTATTGCTCTTTATATTCTTAAGAATTGACGCTGGAAGAAATTTGGTAAGGCAATAAAGCAGTGTAGTCAGATAGAATTAACAATTCAAGTAGGAAAGGAAATTTATTATTTGCCATTTCGGCTAATGCTTATGCCAACATCGGCAATGCCTGGCATTATTTCACGCCGCATATTATGACGTACGGTGATGTGTAGTGAGTCACCTTCATGCAAATTGCGCTCGGAAACTCTGTAGAGATATTGGTAGATATTTATGCCCCGACCTTTAATAGTTCCTTTGTTGTCGAAAAGGGTGCAGTTAAGAGTGTCTGCATAGGTTTTATGGATGAGGCTCGTCTTATGATTTCCTAAAGCGTTATGTTGCGTAGACACTATTGTCTGTTCCACTATAAGCGTGAGGCTCTGGTAAGGAAAGGCATTGGTAATGCGCAGCCCGATATTAGTAGCATAGCGACCACTGTCTTTCAGTGCTGGAACGTTGAATGACAATTCATCAACTTTGTCCCAACCTGCTATTGGAGTGTGCTCATAATGATCGTATGCCTTGTTGTCATTGCATGATATACAGACAACAAGGCATGCAATCAAAACTATTATAAACGGATGTCGCATAAAATAATGCATCTGAATGTCTTTTGAACAAAACGTTTATTCCTTGTTCTTGTTATCTTCTTTTGGCTTGCTAACAACCTTTGGCTTATTGTCAGTGTTGTTTTTTTGCCTGCTGTCAGTGGCTTTTGCTTTGTTGTCAGCAGTAGCCTTTGGCTTATTTTTCTTCTTTTTCTTTTTCTTAGCCTTATCGAATCGGCTCACATCGGTATCGGCGAGCAGGTCGTTAGGCTTCTTTTGTTCTTTAGCTTTATCGTCCTGTTGTAAAGACAAGGGTTTCTCACCTCGTTTGTTCATAGCTATAATCTCATAAGCACGGCTCGCCGAGATTACTTCTGTATTTGCTCCGAGGTTTTTGTCTGTAGAGTAGGTGCATAATCCAGCCAGGATGTCAGTCTTAAACAGATGGTATTCGCCATCTTTCGTTATCAGTTTTACATCTTTGGGAGGCAATTTCCTGCTTGCCTCCATATACTCGTCTACCTCATAGTTGAGGCAGCATTTCAGTTTTGCGCACATGCCGGCGAGCTTTTGCGGGTTGAGCGAAATGTCTTGTATGCGTGCAGCATTTGTCGAAACACTGGAGAAGTTTTTCATCCAGGTAGCGCAACACAGCTCACGTCCGCATGGCCCGGTTCCTCCTATGCGTCCAGCCTCTTGCCGTGCTCCAATCTGCTTCATTTCTATGCGCACGTGGAAAGTCTCAGCAAGTACCTTTATGAGTTTACGGAAATCTACGCGTTCATCGGCAATGTAATAGAATATGGCCTTATTGCCGTCTCCTTGATATTCCACATCGCCAATCTTCATTTGCAGTCCAAGGTCTTTTGCTATTTGTCGGCTTTGTATCATGGTGTCATGCTCTCTTGACTTTGCCTCTTTGCATTTCTCCATGTCAACAGGTTTGGCAATGCGGTATATGCGCCGTATGTCATCAGGCGACTTGAGGTTTGCTTTCTTTATTTGCAATCGTACAAGCCGCCCAGTGAGTGTTACCACGCCGATGTCGTGCCCGGGATTAGCCTCCACTGCAACGATGTCGCCTTTCTTAAGGTCGAGATTGTTGACATTGTGGTAATAGCCTTTACGTGTGTTCTTAAACTGCACCTCTACAAGGTCGGTGCTTTCAGCGTTTCCTGGCACGTCTGCAAGCCAGTCGTATGTATTCAGTTGCCGGTCTTGCCGTCCTACGCCTTCGTGATAGAGGCCGCGGCTGCAACCGGTGCATATTTTATAATCTCGCATATTTTAATTTCTAAGATAAATCACCATTTCAAGTGTCATGTCGAAAAATTGAATCTTGCCGTTTGCGTTTTGTCCGATGTCACGTATCATGCGTTGAAGGCGTTGCTGTATTGGTAAAACGTTACGCTCATTGATGAAGCGGGCGAAATTCTTTGCAAAAGTTTCCTCCTCTTTGGTCATATAACAGAGGTTGGGGTTGTGGAAGTTGTAAATGAAGTTTTCCCTCACCATGCGTAGCATATACGTAAGCAGTCTTTTCTGTTTCTCCCTTCCGAATGCTGCCACGGCTTCGCTCCACTTCTTTAGTTCCCTTACATCGCGAGTGTAAGCCTTTCGCATGAGCATGACAAAGAGGTCGAAGAATTGTCGGTTCTCGTTCCCTGCATCAATTTCTTCCAAAGCTTTTAGCCAATTGCCGGCTGCTGTGCGTGCTATGCGCCTTGCATCATTTTCTTCTATACCTCGCCGTTCTACAAGGGCTTGCTGAATGTCGAGGTCGCTTGTACGTTGCATATAGAATAGTTGTACGCGGCTACGTATGGTTTCAAGCAACTGTTCAGGCTTTTCGCTTACAAGCAGAAATACTGTTTTTTGTGGAGGTTCTTCAAGAAGCTTCAACAGCTTGTTGGCGCAAGTGAGATTCATGCGTTCCGGTAGCCAGATAAGACTTACCTTATAGCCGCCCATGCTCGATTTCATGTTCAATTTGTGCGACAGGCGGTCGCTTTCTGCCTCATAGATTATTGCTTGTTGATTCTCGGCTTTCATCAGGGTCATCCACTGGTCCATAGAGAAGTAAGGTCCTGTTGCGAGCATCTGCCGCCATTCGCCTGCATAATCGTCACTTGTGGTTTTGTGATCGCTGCTTGAGTTCTTCGGCTTAATGACAGGGTAGGAGAACAACAGGTCTGGATGGCTCCATTTTGAGAGCATAGTTTCGGCGTTTACAATCTGTCCTTGCGTAGCAAGAAGTGACTTGCCGTTCCAACGTTCTCCGAGCAGGAATGAAGCCAAAGCAAGTGCCATTGCCATTTTGCCGCAACCTTCTGGCCCTGTGAACATCAAGGCATGTGGTATGCGTTGTTCGTCAACGAGCCTGCGAAGTCTCGCCTTTGCATCTTCTTGTCCTATGACGTGAGTGAATTGCATTATAGTATAGCCTTCAATATCGGTTCCATGCTGGCCATTGCAGATACAGTGTAAAAATGAATGTCGCAGATGCCGGCTGCATAAAGCTCCTTGCATTGCTGTGTTGTCCATTCTATGCCGAGCTGGCGTGCCTCATCGTCTGTCTTGCATTTTACGGCTTCCTTTGCCAGTTCTTGTGGCATGTCACAGTGGAATGTCTTGGGAACCTGCGTTATTTGCGTGAGCTTGCAGAATGGCTTTATGCCTGGGACTATAGGAATAGTAATGCCCATCTCACGCGCATGCTTTACAAAAGCAAAATATTTGCTATTGTCGTAGAACAGTTGGGTGACGGCATATTCTGCCCCCATATCCTGTTTCATTTTTAGATATTTCATATCCATCTCCATGTTGGGAGCTTCCTCATGCTTTTCAGGGTATGCGGCTACGCCGTAATGGAATTTCTCGCCAGGATGCTTTATTGGTGTTCCGTCTGCAAAGAACCCCTCATTGAAACGGTTTACTTGTTCTATCAGCTCAGTGGTATGAGTCCATCCTCCTGGTGTAGCTGTATACATGCGGTCGTCTTTAGCCTTGTCACCACGCAGCAATAGAATGTTGTTTATGCCGAGAAACTGTAAATCAATGAGTTCGTACTCTATATCTTCCTTTGTTACACCAGAGCAGATGACGTGAGGGATGACAGGTACATTGTAGCGTCTTTGTATTGCTGCGGCTATAGCTATAGTGCCAGGACGGCGGCGCACGCGTAGACGCTCAAATTGTCCGTCATCAAGTTCACGGTAGACATATTCAGAGTGGTGGGTCGTTATGTTTATGTAATGTGGTCCGAAAGTGTTTATCTTGTCGATGTTTCGAAAGAGAGTTTCCGTGCCATTGCCTTTCAGCGGTGGCAGCACCTCTATGGAGAAGCCCTTCTCGTGGTCTTTACTTGTAAGTAAATCAGTTATGTTCATCGTGCGTATTATTCCATAATATAAAATTGCCTACAAAGTTAGCAAAAAAATGGCAAAGGTGTGTGCGTTATTGTGAAAAAGTGGCTATATTTGCAAGACTATTAAAAAACAAAGACTAATGTTTAAGGTTAAATGTAAAAGAATTTATCTGCCGGCCGAAGAAAGTGACGGTTATCGTGTACTTGTTGATAGGCTTTGGCCACGTGGTATAAAAAAAGAGGATGCCAAGGTTGACCTTTGGGCTAAACAGCTTGCACCTTCCACAGAGCTTAGGAAGTGGTTTGCTCACATTCCAGAGCGATTTGATGAATTTTCAAAGAAATATTTGTCTGAATTGAAGCAGAATGATGAGGTTGCGCCAATTATAGATGAGCTTCGTCATCATGAAGTTGTAACATTGCTTTATGGTGCTAAGGACGAACAACATAACAACGCCATTGTGCTGGAGAAACTGTTGCTCTTATAATATCTCCAACAGTTGCTCGAATTGTTTTATCTTTTTCATATTTGGATGTTCGGCTTCTTCTGTTTTTTCCATTTTCCACATTAGCTTGTAGGGTATATGAATGGCGTAGCCACCGAGTTGAAGCACGGGGAGAATGTCTGACTTATAGGAGTTGCCAACCATGCAGAGATGGCTTATGTTGGTGTCGAATAATCTGCACAGACGCATGTATTCATGGCGAGTCTTGTCTGCAACAACAACGATGTCGTCGAAGTACTTGTCAAGTCCAGAGCGATGATATTTGTTCTCCTGGTCAAGATTGTCGCCTTTTGTGAATACTACCATCTTGTATTTCTGCCTTAGCCTCAGTGCTTTGAGAGTATCTTCAATGCCTGGTAAAGGCGTAGCTGGCAATTGTAGCAAAGACTTGCCTAAGTTGATAATGCGTTTGATATTGGTATTGCTGACATTGCCTTTAGATACTTTTATGGCATTTTCGATGAGCGATATTGTAAATGCCTTACTGCCATAGCCCAGTGTTGCCATATTAGCAGTCTCTGTTTCGAATAAGCTTTTTGAAATTTCCTCACAACTACCGTAAGTTGACAGAATGTTGCAATACTCGTTTTCAACATCATTAAAATGTCCTTGACAGTCCCAAAGAGTATCATCGGCATCAAAGGCAATAAGCTTGAAATCCATTATATGTAATTTAAAATGTAATTGTCCAGTTGTGTTTATAATGCAATTTATGAACTTTTTTCCAGTCCTCTTTTCCTGTATATCCAAATCTCCACAGAGTTGATGATATTTTGCCAAAGAATATAGCAGCCAGGCCCTACAGAGCTGAGCGGGTTTAGAAAGGCTGTTGCTACCCAAATGGAAAAAGCCGTATTTTTCTGTCCGAGACTTTGCCCAGCCTCTACGGTCTTATCAAAATAGTGACCAATGAATCGGCCTGTAGCAAACTGCACTATGCAGAGCAGCAATCCCATAATGGCTATAGAAAGCAAAAAAATAACAGATGTTTCATGCCATGCTTCAGTGATATTCATGGCGGTAGTACCGGTGACCACTATTAACGAGCATCCCCATAGGTAGTAGCTCAGATCTTTTATGTTTATTATCCAGTGGTGAAAGCGTTTGAAGCAGTGCTTTGTAATAAAAGCGAGCAGCATAGGCAGAAGCAGAACTACGCTTACTTTCCATAATATCTCAAGGAAAAGCGGAAAGAAATGTATGTTTGCTGTGGCTTCAGTGGCTTGTGGCAGCATTGGGAAGCACAACGGGATGAGTATTGCAGAAACAAGATTTGAAAGAAAAGTATAAGTTGTCATTTCTTCAAGGTTTCCTCCAAGTTTTGCAGTCACTACAGGTGCTGCTGCCGCGCATGGACCTATGATGCACACAAGTATTGCCTCAAGCATTACTAATGCTCTGCCTGTAATGTTAAAGCCGATGATAATTGCCATAAGGGCAAATACAAACACCGTCTGCTGTATGCATATCCATAAATGCCATTTTACGGGCAGAAGTTTGCGGAAATCCACTTTGCAAAATGTGATGTAAAGGATGAGGAACATGAAGTCGGGCATCACATTCCCGTTGTATGGTGCATACCACCTGCCTATTGGTTTGAGAAAAGGAACAAAATGAAACAACAGATATATGCATACGCCAGTGACCATTGCCACGGGCAATGTCCAATTCTTTAATAGTCGTATGAAAGCATTCATTGGCATGTTATTTTACTGTGTGCAAAATTACAAAAAAAATCGAAGACAAGTACAGTATACTTACTTATCTCCGATTATTAATATGTCTCTACTCCTATGTTAGAGCTTCCTATTTTTTGTTGTTTTGTTGATCTAAGGCTTTGTTCTGTTGATCTATAGCCTTTATCTTTTCACGCACCATTTGTGCGTCGTCTTTAAGTCGCTGTACCTTGCGGTTCATTTCGTCTACGAGGCTGTTACCTTTCTTACTCGAAATATTCAAGAAACCAAGGTTGTTTTCATAAGTCTTGATTTCTTGCTTGAGCGACTCATATCGGCGCATGAGGCGTGCACGCTCATTGTCAACGGCATCTTCACCCTTCTTTGCCATTCCACGCAGGTTGTTGCGGAAGTTGTCAAGGTGACGACGAGCAGCACTGACGTGCAGGTTGTCGTATATCTTGTCCATCACATCATGATACTCCTTGTAAACCTTGTCTTTGTCGCGATATGGCACATGTCCAATCTTATTATATTCGTCCGCAAGCTCTTGTACTTTTTCCTGTACATCGTCGGCGGTGCTTTCTGCAAAATCCTTGAGTTTTGCAATGATGTCGCGTTTCTTTTTCAAGTTGTCACGTTCTTCATTGCGTGTTCCTGCATTAGCTGCATTGCGTGCTTCAAAGAAATGATTGCAGGCAGCGAGGAAGTCGTTCCATAGTTTGTCGCCATATTTCCGTGGCACAGTGCCTATAGCCTTCCATTCCTTTTGCAACTGTATGAGCTTGTCTGAAGTTGATTTCCAGTCGGTGGAGTCGGTAAGGGCCTGTGCTTGCTCAACAAGAGCTTTCTTCTTCTCAGCATTGGCTTCCAAGCGTGCTTTCACTTCCTTGAAATACTCAGCCTTACGACCGAAGAAATCGTCACATGCGGCACGGAAACGCTGAAATATTTTCTCGTTCATTGCATGTGGAGCAAAGCCTATGGTCTTCCACTCTTGCTGTATAGCAATTATTTCCTTTGAGTGTTTTTCCCAATCGCTTGCGTTCTTGTTTTCTTCTTTTGCAATGGCTTCTGTCTTCTCACAAAGCTCTGTTTTGCGGTTGAGGTTGTCCTGCTCCATAGAACGCAGGTTCTCGAAGTGCTCCTGGTGCTTCTTGTTGATGACAGTACTTGCGTTTTTGAAGCGAGTCCATATTTCCTCGCGCAGCTCTTTTGCCACAGGACCGATCTCGCGATACTGCGCATGCAATTCTTGAAGCTGGTGGAAAGCACTTACCACATCAGGCTCATTTGCAAGCTTTTCGGCTTGCTCGCATAGTTTAGTCTTGGCTTCAAGATTCTTCTTAAAGTCGTATTCGCGTGCTTCTCTATTAAGATTCAGCAAGTCATAGAACTGCTCAACGTAGAGCTGATAGTTACGCCATGTCTCACTTGATTTCTCTGGCGGAACAGGTCCTATTTCTTTCCACTCTTGTTGAAGAGCCTTGAAGTCATTATACGACTTATTGGCTTCTTCTGGAGAGGTAGCCATGTTTTTAATCTTCTCTATTATATCTTCACGATGCTTGAGGTTGGCTTCACGTTCCTCTTGTGCTTTCTCAAAAGCCTTGGCTCGCTTTTCTTTTATGAGCTGCATGTTTGCCTTGAAGGCTTCTTCGTCATCATCAGGCAATATTTGGTACTTCTCTGGATCGCCACCGTTGGCAAGGTATTGTTTTTCTTTCTCGTCACGTTCGGCAATGTGGAAACGGTAGAAAGAGGCCTTCAGGTGATCGACTTCATCCTTATCGGGAGTCTCATCGCCTTCTGCCAATTCTTTTACGCGGTCAAGCACCTCTTGCTTTGAAGCGTAAATCTTCTTTTCTTGTTTTGGGGAATCTTCAAGAGCCTCGTCTTTAACAGGAGTCTCTACCTCTTTTTGATCTTCCTCAGCCTTGTTTTCTTCGGCTGTGGCTTCTGGCTTCTGTACTTCCTCAGTGGCCTTCGAAGCATCTGCCGCAGGTTGCTCCTTTATCTCAGGTGCCTCTGCCGTCTCTTGTTCCTTAGTTTTGGATTCCTCTAAATTAACTTCTTCGGCAACAGGTGCCTCAGTCTGCTTGTTCTCTACTTCAGCAGCAGCTTGTGGGGCTTTCTGCTCTTCTACATTACCCTGCTCGAGGGCTTTTTCTTGAGAGTCCATCATTTCACTGTTTTAAGTTTATGACTCGGGGTTCAATAACAAATTATTTTGCAAACTTAAGCAAAAAAAACAGAACTGCCAACAAAAAGGCAGTTTTTTTTAGGTAGGACGAAAACTTTTTGTACCTTTATGCCTAAAATAAACTGCCTTCTTGTTTTGTAAACCGTATGTATGTCTATAGCAGACGTTTGTGTCTTAGCACAACCCAGCACAAAGCGCTAACAAAAAATGCAATGGCGAGGGTTATTATAAATCCCCAATGGCTGTTCTCCAATCCGTTTTCTACATTCATTCCATATAATGAAGCAATGAAGGTGCCGGACATCATTATTATGGAAACCGATGTGAGAGTACGCATCGTGGTATTCATGTTGTTGTTGATGATGCTTGAGTATGTGTCCATAGTTGACTCAAGTATGTCTGAGTAAATGCTTGTGGTCTCACGTGCCTGCGTCATCTCAATGTTTACATCTTCGATGAGGTCAGCATCAAGTTCGTCTACTTGCAACTTGAACTTTAGCTTTTGCAGCAGGTTCTCATTGCCACGTATTGATGTTATGAAATAGGTCAATGAGTCTTGTAGCCTCGACAGCCCAATAAGGCTTTCGTTGTTCACCTCGTGGTCGAGATTATGCTTGGCTTTCTCTATAAGCGCGTTTATTTGCTTTAAGCGTTTCAGATACCATACGGCAGAAGATAGGAAAAGCCGGAAAATGAGGTCTACATAGTCGGTGAATCCAACACCTCGTTTTTGCTGATAACTGACGAAGTCAATCATCATGTTGGTTTCATAATAGCACACCGTTATGGTTACATCTCTTTTGTGTATAATGCCGAGAGGTACAGTCGTATATGGCGTGCGTGAGCGAATCTCCTTGACGTAGGGTATACGCAAGATGATGAGCATCCAACCGTCGTCATACTCGTATCGGGCACGCTCGTCGGTATCGCTGATGTCGCTCATGAAATAGTCGGGTATGTTGAATTTGTCTTCCAGCTCACGCTGGTCGTCGTCAGTAGGGCATGTCACCTGAATCCAGCAGCCAGGCTGCCATTCGGGGATTTGTTTTAGTTGCTTCTCAATGTTCCAGTATGTTTTCATTGCGCTAATCTCCTTGAAATTAATAATGTGTGGGGATTAGCCGCTCAAAAGGTCTAATCCTCACGCTAAAAATTGTAATTGTCCGCGTGATAATCGTCCATAAATGCTATGAATATTGATTTGTGAGTGCAAAAGTAAGCAAAATAACCCAACTGGCAAAATAATTATAAGAAAAAGACAAAGGATTTTTAAAGATATAATGTAGGAACAACATAAAATATCCTTTTTAAAATACAGGGTAATAAAGTAACTTGATTTTCCTTTAAAAAACAATATTGCTTTATTACCCTGTATATAATGATGTGTATTTGATCTACATCCGTTTACTTTGTCTTTTCTGGTATCTGCTCAAGTGTGGCTGTGAGAAGTTTCCAGAATGGCTCGGCTGTATCAATCTTGAAGCGTTCGCTTGTAGTATGTGGCGACAGGAGTGTTGGGCCAAGTGAAACAACATCCATTCCAGGGTACTTGCTCAAGATGACAGAGCACTCAAGCCCGGCATGGTCTGCCTGCACTGCTGCTTCCTTGCCAGTCTGCTCTTTATAAACTTTTTTCAGCAAGTTCAGTATTTCGCTGTCCGGGTTGGGATCCCAACCGCCGTAACTGCCGCTGAGCTCAGTCTTCATGCCAGCCATAGAGAAGCAACTTTCAAGCATGGTTGCTACATATTCCTTCATGTCTTCACGACTTGAGCGTGCAAGAATCTTGATGGCTGCCTTCCCAGCCTCTATGTCTATGATGGCTAGATTAGATGAAGTCTCCACCACTGTCGGATAGGATGGAATCATTCGGATAACGCCATTGTGGCAAGCATAGATAGCATCCACGAGATTGTCTTGTATTTCTTCTGGGACTATCTCCTTTGGGTTGTCTACATTTTCTACGAAAAATTCTACACCGCTCTCAATTCCACGGAATTCATCCTCTATGGCGATACGTTGTTCCTCCACGAGGTCTTTCAAGGTCTCTACATTTTCCTTTGGCAATGCAAGCACCACCTCAGCTTTAAAGGGGATAGCATTGCGCATGTTACCACCATGCCATGAAGCTAAGCGTGTATCACATTCGGCAATGGCCTTGCGTACGAATCTAACCATTTCCTTGTTAGCATTCGCGCGTCCCTCATTGATTTCCAAACCGCTATGTCCGCCACGCAAGCCTTTTAGCGTAACACGAACTGCGCATTCCTGGTCGTTGTCGGCTGGTTTGTATTCGAGTGTTGAGGTTATGTCAATGCCACCTGCTGAGCCGATGACGAACTTACCCCAAAGCTCTGAGTCGAGGTTCATCAAAATGTCGCTGTGCAATTCGCCCTCGGGCAACTCATTGGCACCGTACATGCCTGTTTCCTCATCTCGTGTTATGAGAGCTTCTACCGGGCCGTGCTTGAGGCTGTTGTCCTCCATTATACCCATGATTGCGGCTACGCCTATGCCGTCGTCAGAACCGAGCGTGGTGCCTTTTGCATGCACCCATCCGTCTTCGATGTAAGTCTCAATGGGGTCTGTCTCAAAGTTGTGGGTTGAGTCTGGTGCTTTCTGTGGCACCATGTCCATGTGAGCTTGCAGCAATACGGTTTTGCGGTTCTCGTAGCCGGGAGTTGCGGGCTTGCGCATCACGATGTTGCCGGCAGGATCCTTGAATGCCTCTACACCAACGCGTTTAGCAAAGTCAAGCAAAAACTGCTGTACTTTTTCAACATGGCCGCTTGGACGAGGAATTTGTGTCAAGTCGTCGAAATTGCGCCAAATGGCAGCGGGCTGTAAATTTCTGATTTCGCTCATAAGTCTTTAGTCATTATAATGAATTTTGGACAAAGATACAATATTAAATCCGAACTTCCAACTTTTATGCCTTCTTTTTAATAAAATTCAAGGCTATCAAGCCGAAAATGCCGAGGGCAACCACTAATAGGGTTTGCACTGTATGCACTATCAATACAAAATAAAGGGCGTCATTGCTTGCCACACCATATAATATGAGCATAGTCTTCACGGCGAAGTGCCACGGGCCGGCACCATTGGGCGTTGGCACTATAACAGCTATAGAGCCAACGATGAAAGTCACCATGCCGCATGCCACTCCGAGATGCGAAGTAGCATCAAAGCAGAAAAATGTCAGATAATAGTGCAAAAAGTAGCAAGCCCAGATGGCAAGCGTGAAGATAATGAACTTTGGCACGTTGTGAACATTCTTTACAGATATTATGCCTGACCACAATCCAATGAACGTGTCTTTCACCTTATTATATATACTGAGTTTGCGCAGAATGAACCATACGAGCAGTATTGCCGCCGCGCCACAGATAGCTGTCACCCACCAGCCTGTGGTTGTGAACTGTGAGAATATTTGGTCAATGCGTGTGCCTGTACGGCTGAAAAAGCGGGTGAAGACTGGCAGTTGCCAAAGGAAAGTAAGTGCGGTTATCAAAGCCACGAGCAACGAGTCAATGGCGCGCTCGGTTACAACGGTGCCCAATGCTTTGGGAAAGGAAACTCGGTCCCAGCGCTTGAGTATGGCACAACGCGCAAACTCGCCAATGCGAGGTATGACAAGGCTTGATGCGTAGGATATAAATATGGAATAAACAGACACCGAACTGCGTGGATGCTCGCCTACAGGATCCAAGGTCTGCCGCCATCGCCAGCCACGGAATGCCTGCGCCAAGATGCCAAAGGGGAAGGACAGCAACATCCACCACCAGTTCATCTCATGGAGCATTACGTGCTCAATGCTGCGAAAGTTGAAGCCTCTGTACATCCAATACAGTATGGCTCCGCCGAGAATGAGCGACAGAGCTACCTGTACTATTGTATTAAGCGCCTTTTTAAATTTCATACGTTCCGCAAAATTACAAAAATGTTTTTATACAAAGGTAAGTGGAACTAAATTTTTAACACGTTAAGGAATAAAGGCTATTCGCAAAGGATGATACAAATCAATTCAACTGATTGACTATAATCAAACAGTTTGACAGAAATCAAAAATATATAGCATTCTTTATTTAGAGACTTAAAATTGTTTGCGCACACAATTTAGATTTCGTAACTTTGCATCGTCAAAAGACAAAGGGATGCTTTCAAAATAACATAATTCCAGTTGGCATCCAAATACCGCCAAATGCGGCTAGTTTGATAGAAGTGGCCACACGGTGTGGACACAAAACATTAGAGAACATTAAAAAATAGAGAAAGGAAAAAGATTATGACTATTATGACATTTGTGACAATTGCTGCAATCATGTTCGTAGGCATTTCGTTCATCGCCCTCATGCAGGACAGAATGGCTCGCTAAGCGAGTACCCTTCCGAGGGTTTTAAAAGTAGAATTTCAATTCATTATATGAATATTCGCCATTTTGGGGAACCATAAGTAAAACGGACATTGTGTCTTAGCAGCGCTTTAGTTGCGTAGCGGCAAAACTTTAATCGCATTGCGATAAAGCTTTTATCGCCTACCGATAAAACTTTAGCCGCATAGCGGTAAAACTTGCACCGCGCACAGATATGCTTTATGTCTTCCTGAAATGTTAAGACAATATTTATATAAGTTATTAATATCCTGATTGGCGGAAACTGGAATTACTTCTGGTTTCCGCCTTTCGCGTCTATGGCTTATGCCTTTTAGTGGTAAGCTTTCATAAAAGGGCGTAATTTTATGTTTTTGCTGTGTATCTGTGCGTAAACTTTATAGAAGTGACTTTGACGTTTGAAAAAAATATATTACCTTTGTGGCATACAACATAAAAATGAAGCAAGTTAGACCGAAGAAGAATCTCGGCCAGCATTTCCTGACCGATTTGAACATAGCCAAGCGCATAGCCGACACTGTGGATGCATGTCCAGACATTCCAATACTTGAGATTGGACCAGGCATGGGTGTGCTCACTCAGTATCTTGTGGAAAAGCCGAGGGAGGTAAAGGCTGTGGAAATAGATGCCGAGAGTGTACGCTATCTGCATGAACGTTTTCCTAAGCTTAAGGACAATATCATAGGCGAAGACTTTCTGCGAATGGACCTGAATAAGGTCTTCGATGGAAGACTGTTTGTGCTGACAGGAAACTACCCTTATGATATTTCTTCGCAGATATTCTTCAAAATGCTTGATTATAAAGATCTTATACCATGTTGCACGGGTATGATACAGCGAGAAGTGGCTGAACGTATAGCTTCTAAGCCTGGTACTAAGCAGTATGGCATTTTGAGTGTAATGATACAGGCATGGTATGATACCGAATATCTTTTCACTGTAGACGAGAATGTTTTCAATCCACCGCCAAAGGTCAAGAGTGCGGTGATACGTATGACACGTAATGGCGTGACGGACTTAGGATGCGATGAGAAGCTGTTCAAGCGGGTTGTTAAAACAGTATTCAATCAGAGACGTAAGATGTTGCGAGTGTCCCTTAAGCCGCTTTTCGGTAAGGACAACTTGCCATCGGCTGCATTCTTTGCTGAAAGTTTGATGACGCGGCGTCCAGAGCAATTGTCTGTAGCAGAGTTTGTTGATCTGACTAATAGGGTAGGGACCGAAATGCATGCTTTGGCTTGAAAAGGTAGGCTTTGATGTCGAAAAGAAGAGCATTGCTGCCAATAAACAGTTTTTTTGTAGCAAAAAACTTGTCTTAATGTTGTTGCTTTAAAAAAAAGTGCTTAAATTTGTACATTGGATAAATTAAACCTATATATATGATTGACGTAAAATCAACCTTGAAGAGCGCCGAGGACAAGATGAAAAAGAGCGCCAACTTTTTGGAAAGTGAGCTGTCGCGCATTCGTGCGGGCCGCGCCAATATCGCAATACTTGACAGTGTGCGTGTCAATTCCTATGGTCAGCGTGTGCCTCTCAATCAGGTGGCTGCTCTGCAAGTGCCTGATGCTCGCACAATTACCATACGCCCGTGGGAGCGTAAGGCAATAAAGGACATTGAGAAAGGCATCATGGACAGCGAGGTTGGCATCACGCCTGAGAATAATGGTGAGATGGTTATCTTGCGTATTCCTCAACCGACGGAACAGCGTCGCAAGGAACTTGTGAAGCAGTGCAACAAGATTGGCGAGTCTGCAAAGGTGCAGGTGCGTAATGTTCGTGCAGAGTACAAGGATAAACTGAAGAAAGCCATAAAGGATGGTCTGTCGGAAGATCAGGAGAAAGACGCTGAGAATGAGCTCCAGAAGGTTCATGACAAATATATTAAGCTGATTGACACTACTCTGCAAAACAAGCAGAAGGAGATAATGACAGTATAAGTGAAAGGCATCGTTGTTAAGAACACGGGCTTTTGGTACACAGTGCTCACTTCTGACGGACGTACAGTTGAGAGCAAGGTGAAGGGCAACTTCAGACTGAAAGGCATACGGTCGACCAACCCGGTTGCGGTTGGCGACCATGTTGATATTGCTGAAAACCAAGAAGGTACTGCCTTTATAACGGCTATTGATGACCGTAAAAATTATATTATTCGTCGCTCCACCAACCTCTCGAAACAAAGCCATATCATTGCCGCAAACGTTGACCAGGCTTTTTTGATTGTGACAGTTGCCCATCCTGCGACTTCCACTACTTTCATTGACAGGTTTCTTGCTTCAGCCGAAGCTTATTCCGTCCCTGTGGTTCTCGTCTTCAACAAGACTGATTTGCTGGATAAGGAAGAATTGCATTATCAGCAAATGATGGTTGATCTTTATAAGACTGTTGGCTATGAGTGTCGTCAGGTTTCTGCCGCTACAGGCGAAGGATGTAAAGCTCTGCGCAATATGCTTGTTGATAAAGTGACTTTGTTGAGTGGCAATAGTGGAGTAGGGAAGTCTACGTTGTTAAATCTTTTTCTGCCTGGAGCTGGTGCAAAAGTGGCTGAGATAAGTGATGCTCACGACACAGGCATGCATACTACAACGTTCTCTGAGATGTTGCCATTGCCAGAAGGTGGCTGGCTCATAGATACTCCTGGTATTAAAGGCTTTGGTTCTTTTGATATGGAACCGGAAGAGATTGGCAGCTATTTTAAGGAGATATTCAGGTTTTCTAAGAATTGCCGCTTTTCCAATTGTACGCATACTCATGAACCAGGATGTGCCGTGCGCAAAGCAGTCGAAGAACATTATATAGCAGAAAGCCGATATAATAGCTATCTGTCAATGTTGCAAGATAAGGATGAAAACAAATATCGGGAAGCTTATTAAAAAGTAAGATAGCATACAGGAAAAAAGCCAAGATGGTAAAGAATAATATGTGATATTCTCTCTATATATTTTACCCTCTTGGCTTTTATTCTTTTATATTTTTTGCCCTTTCACCATATTAACTGTTTATGGTTATGGTGTATTCGCTCATGAAACTTGAACCTGGCAAAAGGTGGTTCATGAGGTAGCGGTTAGCAAAATCGCCGTTGTAGCCGTCAATGTCGGTCACGCCGTACCAAGGCTCTATGCAAACAAAAGGCGCATTTTTACCGTATGGTGACCATATGCCTACTGCCAGTGACTTGAATGTCACTATTATTGTGGGATCATTGTTGGCATCAAGCAGTGCAACTTGGTGCAATTGGCTATGATCAAAAATGAGTGCATCGTTCTTGAATGTGCTTTCGTTGAATTTCAATATTCCGTCTTTGGTTTCAACTTCTTCGTGGCGTGAGCCGTCAAGGCATCCTGTTTCGCCGTTTATGAAACGGCGTATAGGATTTTCGGTGTCGAGTTGTAGCTTTCCGTGTATAGGTTCGCCAGCTTTGATGTCAGGAATATTGAATGCAGGATGTCCGCCTATTTGAAAGGCAATTGGCTTGTCATCGGTGTTTTCAACATGCCATACTACGTGTATAGTGTTTCCTGTAAGCTTGTAACTTACGGCAAGATTGAAGTGGTAAGGATATTTCTCCAATGTTTCGGCATTGTCATGTAGGGCAAAAACAACCTGGTTTTCGCCTTTGGCAATCAGTTTGAAATCCATGTCGCGTGCAAATCCATGCCGTCCCATGTGATAATTTTTATGCAAAATATGGGCTGTGCCATTACAAAGTGTACCTACAATGGGGAAAAGAATAGGTGAGTGTCGTCCCCAATATTTTGGATCGGCTTGCCATAGGTGCTCTTTCCCTTTGCTATCCTTTATGCTCATTAGTTCTGCCCCGTGAGGTGACACTATCACTTTTAGTTGTTCGTTTTTGATAGTTTCCATAGTGTAATAGTTTTAAAGCTACTGTTGGTTTGTGGCAAATTTAGCCAAGTATCCCTGGCATGTTTTGCCGGGGACACTTTTGCAGTTAAGAAGTTTTATCCTTCTTTCTTTTCTTCTTCGGTTTCTTCCTCCTTTGGTGCGATCAAGTCTTTGAAGTCAGTATAGCCGTTGTCTATGAGGATGTTGTACCATTGGAGCAGTTTTTTAATATCACTGTCATGCACTCTGTCACGATCATAGTTTGGCAAGATTTCGGCAAAATAGTCGCGAAGCTCTTTGCCTGAGCTCTTTTTATAGTTTATTGATGCGTTCTTCAGATTTTCTTTTTCGCCGACTTTCACCAACACTTTCCATAGTGCTATGTCATCGGCATCTGTGTACATTGCGATGTCGCTTAGGCTTGTCACACGGTCGGTTGCAAATGCTGGCAGGCGGTGATGTGTGGCATCAATAGTTTCCACTATAAGATTCGACTTGCCGCGTGAAACCAGCTTATAAAGTCCTGGCTTGCCAGATATTGAAAGTATTGTTTCCATTTTTGATTTGTTTATTTTTAATTTGTTTGTAATGATTGTAGTATTTCTTTTATTTGAGTTTCAATATTATGTTGTCCGTCATTAATGATGACGAAGTCGGAGAGTTTAGCCACCTTGTCCTGTGGCCATTGCCTGTTTATCCATTCTAAGGTTTTCTCGCGTGAAATGCCGTCGCGCCGCATGACACGGTCTATCCGCAGTTGCAAAGGTGCGGTTACGCATACCACGTAATCAAACTTTATGCGCCTGTAGAAACCGCTGTCAAATAGAATAGCGCTTTCGAGCCACTCCTTGCCGCTTTGCAAGAAGTCACGTGCCACGGCAGGATGAATGGCATTATCGGCGGCTTGTTTGTTTTCTTCTGATGCAAGCAAGAATTTTGCAAGCACACGTTTCTGTAAAATGTTGCCGATATAAACGTCTTCACCTACAAGCTTTTTAAGTTCTTCTTGCAGCTGTAGGTCGGTGTAATACAGGCGTTTAGCAGCATCATCGCTATCATAGACGCTTATGCCGAATTTGCCTAAGAGTTTACAAACGTAACTCTTTCCACTGCCGATGCCTCCCGTAATGGCTATATGCCTCATTGTTGTTCTATAAGATAGTCCACTTTGTCGTTCTCAAGCCTGGCGTTTCTTGCAAGTCTTGAGTGGCTGCGTAAATAAAGCCGGCATTTGTCTGACGGGTGGCTGGCTATTTCTTTGTAATCAACAAATACTTCAAAGTCTGTTGGGTGCACTTGTCTATAAACATTTGCCCCTACACTGTACTTTACGTTGACAGTTTGTGGAAATGTACGGATAGTGAGATTGGAAGGCTTGTTTATAGTCTTGATAAGAACCTCTTGACTCCCTTCTGTTAAAACGTCAGGGAATAGAGTGACCTTTACTGTTGCGGGACTAATCTTTGCTCCTTCTATTTTTTTAATTTTAACTATCCGAGTTACTGTATCTTCGAAGTTGCTGATATTGAGTTGCTCGGTAGCAACGCCTTCTATTTTTGACAGCAATTCCTTACTCGCGTATACAGTTGCCATGTCTGGCGTTATCTGTATGTGGGCGAGATAGTAGTTCTTACCAGGTACAATGTTGCCACTCAACCTTACCCTAACCCGTTTGTTTCGACCGAAATTAAAAGTAAAATTGAGCTTGTCAGCTTTAATAGCAGTTATAGCAGAAGAACTGTAGAGGCGTTGCCTGACCATCTTTTGGATGTCGGTGGATGGTACTTGTCCCTTGCCTGCTTGGCGATTTGCATACTTTGAGAAGCTAAGTCTGATTGGGCGTAACTTGTTATAGCTTTCATAGGCAAGAATTGCAAATCCCTTGTCACGTATGGTAACCCTGACAGTGTCTGTCATGTCAGATGTCATAACGACATTTTTAGGAACTCCAACAAGGCGTATAGACACAGGAAACTCTACCTCGTAAGTCTCATTGAGTGTCATCATAAGCCAGAAAACACCACTAATGGCGAGACAAAAGAGGAAAATCAAAAACTCCTTGCCCGAAAATTCAGACAAGAAGCCTTTAAGGATGTCGTATAGCTGTTTTAGCCTATGCATTAGGCTGGCCCTGGGCAACATCTTGGAATACGGTGCCCTTGTCAACGGTGATTACCACACCGTGTGCTATCTCAACGTCAACGGTGTTCTTTGTCTGGTCAATACGCTTTACAGTGCCATATATGCCACCGCCTGTAACGACTTTTGAACCTTCTTGCAGAGAGTTCTGAAATTCGCGTATTTTCTTTTGTCTCTTCTGCTGTGGTCTTACCATGAAAAGCCACATGATGACGAAGATGGCAATAAGCATGAAAATCATGCCACCGAAGCCACCACCACCCTGTGCTGCTTGAGCAGCTAAAACTAATGATGTCATAACTCTGATGTTTTTTTATTTATTGTTCTGTTTGTTGTGTCATTTGCTGATTTGCTGGCTCTGTTTGTTCTCCGTTGTTTTGTTGTGTCTCGTTAGTCCGAGGCCTGTGAACAAACCTTGTAGGGCCATTGTATTCTTGTCTTTGCTTGTTGTATCCGCCACGTTGATTATAATTGTTGCGGTTGAAGCTCTTGTAGCCATTTGCATTGTCGTAGCTACGGCGAGAATTTTCTTCTTTTTTCTCTACGCGTGGTGGCATTTCCTTCAACATCTTGCCAGTAGATATAAGGTGCCGTGCTATAGCATCAAGCATTCCGTTTATATATCCTCCGCTTTTTGGAGTGGAGTATTTTTTAGCCAGCTCTACATATTCGTTAATGGTGACTTGCACCGGGATGTTGGGGAATGTCAGCATTTCGGCTATGGCTATTTGCATTATGACAATATCCATATATGCAAGCCTTGAAAAATCCCAGTTGTGCGAAGCCTCGCTCATGTAATGCTGGTAGTCGGATGCATTAAGAATTGTGGCGCGAAATAGTTTTCGTGCAAATTCCCTGTCATCTTCATCTTTATATTCTGGCAGCAGCTCTTGATTGCCTTTTTCCTTTGGGTCGAAGCGCTTGATGGTCTTGATGACAAAAGTGTCTACCACTTCTTTGTCGTCATTCCAATAGAGGCTCGTGTCCTCGAGCAAAGTATCGAGATCCGTGTTTTCCTCAATCAGCTGCTTGTAAAGCTTGCGCCATACTTCGCGGTCTTCTTCATAGTCGCCCTCCGGTGTTGCCATGTAGTCTTTGTAAGTCTGGCTTTGCTCTATTTGGTTGCACAGCTTGCGTACGAAGTCTGCATTGTCGCTCCATGACAATTTCTTGTCCTCATTGAAGCTATTAAGCATCTTGTTTTCCTCAAGTTGCGAAGCAAACTTGTTGAAAGCAAATTTCTTTGATGGTGCATCCTCTCCTGACAACTTAGCCCGCTGTTCCAGTGTCTCATACCGTGAGCGTTCCTCACGAGTTACAGCCACTATTAGGTCAAGGAGGTAGTTGTAAAGGTCGTAAGCCTTGGACAGACTGAGAAACAGTTCTTTTTCTGCTATCTCAATGTTTTTATTTCCATTCTGATAGTATGCGTAGGTAAGCTGAACTATCTTGGTACGTATCAAATCACGATTGATCATCACTCAAACTTGTTATGTGTAGGCATTATTCAGCTGCAAAAGTAGTAAATAATCCCCTATAAAGCAAAAAAAGCATGGATAAATCTTTGTTTTTTTTATTAATCTTTGTGTAGACGGAATAAAATCAGTAACTTTGCATCGCTTTTCAGATTGGGAAAAGTATTTCCAGTGTGATGGCGAATTAATCAATCATTTAATTTAGAGTAACACATTATGAAAGAAATTGAGATTTCAGGTAAGAAGCGTGAGACCCTTGGCAAGAAAGCTTCTAAGGCTCTGCGCAAGGAAGGCTATGTGCCATGCAACCTTTATGGTGAGGCAAAAGATGAGAATGGCAAGCCAGTAGCCCTCGCTTTCGCATCATCTTTTTCAGAGCTGCGCAAGCTCATTTATACACCCCATATCTATGTGGTGAGGCTTAAGATTGATGGTCAGGACCACACTGCCATCATGAAGGAGATACAGTTCCATCCTGTTACCGATGCTCCTTTGCATGTTGACTTCTATGAAATTAACGAGGAGAAGCCTATCACAATTGGTATTCCTGTTAAGCTCAACGGTCTTGCACAGGGTGTTCGCGATGGCGGTCGTATGAACCTTTCTATCCGTAAGATTAACGTTACTGCTCCTTACCAGCAGATACCTGAGCACCTCGATATTGACGTGACAGCCCTGCGCCTTGGCAAGAGCATCAAGGTTGGTGAGCTTTCATTCGAAGGTCTTGAGCTGGCTACAAGCAAGGATGTCGTTGTTTGCTCAGTCAAGATGACACGTAACGCTGTGGCTTCTGACGCTACGGCTGACGCTGATGCAGCAGCAACAGATGCAGCAGCACCTGCAGCAGAGTAATCTCTTTTTAAGAATTAATCAGTAAAGGAGCTAAGGGAGTTAAAGGCTAATGCTTTACCGCTATATAGGTTTAGCAGGCAGGTCTTTTACTCCTTTAGCTCCTTGTCTTTTCTAAACGCTTTGAAAAACGGCTATGGATAAATACTTGATTTGCGGTCTTGGCAACCCAGGTGATGAATATGCTGGAACACGACATAATACAGGGTGGATGGTTGTTGATGCCTTTGCTAAAGCAATGGGAGCCGAATGGAAGGACAGACGCTATGGATTCGTTGCCGAGACCTCGCTAAAGGGGCGCAAGATTTTTTTGTTGAAGCCTACTACGTTTATGAATCTTTCGGGCAATGCCGTTCGCTATTGGCTCAATGAGGAGAAGATAGCGCAGGAGAGGTTGCTTGTCATAAGTGATGATGTGGCGTTGCCTCTTGGTGAATTCCGCCTTAAGAGCAGTGGCAGCAATGGCGGTCACAATGGTCTTGGACATATAATGCAACTAATAGGTCAGGATTTCGCTCGCCTGCGCATTGGTATAGGTAACGAATATCCGCGAGGTGGGCAAATTGACTGGGTGCTTGGACATTACTCCGATGAAGACATGAATGTGTTACAGCCCACCATAGACCTTTCGGTAGACATTATCAAAAGCTTTGTGTTGCAAGGCATTGACAATACAATGAACCAGTACAACAGTAAAGGGAAAAAGGCAAAAAAGTAAAAGATTAAAGAGATAGAAAACTAAAAGGCAAATGAGCGATAATATTCCAAAAATGCCAAAATATGGTGAGTCTGCCCGTATTGACAAGTGGCTGTGGGCAGCTCGCATATACAAGACTCGTTCTTTGGCTGTTGAGGCAATTAAGAATGGGCGTGTTACTATAGATGGCGTAAATGTAAAACCGAGCCGAACTATAAAGGCAGGTGAGACAATAGATGTAAGAAAGCCGCCGATAACCTGCTCGTTTAAAGTCATAGCCTGCATAGAAACCCGTGTAGGTGCAAAGCTTCTGCCTCAAGTATATGAGAATGTGACTGACCCGAAGCAGTATGAGATACTGGAGATGAGCCGCATATCCGGTTTTGTTGATCGCCAACGTGGTACAGGGCGTCCTACAAAGAAGGAGCGTAGAGCTTTGGACAATTTCATAGAGCCGGCTATGTTTGGCTGGGATGATGACGACGAATAGCTTTGGAAGTATCTTTTATAATGAGCTGTTCTTTCGTTGTCATAAAGTTTTAATGTAGTTTTGTATGTAGTGTAGTTACAAACTTATTTCAGCATGAACCAACGTAAAAGGCCGGACGAGCGCCGGCCTTTTACGTTGGTTTTGTATATCTGTCTTTGTGGCTTTATAGCTTATTACCTTGGGCCGCCGAAGCCGCCTCCGCGTGGTGGTCTGCCACCACCAAATCCACCGCCAAATCCTCCGCGTGGGCCACGGGGACCGTTACCCGGTCCGAAACCAGGACCTCCACGCATGTCACGTCTTGCGTCTCTGCCACCAAACAGGTTAAGGCGATAGTTGACGTGGAGCATTACATAGCTGTTGATTGAGTTGTATTCTGTATCGCTTCGCATTGATGCCGATATGCTGCGGCTCAGGTTGCTTTGGTTGTGCAACAGATCGTAGAACTGGAGCATCACCACAAGTGGGCGGCCTTTCAGGAAGCTTTGCGAGATTTGCGCATTCCATACCAGCTCGTTGGTATTTAGTGAGTTGTCGGTGTATCCACGGCGTGAGTTCATATTTATGTCTGTAGAAAGGGTTGTGCCCCACGGTGCTGTTGCGTTGATGCTTCCACCATAGCTATACTGCCAGATGTTTGAATTTGAAGTTGGTTGCAACTTGTTTTTTGAGTGGCGGTAGTTAAAAGCCCCGTTCAGCTCTATTTCCAGCCAACTGTTACGATAGCTTCCTGCAAACCTGTCTGACACGCTCATGTCTCTTGTCGTGTTTTTCAGTGAGCTGGCGTTACGTTGCAATGATATATAACCTACGTTGTTAGAATAGTTGAAATTTGCAAAGTTGTTGATGTTAAAGTAGCCTGCGCTGTCAAGTGGAGTATTGAACATCAACATTCCGCCCATATTCCAGTTTCCGTTGATATTTTCTGGCCTTGTCAGTCTTCCACCCGTAGTCTCATCGTATGTCACCATATTGCTTATAGAGTTGCGCGTATTGCTGTAGTTGAAGGCGGAGGCAATGGTTCTCATAGTCTTTTCGAAAGTCTTATTGAACCAGAAGTTGAGGTTCTGGGTGAATGAAGGCTTCAAACCAGGATTACCAGTGGATATGTTCAGAGGGTCGCTGTCGTCGGTGATGTCAAGGAGCTGGGTTATGCTTGGCTGCGATGTGTTAGCGCGGTAGTTGATTCGCAGGTCGCTTTGCTTGTCGAAACGGTAGCGGAAATCGAGGGTAGGAGTGATGTTAGTGACCGTGCGAGTGGTGTCGACGGCAACGCCTTGATAGTTTTGCACGTAGTGCGAAATCTGCGGCTGTAACATTACGCCCGTGTTTAGTTGCCATTTAGTCCGAATCATACGGAACATCAGCTCTATGTCGTGACGATAGTTTTTATATTCAGAGAAACGACTGAGATCAGTGTCGAGATAGTCTTCGTATGGATGTTCCAACCTGTTGAGAAATTCGTTCCAGCTACGGTATGCAGGTGTAAGCCCGGCGAAGAAATCCTCACCAAGGTTTGAGAAATCGTAAGTAGAACGGTCGCTCTTGCTGTAGCTATAGTTGAAGCGATAGCGCAGTTGCAGGAATGTGGCTCTCCATAGAGGCTCGCTGTATGTTGTTTGGAGTGTATAGCTCCAGTTCTTCGATGGCGCCAAGTTGTAGCGGTTCGTCTGGTATGTTGAATCTTGTCCGAGGATGTTTTGTAACTGGTACAGACGCACGTTGTTAGTTGAGAAAGAGTTTGATTTGGAATCGCTGTAATTTACGTCGGCACGCAATGTAACATTACGTCCTTTGCTGTTGAGCTTGCGGTTTAATTGGAGCATTGCGCCAACGCTGTTGCTCTTTGAATAGCTTATGCTGTTGGAGCGATTCGAGTTTACTATTATGCTGTCAGCACTGAGCAGAGCCAACGCTTCTGTTGACAGTGGGTCTGTGACCCATTGGTATGGGTCGCTGTTGAATGAAGCGGAAGTGTTGGCAGACAGTCCGTCTGACTTGTTGATAGTGAAATTAGGCCTGAACATGATGTTTGTCATGGAGTCAGGAGTCCATTCCACCCTCGCTCTTGCTTCAAAACGGTCAGAGCGTGAGTAGTTTTGGTTGAGGCTGTTAGAGAAAGAACCAACAGTACTGACATAGTTTTCTCTGCTGCTTTTCGAGCGTGTATCGCCGTCGCTGTGGTTCCATCTCACGCTTCCGTCCAGCTTGAGCGTATCTTTTATCTCATAGTTGAAGTTTAGACCTGCCATCTTTGAAGCATTGAGTCCGTTTCGTCCACGCCCAAAGCCTCCGCCACGTCCACCGAAGCCCATATCGTTTACGTTGTTGGCGTTGCCCATTCCCATTATACGCGCGTTGCTGTTCATGTAGCCTCCGAACACACGTGCGCTGTAACGGTCTTTTGTGCCAACTGCTGCGTCAGCATTTGCCATAATGCCTTTGTTCATGCCAGGCTTTACACCGAAATCGAGCACAGTCTGCTCATCACCGTCATCAATGCCGGTAACGCGTGAGAGGTCACTCTTTTGGTCGTATGCTTTTACCCTTTGTATGATTGACGTAGGAATATTCTTTATGGCAGTTTTTGTATCGCCTGTCATGAATTCCTTTCCATCAATCATGATTTTCTTTACTTCTTTTCCGTTTATGGTAATCTTTCCATCGTCGTCGACTTGTGCTCCGGGAAGTCGCTTTACGAGTTCCTCAATGGTAGAGCCCTCCGGCGTGCGGTAGGCTGCCGCATTGTATACGAAGGTATCTTCTTTTAAAACCACCTTTTGTGCTTGTGCCGTGACAGTTGCTTCCTTTAGCATTATAGCATCGCTTGACATGGCAATCTGTCCCAGCCTGAGGTTTTGGCTTCTGTCCATTTGCACATTGCGGGTCGTGGTAGTATAGCCGACACTTGACATCTTTAGGATGTAGCGTCCCGCAGCTGGAGCTTGTATAACAAACTTTCCGCTGTCGTTTGACAATGCACCAACGACAAATGTAGAGTCTTGCTTCAGCAACTGCACAGTTACCAATGGCATGACTTCCTTTGTACTCTTGTCGATAAGTGTGCCGGAAATCTCTCTTTTTTGTGCTATTGCCATTACCGATGAAATCATCAGCAAGGCAATAAGTAACGTTTTCTTCATCTTGTAGATTATTCCTGAATTTGTGATCTTTTGCTATATTGACGCTTGAAAAGCCTGCTGGTTTAAGTCACTTTTAGAAAATTAACAAATAAATAAGTCTATCTTGTTTTGCACACTACGTGTGCATTTTGAGCAATGGACAAAATCTTAGTGTTAAAAAGTTACAATTTCTATGGACGCACATGGTTTTATTAAAGCTTTATTCTTATTTTTGCAGTGAACGTTTAGTATGGAGTTATTATGAAGCAGAGAGTTATTATTTCAGAGAATTTGGCAACTGATTTGGCTTTGGCTATATCCGAATGCGAGCATGATCGTATATTTATTTTGACTGACGAAACGACCAAGCGTTTTTGTTTGCTGGTTATAAGTGGTTTCATTGGCTTGCGAGATGCTTATGTCATTACTATCGGAACAAGTGATACAGAGAAGAATATAAAGTCGCTAATGCACGTTTGGCGTGAGCTGGAGAAAGGCAACGCCACGCGCCATTCGTTACTAATAAACCTTGGAGGAGGTATGGTGACTGACCTTGGAGGTTTTGCGGCTTCAACATTCAAGCGTGGCATAGATTTCATCAATATCCCGACTACATTGCTTGCGATGGTCGACGCATCGGTTGGAGGCAAGACAGCCATCAATTTTGATGACTTGAAAAACGAGATAGGAGTTTTCAATGATGCCAAGTTTGTTATCCTTGACACTGAATTTCTGCGCACACTCGATGAGAAGAACCTGCGATCAGGCTATGCAGAAATGCTGAAGCATGGGCTTATATCAAACGAGCACAACTGGGCTGAACTATTAAACTTCAATCTTGCAGAGCCTGACTTAAAGCATTTGCAGCAGATGTTGGCAACGTCGGTGCAGGTTAAAGAGCGCATCGTTGAGAAAGACCCTATGGAGAAAGGCATCCGTAAGGCTTTGAATTTTGGGCATACTTTTGGCCATGCCTTTGAAAGCTATTCGCTCTTGCAATATGACAAGACCGGCAAGGAACCTATCCTTCACGGTTATGCTGTGGCTTATGGCATTGTCTGCGAATTATATTTGTCAGCCATCAAGGCAGGTTTCCCCACTGACAAGATGCATCAGACGGTACGGTTCATTCGCGACTACTATGGGCAGTTTGCCATTTCATGCAGCGATTATGATGCGCTTATTGACCTTATGCATCACGACAAGAAAAACATTGGCAATACTATAAACTTCACGTTGCTCAGTGACATTGGCGGCATTCACATCAACCAAACTGCAACGGTAGATGAAATAAAAGAATGCTTCGATTTCTACAGGGAAGGGTGAAATAGCAAGAGAGTCTGGATTGGAAGTTCAATAGCAGCTAATCAGAGACCCTCTTAATCTTTCCAGTCTCTGTCATTGGTATCTTGTCAACGTGCTTGTATCGCCGTGGAACCCAGTATTTTGCCAGGGCGTTCATGCATATTTCCTCAACCTCTGCCATATCTGTGGCTTCGGTTATCAGCATGACCGCCTCGCCGAATTTCTCATCAGAGGTTTTCGTTATTGCAAACGGTGCGCGTAGGAATGGCTTCAAAGCCGCTTCCACTTCCTCTATTTGGATTTTTATGCCGCCCGAATCAATAACATTATCCTTGCGGCCAAGCACGCGGAATTGCTTCTTGCCGGTCTTGGGGTTGGTGCGCATTTCCACGCGGTCATTGGTAATCAACTGCCCGTCGTGCACTAATGGGGCATCAATTATCAGGCAGCCGTCCGGTGTTTGGGTTACCTTTACGCTGTCGAAAGGCGTGTACCATTGGCTTGCCTCACTGCCGTTTACCCGTCTTAAGGCAATATGCGATAGGGTTTCGGTCATGCCATATGTACTCCAAACATAGTTTGGGAAGTCGCGCAGTTTGTGTGCAAGCCTGTCATCGATTGCCCCACCGCCTATTATCAAGTGCTTTATTTGACTTAAAAGCTTTCTTTCACGGTCTACTTTCAAGGTGTTGTAAACCTGCAACGGCACCATTGCTGCGAATACTGGAGCTTCGCTGAGGGATGCAAGAGGGTTGCCCGAAGGCTTGACGCTTATCAGCTTAAGTTTTCTCTCTATGCTTCTCACGACCACCATCTTGCCTGCTATATAATCTAAAGGCATACATAACAAAGCAGTATCGCCAGGCTTAAGACCGAGAAAATCGCAGGTTATGCGGGCAGAGTTCAGCATTTTCTTTTTCTCTACCCACATGGGCTTAGGCTTACCCGTAGAACCGCTGGTGTGTACCAGCAACCTGTCGGAACCGTTTTCCCATTCGTCAAGAAATTCTTCAAGTGTCATATATACGTTTTGTCCTTTCTTTTACACTTCTTTTCTTCATGCCTGATTAGCTTTATACCAAAGCTTGTCGCCTTTTATTTCCAATGGCATGTCTATATTGTCTTTGTACAAAAGCCCCGTGCCAAGCCCCTGTGGCATTGTTATGTTTGGTCCATAGACAGAAGCGCAAAAATGAGCAATTGCATTTAGTCCGACATTGCTTTCCAATGCGGACGTTATCCATGAGCCTGTTCCGCGTTCCTTGGCAAGCTTTATCCATTCGCTGCATCCCTTCATGCCCCCGTGCAGGCTTGGCTTTAGCACAATGTAAGCTGGTTTTATTTCGTCTAAAAGACGTACTTTCTGATCTATTTGGTTTACGCCGATAAGTTCTTCGTCAAGGGCTATAGGCAATGGTGACTCACGGCATAGACGTGCCATTTCTTTCCATTGATGCTGCTTTATTGGCTGCTCGATGGAATGGATGTCATACTTAGCCAATGCTTCAAGCTTTTGCATTGCGTCTTTTGGCGAGAAACCGCCGTTGGCATCAACGCGCAATTCTATTTGTTCTTTGCCAAAATGATTGCGGATAAACTTGACAAGCTCAAGCTCTTTGTCAAAATTTATAGCCCCTATTTTCAGTTTCACGCAGTGGAAACCAGCCTTTAGCTTTTCCTCAAGTCTGACGTACATTTCCTCGAATGTTCCCATCCATACAAGTCCGTTTATAGTGATGCCTTCTGCGCCTCGGGCGAAAGGAGTGTCGGACAAGGCTGTGCTTCCACCGGCATCAAGCTGGGCAAAAGCCGTTTCCAAGCCGAACAAGACAGACGGATAGGGACGCAACATCTCATAAGGTATGCCTTCTGTTTGCTCTACAAAAGCGCACGCCTTATTTAGGACAGCTTCGTACCGCTCTTGCGGCATGGCATCGCAGCTGAGGTCGGGCAAGACAGAGCATTCGCCTACGCCCCTTATCCCGTCTTTCTCTATGGTGACATAGTAAGACAGATGCGTAGTGTAGACTCCACGGGAAGTGCCTGCCGGTTGCTTGAAATGCAGGAGACGGGAAGTAAATGATGCTTTCATACAAAATAACTCTTTAGACAAAGTAACAAAGTAGACATATATTCTTGCATTAATTTTTTGGACAAAGTAACAAAGTAGACATATATTCTTGCATTAATTTTTTG
>CAZZNO010000001.1:54316-61111 GCA_964655685.1 uncultured Prevotella sp.
TTAATTTTTTGGACAAAGTAACAAAGTAGACATATATTCTTGCATTAATTTTTTGGACAAAGTAACAAAGTAGACATATATTCTTGCATTAATTTTTTGAACAAAGTAACAAAGTAGACATACGTTCTTGCTTTAATTATTTTGATAGAGTAACATAGTAAACATACGTTTTTACCTCTTTTTTAGTAGCAAATATTTGTTTACTTTGTTACTATGTCAGAAGCTCATGCTATTATGTTTACTATGTTATTATGTCTAAAAAAGCCGACAGTATGTCAACTATGTTACTATGTCTTTTTTCTCCACCCATTACTATGTCTTAAAACTGCTTGCGGTACAGACGGTACTTCCTCTTGAACTGTAGTTGCTCAGCTCCAAAGTTTATCAAGAATCCATCGTCTATTCCTGTTGCCGTAAGATAGTTGACGAGTTGAACCTCATTGGAGATTGTAAGACCGTTTGTTGCCTTCAGTTCTAAGACAAGTCTGTTGTCAACGACGATGTCCGCCTTATAGCTGCCCACGACTATACCGTCATAGAGTACATTTATAGGCATCTCTGTCAGAAATGGCAGATTGCGTTTCCGCAGCTCTATGACCATAGCGTTCTTATATACAGCTTCAAGGTAGCCGGGGCCTAATTGTTTTCTGATTGCCTTTGCACAATCCATCATACACGTCACCAAGTCATTTATATTTTCATACATACGATTGAAAACAATTGATATGTTATTGAAATTTATTGCTAAGAAGTGTGTCTACTCTGTCACAGTGTCTTTAAAACGACGGCAATATGTTTACTTTGTTGCTATGTCATTAAGCTTACCCTGTCTTTATGGGAACTGTGGATATTTGTCGAAATCGGGCTTCCGCTTTTCAAGGAAGGCGCGTCCACCTTCCTGTGCCTCGTCGAGAGTATAGTAGAGCATGGTAGCGTCTCCGGCAAGCTCCTGAATGCCAGCCTGTCCGTCCAGTTCGGCGTTGAAACCTGCCTTCATCATGCGTAGTGCCAAAGGCGAACGCTCCATCATCGTTTCGGCCCATTCCACGCATGTGTCTTCAAGCTTGTCTAAAGGCACCACCTTGTTGACGAGTCCCATTTGCAAAGCCTCCTCGGCGGTGTATTGCTGGCATAGATACCACATTTCGCGGGCTTTCTTCTGTCCTATTATGCGTGCGAGATAGGAAGCGCCAAGCCCTGCGTCGAAAGAGCCGACTTTTGGTCCCGTCTGTCCGAAGCGTGCATTTTCAGAGGCAATGGTAAGGTCGCAGACCACATGCAGGACGTGTCCGCCGCCTATGGCGAAGCCGTTTACCATTGCTATGACGGGCTTGGGCAGACGGCGGATTTGCATCTGCACGTCGAGAACATTGAGGCGCGGCACGCCGTCAGCCCCCACGTATCCGCCACGTCCTTTCACATGCATGTCGCCACCGGAGCAGAATGCCTTGTCGCCGGCGCCTGTCAATATGACCACACGTATGTCGAGATGGTCGCGGCAGTAAGTGAACGCCTGGCTCATCTCCCACACTGTCAGGGGCGTGAAGGCGTTGCGGTAGCGTGGGCGGTTAATCGTAATCTTTGCGATGTGGTGATATTCCTCAAACAATATTTCCTTGAAGTCGAAACCATCAATCGTTTTCCATTCTCTTTTTTCCATGTTTATTATAACTTTTTCGGAGGTTAAAGTGCAGTTTGGCTTATGGTCTCTGCATAACGGCTCATCTCGTTTGCGTCAGCCTCCGCATTAGTGAATACTTCGAGCAGCAAGGGGCGTTTCTGAGAGCTGTAGTCGGTGAGCCAGTCGATGCCTTCCCGCAGTGTCGCGGCATCTTTGGCTTGCCGATATTCCACCCCCGCCTCCTCGCAAATGCCCTTGGCGCTTGCCGTATGGCTTGCGGCAATGAAGCCATCGCGATACGGACTTGCCTGAAGACCCGGTAACTGGTGGAATATGCCACCGCCTCCGTTGTTGAGCAGCAAAATGCGTAGATTATCCTTGTGCAGATTGTTCCACAGCGCATTCTGGTCATAGAAGAAACTGAGGTCGCCTATGACGCAATAGACAGGCTCTTGTACGACGGAGGCAAAGCCGATAGCCGTGGATAGCGAGCCCTCAATGCCGTTGACGCCACGGTTGACATATAAATATTGTGTGGAGTACATTATGCCAAGGCGCACAGCCGAGCTGTTGGCATATTGCAAATAGCATTTTTGAACGCAGACAGCATTGTGTAGCAGTTTCACGGCAAGCATTTGTGAATATGCAGGCTCAAAAGCATTGCTCTGTTTGTAGCAATTGCTGAGCACTGCTTGCCATCTGAGGAAGAAATCTGTCTTCTTTCTTTTTGAAAACAAGCCGCCTCTTATTTTTTCATCCAATGCGCATATCATGTAGCCTGGCTCACACTCCACAATGTCAGTGGCGTGCATCGTCACATCGGTCAGTTCGCCTGTCTCGTTGACAATCACAGTCCTGCGAGGCGTAAAGCTCTGCAAGAATTGCTTTATCCGTTTGCTGACGAAAGTACCGCCAATATATATGATGAAGTCGGGACGGTAGTCTTGATTGTCACCTATTATCGACAGAGCCTCGTCAAAGTGGCATTGACCGCCAATGTCATTTGATAAAGGCTCATCCAGTACCACCACGCCGTTTGTGTGAATGGTGCACATTTCGTCTAAGACCCCGTCATCGTAAGCTCCTATCCGCTGCCCTATCAACAGCATGGCGCGCGGCTCTTTGGCAAACTCACCGGCTATCTCGTCAATAGCCGCGTAGTTGTTGCCGGGCTTGACATATTTGACTGCCCGCTCGTCAGGCAGGGTAGGGCAAGTGAAGTTGAACAGCGGCTCGGTTATGGGCACATTGATGTGCACCGGTCCTCCGCCATGCTGCCTTGCCGCTATGAGAGCTTCGTTGACAAGGCGGTTGCAGTACCATCGCTCGGTTTCATTGTGAGGCTCAGGCAGAGACACTGCTTTGCGGACAAACTTGCCCAAAGCGTCGGCTTGTGGAAGAGTCTGCCCCTGCAATTGGTCAATCATTGCCACAGGGCGGTCGGCGGAGATTATGATGAGAGGCACGTGCTGGTAAAACGCCTCAGCCACGGCTGGCAGCGTGTTGAGCAGAGCCGAGCCCGACGTCACGCACACTGCCACTGGCTCTCTCAATGCCTGAGCCATGCCGAGCGCCACGAAGCCTGCCGACCGTTCGTCGGTTACCGAGATGCACTCTATGTCCGGGCATTCGCAGAGGTTGTGGGTCAAAGGCGCGTTTCTGCTGCCGGGGCAAGCCACCGCATGGCGCACTTTGTGAGCCACGAGCAGAGAGGTAAGGATGTTTACGTTGGCTTTATCCGAGTACATTTTTCATTGTTTCGAGCTTGATTTTTGTCTCCTTCCATTCTTCTGGCTCAATGCTTTCCTTTAGCAGTCCGCCGCCGGCATACATGTGGAAATTCTTCTCGTCGCGCATCTCCACACAGCGCAGCGACACATATAGCCGGCTCTCATTCCACAGGTTCCAAGGCCCGCAGAAGCCGCTGTAGTAGCGGCGGTCGATTGACTCGTTTTGCAGGATAGCCGTCAGCGCCTTCTCCTTCGGCAGTCCGCACACGGCAGGTGTGGGATGCAGCGCCTTTATGAGGGCTGTTGGCGAAGCGTCAGGCTTAAGGCTGAACGTGAAGTCGGTGCATAGGTGGAACAGCTTTCCGGCGATGGCGGCATGCGGGCGTGACTTTTCCACGCCTTCCGCAAACGGCTCTATAGCTTCTGAAATATATTGCTCCACAAGGCTTTGCTCCCTTAGATTCTTTTGGCTCCACGGCCCTCGCGTGGTCATGGTGCCTGCCAATGCCATAGTTTTCCATTTGCTGTCATCCTTGCTTAGCAGCACCTCCGGCGTAGCCATGAGCCACGCTCCCGACTTGGCGGTATATACGAGTGCCACCATCTGTTGAGGATACATGCGGCAGGCTTTCTGGAAGATTTGCCCCAGCGTGCCCGACCAAGCAGAAACCTTACAGTCGCATCTGCGGGAGAGCACCACCTTGTCGAGCACCCCGTCGTTAAGCATCATCAGCATCGACTGGAAGTCGTGGCGGTAGAGCGCACGGTTGCTTTTCTCCCGCCATTTCAGTTTGAACCGCCCTGAGAACTTGGGCATCTGCCTTGTCAGCGATTTCTCGGGCTTTATGATAATGTACGGGCAGGAGCTGGTTGGCGTGAACGGAGCCATGACAAAGCCCTGGTGGTCAGCCAAGTCGGGCATCTCGTCGAAGTATTCGGCATTGCCTCTCACGACGTGGTATTCGCCGGCATTGGGCAGCCTGTAGAAAGCGTAGTCAAGCATTGTCCTGTCGTGGTGTCAGGACGTAGTTGGTGACATGCACCGTAGATATGAGCTCGTCCTTCGAGTTTTTTATGTCAACCTGCCACTCGTGCAGCGTGTGGCCTTTGAACTGAATCTTTCCGTATGCCGTCACCGTGTCGCCTTCGCGCACGGCTTGCACATGGTTTCCGCTGACGTTTATGCCCACGGCTATCCTGTTGGGGCACAATGCCATAGAGCCAACGCCGGCAAGATTCTCGGCAAGGGCGAGCGACGCGCCGCCCGACAGAAAGCCGAACGGCTGCTTGTTGCGCCCGTCCACTTTCATCCTCGCCATGCAGGTGTTGGGTTCGGGCGTGGAAATGAACTCCATGCCGAGAGTGCGGCTCAGTCCCTCCTGGCTTTCAATTATTTTTTTCTGTTTGTCTATGTTCATAGTTTTCAGAAGTCTTCTTTTAAATTGCAAACTTACTATTTTTATTTGAGACTGCCAAAACAATTCTTTTATTCGTCTGAATTACTTTTACAAAAGCCCTTCTGAGAATCGCGTATTTGCCGTCAAGGCGTGCTTTGCTCTGAAATACGCGATTCTTGGAGATTTTCACAATCGTCTGTATATCAGTAGATTATAAATTTTACGATTTTTGTCTTGCTTTGTTTCTTCGTCATTGCGGCGTAAATGCGTCTTCTTTACGCCGTATTAGCTTCCTTATTACGGCGTAAATGAGAGCTAAGTGCGCCGTAATAAGGATGCTTGTACGCCGTACTTAAGATGCTCGTGCGCCGCGCGTGACCCGCAGCCACGCCGCCGCAGGTCAAAACTCCGGTTTTCCGTCATTTTTCAGACTATTTTCCCATGCACTGTTTTGGGGCAATATAATTTTACATTTTTAGGTTTGCCTTTAATACTTATATTATAAAAAAGCAAAAACAAGTGGTTGTTTCCACATTATTTAGTAACTTTGCACAGTATAAGCGATAACAGGAAAACAACAGACAGTCAATATAGATATGAACATTTTGGAATTGAGTGAGCAGGAGATTGGCCGCCGCCAAAGCCTGCAACAGCTACGCGACATGGGTATCAATCCATACCCGGCAGCAGAATATCCCGTAAACGCAGAGTCTACCGACATCAAGGAGAACTATAAAGACGATGAGAATCGTGAGGTCTCCATAGCCGGCCGCATGATGAGCCGCCGCGTGATGGGCAAGGCAAGCTTTGTTGAGCTTCAGGACGGCAAGGGCCGCATACAGGTTTACGTGACCCGTGACGACATCTGCCCTGGCGACAACAAGGATATGTACAATGTCGTGTTCAAGAAGCTTCTTGACATCGGCGACATCATCGGCATAAAGGGCTTCGTCTTCAAGACGCAAACCGGCGAGGTGACCATCCATGCCAAGGAGCTGACATTGCTTTCCAAGAGCCTTAAGCCGCTGCCTATCGTGAAGTATAAAGACGGCGTGGCTTACGACAAGTTTGACGACCCGGAGATGCGTGCCCGCCAGCGCTATGTTGACCTCATTGTCAACGACGGCGTGAAGGACACTTTCATCAAGCGCGCCACTGTCATCCGCACCATGCGTAAGTTCTTTGACGAGCATGGATACACCGAGGTGGAGACTCCTATCCTTCAGAATATACCGGGCGGTGCTTCGGCGCGTCCGTTCATCACCCATTTCAATGCTCTTGACATTGATATGTACATGCGCATCGCCACCGAGCTCTATCTTAAGAGGCTCATCGTGGGCGGCTTCGACGGTGTTTATGAGATTGGCAAGAACTTCCGCAACGAGGGTATGGACAAGTACCACAACCCCGAGTTCACCTGCATGGAGCTCTACGTGCCCTACAAGGATTACAACTGGATGATGTCGTTCACCGAGCAACTGCTTGAAACAATATGCATTGCCGTAAACGGCAAGGACGAGGTAGACTACCAAGGCAAGACAATCAGCTACAAGGCACCGTTCAGGCGCATACCAATCCTTGACGCTATCAAGGAAAAGACGGGCTACGACCTCGACGGCAAGAGCGAGGATGAGATACGCGACATAGCCATCAACAAACTGAAGATGGACACCGTAGACGAGACTATGGGCAAGGGCAAGCTCATCGACGAGATATTCGGCGAGTTCTGCGAGGGCACATTTATACAGCCTACGTTCATAATCGACTATCCTGTGGAGATGTCGCCTCTGACGAAGATGCACCGCTCAAAGCCCGGACTGACGGAGCGTTTCGAGCTGATGGTAAACGGCAAGGAGCTTGCCAACGCCTATTCGGAGCTCAACGACCCGATTGACCAGGAGCAGCGTTTCATCGACCAGATGAAGCTTGCCGACAAGGGCGACGATGAGGCAATGGTCATCGACCACGACTTCCTGCGTGCCCTGCAATACGGTATGCCTCCTACGAGCGGCATCGGCATTGGCATCGACCGCCTCGTCATGCTCAT
>CAZZNO010000002.1:0-22884 GCA_964655685.1 uncultured Prevotella sp.
GTTAAGCAAGCGTAGAGCCTTCCAGGCTCTATAGGCTATTTTGATACACCCCCAATTATGCATTATGAATTATAAATTAAAAAAAGCCTTCCAGGCTCTATAAAGCTCATCTTGATACACCCCCTTTTATATTTATAATGTCTTTATACGCACAAAAGCCTCGGTGCACATAAAATCTCAATGCGCTTAAAAACGGCTCGCAAGGCGGCAGAGATAAATAATTTGAAAAAACTTTGCGAAAAATTTGGCGGTAAAGTAAAAACTACGTACCTTTGCACCCGCAAACAAGCAAAGGGCGTTTAGCTCAGTTGGTTTAGAGCATCTGCCTTACAAGCAGAGGGTCGGCGGTTCGAATCCGTCAACGCCCACAAAGGGGTGGTTCCCGTGATGCCTTCGGGTGTTGCGGGAATTTTTGTTATTATCTCCTAAAATTTACTGCTGCGATAGCGATGTATCAAAGATAATTCATAACTTTGCAATTCAAGATAATACGTATTACTTTATAACATGGATCTCGATGTATTGACAGCCATCTCGCCTATAGATGGCCGCTACAGAAACAAGACACAGGCTTTGGCCAACTACTATTCGGAGTATGCCCTTATACGCTACCGCATACGCGTGGAGATAGAATATTTCATCACGCTCTGCGAGCTTCCGCTGCCCCAGTTGAAATCTTTTGACCATAACCTTTTCGGGCGTCTTCGTGACATTTACAACAACTTCGATGAGAAGTCGGCGCAACGGGTTAAGGACATAGAAAAGATTACCAACCACGACGTTAAGGCAGTAGAGTACTTCATCAAGGAAGAATTCGACAAGATCGGAGGTCTGGACGCTTACAAGGAATTCATACACTTTGGCCTGACTTCACAGGATATAAACAACACCTCAGTGCCGCTGTCGCTGAAAGAGTCGCTCAACGACGTGTTCTATCCGCAAGTAGAAGAACTCATCGACCAGCTCAAGACGTATGCCGACGAATGGAAAGACGTGCCCATGCTTGCCAAGACACACGGGCAGCCGGCATCACCTACACGCCTCGGCAAGGAGATAATGGTTTATGTCTACCGCCTCACCGAGCAGCTCAACACGCTCAAGGCTTCAAAGATTACCGCTAAGTTCGGCGGCGCCACAGGCAACTTCAATGCCCACCACGTGGCATACCCCGATTATGACTGGCGCGCGTTCGGCAACAAGTTCGTAAGCGAGAAGCTCGGGCTGGAGCGCGAGCAATGGACCACGCAGATAAGCAACTATGACTACCTTGCCGCCATCTTTGACGGCATCAGGCGCATAGACACCATCATCATCGACCTTGACCGCGACTTCTGGATGTACATATCAATGGACTATTTCAAACAGAAGATCAAGGCAGGCGAGGTTGGCTCGAGCGCTATGCCGCACAAAGTGAACCCCATAGACTTTGAAAACAGCGAAGGCAACCTGGGGTTGGCAAACGCATTGCTTACCTTCCTTTCAACCAAGCTCCCCATAAGCCGCCTGCAACGCGACCTGACCGACTCTACGGTGCTGCGCAACATAGGCGTGCCCCTCGGCCACAGCATCATAGCCATACAGAGCACGTTGAAGGGACTGCGCAAGCTCATTCTGCATCAGGACAAGATAAACGAGGATCTTGACAACACATGGGCAGTGGTGGCAGAGGCTATACAAACCATCCTGCGCCGCGAAGGCTATCCGCATCCCTATGAGGCATTGAAGGCTCTCACGCGCACCAACGGCACCATGACCGAGAAAACCATCCACGACTTCATACAGACACTTCATGTCAGCGATGCCGTAAAGCAGGAGCTAATGGCAATCACGCCGCATAACTATACGGGCATGTAAGCAAGACCTGCAAAGCACAGAATAAAGGAAAACGCTTAAAGAAGATTTTAATTTAAACTAAATAACACAATAATAATAACACAAAAGATTAAGCGGGTTGATTTGACCGCACATGCCGAGAGGCAGGTGTCGTCATAAAGAGCAACCTCAAATCACAAATCCCAAATTATAATTATGTCAGACGAATTGGAAAAAAAGAATCAGGAAACGCAAGACGCCCAGAAACAGGATGGCCGTGAGGGTTATTCTCGTCCATCAGGTTATCAAAGAGATTACAATCCGAGTACAGGCCGCACCCAGCGCGCCCGAATCCATACAACACGTGCCTACAGCACCGACCGCAGCAAGCCTGCAGAAGACGGCGGTTTCCGCCCCGAAGGCTTCGGGAGCGGGCTCGTGGGCAGCAGCGACCCACAGCGCACACAGCGCAGCTACCAGCAGCGTCCGCAGGGCGGCTACCAGCAGCGTCCGCGCTACAACGCAGGGCAGGACGGACAGGGCTACCAGCCACGACAGGGCGGCTACCAGCAGCGTCCGCGCTACAACGCAGGGCAAGACGGACAGGGCTACCAGCCACGACAGGGCGGCTACCAGCAGCGTCCGCGCTACAACGCAGGGCAGGACGGACAGGGTTACCAGCCACGACAGCAGGGCGGCTACCAGCGCCAGGGAGGCTATCAGCCCCGCCAACAGCAAGGCGGCTACCAGCGCCAGGGAGGTTATCAGCAGCGCCAGCAAGGCGGCTACCAGCAGCGTCAGGGAGGCTACCAGCAACGCCAGGGAGGCTACCAGCGCCAGCAGGGCGGCTATCAGCAGCGCCAGGGAGGCTACCAGCGCCAGCAAGGCGGCTACCAGCAGCGCCAGGGCTATGACCCAAATGCAAAATACAGCCTTAAGAAGCGCATAGAATACAAGGAAGAGCACATCGACCCCAACGAGCCCATACGCTTGAACAAGTATCTTGCCAACGCCGGCGTTTGCTCACGTCGTGAGGCAGACGAATACATACAGAAGGGCTCTGTAACGGTAAACGGACAAGTGGTTACGGAGCTTGGCACGAAGGTGAAGCGCTCTGACGAGGTGAAGTTCAACGACCAGCCGGTTACATTGGAAAAGAAGGTTTACATCCTCCTGAACAAGCCAAAGGACTATGTCACGACAAGCGACGACCCGCAGCAGCGCAAGACGGTCATGGACCTTGTAAAGGATGCATGCCCTGAGCGCATATATCCTGTAGGCCGACTCGACCGCAACACCACGGGCGTGCTGCTTCTTACCAACGACGGAGAGCTGGCAAGCAAGCTCACGCACCCCAAGTTCTTGAAGAAAAAGGTTTATCACGTGTTCCTCGACAAGAATGTCTCAGCCGAAGACCTTCAGAAGATAGCCGACGGCATAGAGCTTGAAGACGGCGAGGTGCATGCAGACGCAATAGAATATGCTGACGAGCGCGACCACTCACAGGTAGGCATAGAGATACACAGCGGCAAGAACCGCATCGTGCGCCGTATATTCGAGCACCTTGGCTACCGCGTGGTCAAGCTCGACCGCGTGCAGTTTGCAGGCCTCACGAAGAAGGGCTTGCGCCGTGGCGACTGGCGCTTCCTCACCGAGCAGGAGGTAGACACACTGCGCAACGGCATGTTCGAATAAAAACTAAAACACTTTGCAACCCCTCCATAGAGAGGGGTTGCAGATTTTTACAAGCAATGATTATTATGAGTAGCAGAACAAAAGTTATCGATGCGCTTCGTTGCACCGAATATGGCAAGGAAATCACCGTGAAAGGCTGGGTGCGCTCGCATCGCAGCAGCAAGGCTGTGGATTTCATAGCTCTGAACGACGGCTCTACCATCAAGAACATACAGATAGTGGCAGATCCCTCAAAGATTGATGCCGAAACCCTGAAAAGCATCACTACGGGTGCCTGCATACGTGCCACGGGAAAGCTTGTTGAAAGCCAGGGAAAAGGGCAGAGCGTAGAGATTCAGGAGCCTGAGATTGAGGTCTACGGCACGTGCCCGAGCGACTATCCGATGCAGAAAAAAGGACAGAGCTTTGAGTATATGCGCCAATATGCCCACCTGCGCCTGCGCACAAACACCTTTGGCGCCGTGTTCCGCATACGCCACAACATGGCTATTGCCATACACAAATACTTCCACGATCACGGCTTCTATTATTTCAACACGCCTCTTATCACAGCCAGCGACGCAGAGGGCGCAGGCCAGATGTTCCAAGTGACAACGCTTGACCTCGACCGCGTTGCCAAGAGCGGGAAAGTGGATTACGACAAGGATTTCTTTGGCAAGAAGACCAACCTCACGGTGAGCGGACAGCTCGAAGGCGAGCTTGGAGCAACAGCCCTTGGCGCAATCTATACCTTTGGCCCGACTTTCCGAGCCGAAAACAGCAACACGCCACGCCACCTTGCCGAGTTCTGGATGATTGAGCCTGAAGTGGCTTTCATGGACAAGGACGAGCTTATGGACCTTGAGGAAGACTTCATAAAGTATTGCGTGCAATGGGCGCTCGACAATTGCCGCGACGACCTTGAGTTCCTCAACAAGATGATTGACAAGACCCTGATACAAACCCTGGAGCACGTAGCCAAGGAGAGTTTCGTGCGCCTGCCGTATACCGAGGGCATCAACATTCTTGAACAGGCAGTAAAAGACGGTCACAAGTTTGAGTTCCCCATTACCGGCTGGGGCATGGACCTTGCTTCCGAGCACGAGCGCTATCTCGTGGAGGAGCACTTCAAGCGCCCCGTCATCATGACAGACTACCCCACCGAGATAAAGGCGTTCTACATGAAGAAGAACCCCGACGGCAAAACAATGCAAGGCACCGACGTGCTTTTCCCACGCATTGGCGAAATCATTGGCGGCTCGGTGCGTGAGGAGAACTACCAGAAGCTTGTAGACGAGATAGAGCGCCGCAACATGAAGGAGTCAACCTACAGCTGGTATCTCGACACCCGCAAATACGGCTCATGCCCTCATGCAGGCTTCGGGCTCGGCTTCGAGCGGCTTATACTCTTTGTTACGGGCATGCAGAACATTCGCGACGTCATCCCGTTCCCGCGCACGCCAAAGAACGCCGAGTTCTAAACGGCACCTTCAAAGGCAGGCAAAGGCTATGGCTGAGGCATTGAGAAAAAATCCGCCTATAGCCCTTGGCTGACCCACAAACTTCCTATATTCGATTTGGGAGATTTAAGAAAAAGAGAGTACATCTAATATGATGTACTCTCTTTTTTCGTTTCTACGGTATAAAGGCGATATACGCACGGCGTACGTGAGGACTAAGTACGCCGTACGTAAGAACTACACACGCCGTACGTGAGAGCTACATACGCCGTACGTAAGATGCTCACACGCCGCACGTGAGATGCTCATACGCCGTACGTAAGATGCTCATACGCCGCACGTGAGAGACTGACAAGCAACAAGATTAGGCTAATCGTGCAGTATCAGCGCCGACTGACCGTCGACAACAACATGCCCGCCCTCAATGGTATCGAGACCCTGCTCGCTGATTTTACCATCACAGCAGACAACAGTGTACTTTCCGTCAGGTATGGCGACATCGCGCGCGTCCTTATTCCCATTGAGCACAACGATTATGTTCTTCCACTCGTCGCCTCCTGCATTGTCCTTAAGCCGAAACGCCACAAGGCACGAGCCGTTTTCTCTACCATCTACAGCAGGGACGGAAACAGGCAAAAACTCCAAGTGCCGGCGCACAAGGTCAGCCTTGCCAAGACGGAATGCCGGATGATGTTTCCGCAAGGAAATGAGCCTGCTGTAATATTCGAAGACCTGCGGATATTTCTGAATGTTTGCCCATGAAAGCTCATTGACGCTGTCGGGAGACTCAAAACTGTTATGCACGCCCTTTTTGTTGCGCAGCAGTTCCTCGCCAGAGAGCATGAACGGCACGCCTTGCGAAGTGAAGACGGCGGTCTGGGCAAGAAGGTCAAGCTTGATGAGCTCGTCTGTCGTAATGCCCGGAATGCTCGTCTTCAGCCTGTCAACAAGACACATATCGTCGTGACAGCTCACGTAGTTGATACACTGCGTCGGCTCGGTTGCCCACGGCTCCTTGCTATAATTTACTTTGGAATAGTCTACCTGCGGATGCGCCGTCATGCCCGCTATGCCCGCCTTAAGGCTCTCCTCGCTACCTGGTATGCCGGCAAGGAACGCTCCCTTGCGATCATCATTGAACGGACCACGAAGCGCATCACGCATATCGTCGCAGAAAGCGGCAATACCGGGCATCTGCCTCATGTTTGCCTTCATGGCAAGCTTATCAACAGGATAGGCGCACTGACCAGCGCTCCAGCCTTCGCCATAAACAAACACGTTGGGATTTATCTTGCCCAGCTCGGCACGCACGGCATTCATGGTCTCAATGTCGTGAACACCCATAAGGTCAAAACGGAAGCCATCAATGCCATACTCCTGAACCCAGTATTTCACGCTTTCAAGAATAAACTCGCGCATAAGCGGTTTCTCAGAAGCCGTCTCATTGCCACAGCCAGAGCCGTTGCTCGGCTTGCCGTCCTTTGTGAAACGGTAATAATAATCACGCCACGTCTTCTGGAAATTGCTGTTTTCAAGGTCAAAAGTATGGTTGTAAACCACATCGAGGATAACCCTGATGCCTGCCTTGTGCAAGGCTTGAACCATTTGCTTGAACTCTCTGATGCGAACAATCGGATTGTATGGATCGGTGCTGTAGCTGCCCTCCGGGACATTATAGTTCACCGGGTCATAGCCCCAGTTATACTGCGGCTTGTCGAGCTTGGTCTCATCAACGGAGCCAAAGTCGAATGACGGCAGTATGTGAACCGCACTGACGCCGAGCTTCTTCAAGTGATTGATAGCCCAAGGCTCAGTCAAGGCAAGAAACTTGCCCGGATACTTGGCATCGGGACGGGCTATGGAGAAATCTCTGAAATGGAGCTCATAAATAGAATTGGGCACTGCGTCTGCAACTGCCAAAGGGGAAAGGCGAGGTGTCGGGTCATTGCCAACAATTGCCCCTCTCTTGCCATTCACCCCGACAGCCTTTGCAAACACGCCCGGAGTCTCGCCATGACCGCAATCGAAAGTATAGAATTTCCCTTTCAAGTCTCCTTTGACAACAGCCGTCCATCGGTTTTCGCCTGCCTTCTTCATCCTAACTGTCTTGACAGGCTTGCCTCCAAGCCCTTGATCGTAAATGCGCAAGGTGACACGCGGAACAGCCGCGGTTTCCTGAACAGAAGCCCCGGTCATGCCGTCTACGGCAGCGCTTGCAGAAGGAGCCGATGTCGGAGAATTAAGGTAGAACACGGTCTGGGCGGCAGAATACTGCATCTCGTCGAACAGGTTCTGAGCCTGAGCTTTATGCCCCATTCCTATGGCAGCAAGAGCAGAAAGGAATATCGTTTTCAACTGCATAAAGGATATATTAAAGCGCTTTCAGGGAAACGGCAAAACCACCACCAGGCGCCTCGGTAAACTTCAAGGTGTCGCCCTTCTTCACCGTGCGCTTTGTTATGGTGTACGCCTTGGGATTCTTTTCATAATGGGCGTTTTTGCCATCTGCATAAATCACGGCTTGGTACTTTCTGCCTTTGTCGAGGAAATCAAGCTTTACAACAGACTGATGTCCGTGCTCATCACACTTTCCGCCAATGAACCAATCGTCCTTGCCTTTCGCCTTGCGAGCCACAGTGACGTAGCGTGCCGGCTCTGCCTCAATGTACTTGGAATCATCCCAGTCTAAAGCAACATCTTTGATAAACTGGAAAGCATCGTTATACTTTGCATAGTTTTCCGGCAGGTCGGCAGCCATTTGCAGCGGGCCCCACATGACCAAGTACAGCGCAAGCTGCCCGACGAGCGTGGTGTGCACATAACTCGTGTTATTGCTCCATGTCTTCAGCTGCGTCTCCAAAACGCCGGGCGTATAGTCCATAGGCCCGCCTTGCAAGCGCGTGAACGGGAGTATAACCGTATGATTAGGATAGCTTCCGCCAAAGGCTTCGTACTCTCCGCCACGTGCCGACTCGTTGCCAACGAGGTTAGGCCATGTGCGGGCTATGCCTGTCGGGCGCGTTGCCTCATGAGCGTCAACCATTATGTGGTGCTTGGCTGCCTGCTCCAATACATATTGGTAATGGTTGTTCGTGGGCTGAGAAAAATGGAAGTTGCCACGAGGGATTATGTCCCCTACATAACCAGTCTTCACGGCATCATAGCCATATTTGTTCATCAGGTTCAGAGCCGACTCCAGATGGCGTTCGTAATTGATAGTGCTTGAAGAAGTCTCGTTGTGCATCAACAGGCGCACACCCTTTGAGTGGGCATAATCGTTGAGAGCCTTTATGTCAAAGTCGGGATAAGGCGTGGTGAAGTCGAACACATAGTCTTTCCAGTGGTTAGCCCAATCTTCCCAACCTACGTTCCAGCCTTCAACAAGCACTTCGTCGAGACCGTTGGCGGCAGCAAAGTCGATGTACTTGCGCACCTCCTCGTTGTTCGCTCCATGCCTGCCATTGGGCTTAACCTTGGACCAGTCAATTTGGTCAAGCTTTATCGACGGGTATTCGTCAGTATAGTTCCAACTGTTTTTCCCGACAATCATTTCCCACCATACGCCGCAGAACTTCGTGGGATGAATCCACGATGTGTCCTTTATCTTGCAAGGCTCGTTGAGATTGTAAATCATGGAGTTTGCGTCAGTCAGCATGTCGCGTGCATCGTCGCTCACGGCAACTGTCCGCCACGGCGACTGGCAAGGAGTCTGCATGTAGCCTTTCATGCCCGTTGCATCGGGCGTAAGCCATGATTCGAACACCATGTTCTTGTCGTCAAGATTAAGGTGCATGGTGGCATAGTCGAGACAGGCAGCCTCATGAATGTTTATGTAAAGACCGTCCTGCGTCTTCATCTGCAAAGATGTCTGCACGCCGGTAGGCGAGAAGACGGCGACAGATGAGTTTGACCAGTTGACAGCATCGTGGAAACGGGAGCGAATCTCTGAAAGCTTGCTCTCCTGAGTTTCCTGCTCCTGCGTGTCATAGTCGCCGGGCAACCACCATGCGGTGTGGTCGCCTGTCATGGCAAACTGAGAGTGTTCTTCCTTTATGACGAAATAAACCAAAGAGTCCTGCTGCGGAAATTCATAGCGGAAGCCCATGCCGACATCGTAGACACGGAAGCGGATGGTCATAAGCCGCTTCGTGGCAGGCTGTGAAAGATTTACGGCAAGCTCGTTATAATGGTTTCTTATCTTGCTATATTGTCCCCATACAGGTGTCCATGTCTCGTCAAAGGAAGAAGTCTTGGTATCGGCTATGGTAAAGCCATCCATAAGCGAAGTCTCGCGCATACCTTTTGACGCATGCTTGTCCTTGGCGAGCTCAAGCCCGAGGCGCGACGGTTTCACTACTGCCTTGCCTTTATAACTCATCTCATAGGTGGGAACACCATTGCCCGTAAGCGAAAACTTGACGGCAATATTACCATTTGGCGAAGTTACCGTCTGTGCTTTCATTACCAAAGACATCAGCAACATCACCACAATAAATGCAGGTGATTTCATGTATTCTTCTTTTATTTTAAATCGTTTCAAAAACCTTTGCCCCGCCCTTCCGACGAGGCAAAAGGTAGGTGAGCGTCATCTTCCGCTTTCTGTAACAAGGTCTTTAATGTTCTGCGTGAAGCTCTTGTTCTCTATCAAGTCTTCAATGTTGACATGCATCCGATAACGCCAATAATATTGCGCAATGGCAGGGACATTGATTCGCTCGGCATTGGCATCGGGAAGACGCACGCCTTCGTCCATTGCCATCCAGTCTTGTATGCTCAATATGCAAAGCATAGAAGGCGACGTGAGCTGGCGCGAAATGATGTCGCGGGCGAGCCAACCGGGCAGCGGATGCGGAGCCGCTCCCTGGCGGTAGAGCATGGTGTTGTAATACTCCTGCGTGCGCTGCTGGTCTTCGTCCCACCACTGGCGCATCGTGGGCATGTCGTGGGTTGAGAACGTGCATACCGAACGGTACGGGTTGCGGCTTAGATGCCCGAAACGCACGTTGGGGTCTTTCGGCATAGACTGTATCTCGAGCGACAATATGCGCAGCTGGTTCATGACCCAAGGCACGCAGTCAGGCACCATGCCAAGGTCTTCAGCACACACGAGCATGCGTGTTGCCTGAACCAGCACAGGCAGCTTCTTCATTGCCTCGCCATACCAGAACTGGTTGTTGCGGCGATAGTAATAGTCGTTGTAAAGGCGGTTAAAGGCTGCTTTGTCGTTGTCGTAAAGGCTTTCGTAGATAAAGTCGAACTGCACGGAAATGCGTGGATGAAACTTGTTCGGGTCTTTGTTGTCTCGCAGGAAGAGCACGTCAGAGACAAGCGAATAAAGCCCGTCACGGAAGTTAAGCTCGTCTTTATCCGTAATGCCCTTGAATGCTTTCTCTATCTTTCGCTGCGTGTCATACTCAGGCTTCATCTTATAGCGCTCTGCGTCAATACGGTCGAGATACTTCTGCCGCACCTCGTCTGCCCTGTTTTTGAAAACACGCTCAAGCACCCAGTCGGTGATGAAAGGAGTAGTATATCTTTCCTCCTGGAAATTGAAGCCATAGCCTCTTATCTCATCAGCCGTCATGCCGAGGGCAGGAGAGAACTGTCCGAGCAGCCCGTGAACCGCATTGATTGGGATTTCCCATATACGGAAGAAGCCAAGCACATGGTCTATGCGGTATGCGTCAAAGAACTTAGCCATGTTTTTGAAGCGGCGCACCCACCACCGGCAACCGTCCTTGAGCATTTCCTGCCAATTGTATGTAGGGAAGCCCCAGTTCTGCCCGTTGGTTGAGAAAGCATCAGGTGGAGCTCCTGCCTGCCCGTTGAGATTAAAGTAACGGGGCTCTGTCCAAACGTCGCAGCCGTAGCGGTTTACGCCAATAGGGATGTCTCCCTTCAATATGACATGGTGCTGACGGGCATAGTCGTGCACATCCTCCATCTGCGAGTTAAGGATGTACTGCACAAAATACCAGAACGCCACCTCTTTATATTCTTTCGTGCGGGCATCGGAAAGCTTCTTGCGGTCTGCCTCGTCCCAAGTGTTATGGTCACGCCATTGAGAAAAGTCTGCCGTGCCATATTTGTCACGCAGCGTGCAATATTGCGCGTATGGCACAAGCCAACGCTCGGCTTCCTTGAAGAACTTCTTGAAGGCATGAGTTTCCAGCATCTGCCTGCCGTCCTGCTCAAAAAGAAGATGCAGGTATTCTATCTTTGCATTGTTGACACGCTCGTAGTCTACTTGCGGCAGGGCGTTAAGCTCACGGCGCAGTTCCTCATAATGAAGATGAGCCTTTTCGTCCTTCAGCTGCGGCAGGCGGTTAAGGTTGACATACTGTGGATGCAGCGCGAAAATGCTTATGCAGCTATACGGATAAGAATCAGTCCACGTGTGCGTAATCGTGGTGTCGTTGATTGGGAGTATCTGCAAGACCTTCTGCCCTGTGGCAGACACAAAATCTATCATCCTCTTTAAGTCGCCGAAATCGCCCACGCCAAACGATTTCTTTGTGCGAAGCGAGAACAATGGCACCAGTGTTCCTGCCACTTTCTGGTCGTACAAAGGGAAGAATGCCTGCCCAAGCTCGTAAACAATCACCTGCCCATGCTCCATAGGAGGGAGCGCAATTGTGCGGTTATAACCTGTTTCGAAGATGGCGTCTTCCTTATCGTTATGATTGATTATGGCAAATTTAAACTCCAACAAGCCGCCATGCACCTTGTCGGCGTCCAAGTCGACAACCCATTCATTATGGTTGTGCTCTATCATGGCAATGCCTTTATCGGCATCCCAATTGCCAACATAATCGCCATTGCCAACCAAGACAAGCCTGCCCTTGCGCAACTGCGGTGCACGCGCAACCATGCGCACAGTACGGGCGAAGGGCGACGGCTCAAGCCTGCCGAGCTTACGACTGTTGATGCAATCGGTAAAAGCAGAAGTGTAGAGATAGGAATCTTCCGGCATGTCGTTCCAACGGTCGTACACAGTATAGCTGCCGCCCTGAGCCGCATTTAGCTCAAGGGTATGCATCACTGTAGTCCATTCACGGCGTTCACTTCGCCCGTCACACTCTACCTCATAATAATATGTCAGGGTTTGGGGAACATTGGGAGATATATTAATGTCGTATGACCAGCGTTTTCCGTTGGTGGTAAACATGCGGTACTTTGTGCTGCCATCGCCATTGACAATGTTGAGCACTATTTCCTCGCCAAAACGTGTGCGATAATCTATATTAAATTTTAAGTTCATAGTCTTCTGGCATAATCTGTATGCGAAGTTAATCAAAAATTATTGTTTTACACATACTTCTTATGCAATTTATACTTTATTTGCGCAAACGATTGCACGGTTTCTATTTTTCACCTATACCCTTTACAGCCAGGGCTCCTACTACAAGGCATCCAGCCGCCACAAGCATCATGCTGCTCTGATGGCTGCCAACAATCCACAGCACACCACCTCCACAAGCAGCCGCCACTATCTGCGGAATGCATATCGTGCCATTGAAAAGACCGAGGTAAGCTCCCATGTGGCCATAGCCCTGAAGGGCATTAGTGACGAAGGTGAAAGGCATGGCAAGCATTGCTGCCCAAGCGCAACCTATGAGCAGATAGGGCACGAAAAGCGCATATTGGTTATGGCAGAAGGGTATGAGCGCAAAGCCTACAGCTCCTATAAGCAAACTTATGGCATAAGCAAGTTTACGGTTAGAGAAACGCGGAAGCACAACAGCCCACAGCACACTGCCGATTGCCTGTACTGCAAAAACCACGCCAACCCAGTTGCCGGCTGCCTGATAACCGCCAGATGCGGCATCCGTGGTATTCCACACAGTCTCGGCTATAGCGCCATTGCTGTAGTTCCACATATAAAGGAATGCCGCCCAACAGAAGAATTGCACAAGACCTACCTGCCAGAATGCTTTCGGCGCATGGCGCAGGAGCGTGAACCAGTTGGATGAGCCCTTTTCTTCTTCCTCTACCTTCTTTGAGGCACCATTATATTCTTCGTACTCTTTAGGCGGCCACTCCTTAACCTTTGCCACAGTATAGATTACGCAGAGTATGAGAATGGCGGCTCCAACGTAGAATGACCATATCACAGAATCAGGCACCTGACCACGTGGGGCTACATTGGCTATGCCGAATGCCGTAAAGACAAACGGAAAGACGTAACCCACAAGGCTGCCTGCATTGCAAAGGAAACTCTGAATGCTGTAGGCAAGGCCCTTCTGCTTCTCGTTCACCATATCGCCGACAAGCATCTTGAAAGGCTGCATTGCCATGTTGATGTTAGTATCAAGAAACATGAGAGATATGAGGCCGAAGACCATTGCCGAACCAACGGTAAGCCCGAATGAGCCTGCATTTGGAAGAAGACACATGACGAGCACGGCGACCGCGGCTCCAAGAAACAGATAAGGTATGCGACGTCCGAAGCGGCACCACGTCTTGTCTGACAACGTGCCGACAATAGGCTGCACGATTATGCCCATCAGCGGTGGCAAAATCCAGAAATAGCTCAGGCTGTGAGGATCAGCCCCAAGTGTCGCAAATATTCGCGAGATGTTAGCACTCTGCAGGGCGTATGCTATCTGCACTCCAAAGAACCCGAAGCTCAGATTCCAAAGCCCCCAGAAACTCATATTTGGTTTTTCTTTCATAAAAGTATGTTTTTATTCTTTTAATTCAAAGACTTGTGCAAGGTCGTTGTCATCTTGTCGTCCCTCTTATTACCAGCCTGGTTCTCACCACTCTTTTCTCTACGCGGCTCATAGGTATTTCTCCCTCAACCTTGCTTATAAGGATGTTGGCAGCTTCTTCTCCTACCCTTTCGCCACGTTGCTCCACAGTAGTGAGCATCGGGTCACAGGCTACGGCACGTTGCCCATTGGTAAAGCCACAGATGCTGATGTCTTCCGGCACACGGTAGCCCATTCGCTTGGCGGTGTAAAGAATGCCGATAGCCGTATCGTCGTTTACAGCGAAAAAAGCATCGGGTATTTCCTCCTGCGACAGTATCTCCGGCGTTATTGCCTCAGCGTCAGTGCGGTTGTCGCATATTCGGAAGAAGCGTTCCTCCGGCTTCAAGCGTGCCTTCAAAAGAGCATCACGGTAGCCGTTATATCGGTTTTTGGAAATTTCCATTGTCATGGGAGAACCATAGAACGCTATGCGTCGGCAACCGGTGTCGATAAGATGCTTGACAGCATTGTAGGCTCCCTGATAATCGTCTACTACCACACGGTCGCAATTGATGCCTGTGCAGATGCGGTCGTAAAACACGAGCGGCAAACCATGACCTATGAGCTTGTTGAAATGCTCATATTTGGTGGTGTTCTTGGCTTGTGAGACAATCACTCCGCAAACCTTATTCTCATAGAAACGCTTGCAAAGCAGTTCCTCACGCTCATATTCGTCCATGCTCTCACCTACCATTATGGTATAGCCACGCGACAAAGCTTCTTGGTCTATTCCCCTGAGAACCGACGAGAAATAAAAGTGCTCAAACTGCGGCACTATCACGCCAATGACTTTCAACGGCTTCACGCGGCTGTTGCGCAAGCTCTCAGCAAGCACATTGGGGTAGTAATTGTGCTCCGTGGCATAAGCCTGAATTTTCTCACGCTGTTCCTGACTTATACGCGGACTATTCTTCAAAGCTCGCGATACAGTTGCCACCGAAACTCCCAACGCCTCGGCTATGTCCTTCATCGTAATAGAAGTCAATCCCATATCTTGCCTTTAGATTCATTATTATGATTGCTGTGCAAAAGTATGAAAAACTATTGATATGGCGCATGAAAAAAGATATTTTTATTGATTTAAATCATGCAAACGATTGCGCAAGGAAAAAGATGTTGCACAGAGAGCATAAAGAAAAGGCGGCATGCACCACAAGAACGCATGCCGCCACCGGCTTTTCAAAAGTTAAATTGTTTAAGTTTACTTTACCGGAACAATGTTCCAGCGACCTGTAATGTCGTTCAGGTAGAAGTCGTAGGTGCCTGCCGGAACTGTGATATTCTCACCTCCTGTAGATAGATAGTAAACATCACCTATTGCCTTGCTCTTGTCGTCAGCCGATGTGCCCCAGCTTACGTCCCATCCGTGGTTTGCACGGAATTTCAAGCCGCCGTCTGAAGGAATCGTAACGCGTGCATACCAGTTGTGAGGAGCATTTACCTCCTGCGTCATGTCAACGTCGCCTCCCCAGCTGTTGAAGTCGCCTATGAGCGACACATGGGTGTACACGGCAGGTGCTTGGTTATCAAGTTTCGTCCATGTGTAGGTATTGTCATTCATATTGACAGTGAGCGTATAATAGCCTTTGGCAGGTGCCTGGAAGGAGTTGGAACTGTTGTTGATAAGAGTGCCTGAAGCCGAGCCGTCGCCATCAACTGCCGTGCCCCAAGCCTTTGACCAGTCGCCAATATTCTTGCTTTCCCAAATCTTCAAGTCCCATGCGCCATTCCACTGAGTGGTGTAGCTGTATATGTTGCCGCCTTCAGCATAGAACATGTCCTTACGGCAAGCATCCGTGTTCCAAGTAGGGTTATTGATATTGCCAACAATATAATACATACTCTCAGCACGTGTAACAGTGTATGTCAGGTTGTTCATGTCAAGAGTTACTTTGAACTGACCCTGCCCGCTTATGACAGCTGTCTGGACGCTGCCGTACAGAGGGTCACCTTCATAAACCACGAAGTTGTGCAGAGCTTTGTCACCATTGACCTCACAACCCATCTGCCCGGCATTGACGACATCCCAATCGGTTTCGCTATACTGGCTTCCGCTATAAAACTTAAACCAGTTGTCACCGTCGCCAGTAGTGTTGACCGTTGCCGTGTACGTGCCGTCACCGTTGCTTGTCATCCAAACAGGAGACTTGAGGTCCCAACCGGAACCATTCTCCTTGAAGTTGCCAAGGAGATAATAGCCTTTGCTGTCAATGGCAGGAGTGGCGTGCGGCGTGACCGTACATGGCACGTTTCCTTCTACATCTGCCACGACGGCATCACCCGATGTCATGTTGATTGACACGGTAGCCTTGACGTCAATATCACGGGCTACGGCAGCGCGTGAGTCATTCTGCGTCATGGCAAGCTTTTCAAGGTCGGTGGCATCAACAACAACGTCATTGCCTACCATCGTGCCATTGACAGCTTCACCATTTATAGATAAAGTCTTGAGCGTAAAGCCGGACACGCCGTCATTGCTCGACGACACGGTCACAAGATGCACCTCGTCATCCTCGTCAGGCATAACGCTGTTAGCCTCAGGACCGGCACTAAAGCTAACGCCATATTTTGCGGCAGCGTCTTCCTTGCCATAGGCTTGCGGACTTGCCCAATCGTCATAGTCGCCATTGCATGAAGCAAGTGCGATGCCCGCAAAGGCTGCCATGCTATATATAAAAGTCTTTTTCATTGCTTTTTCTTAGTTTATAGTTTTACAGCTCTTGGCTCCATGCTTTTTGATTGGCAACCTCATCAGCAGCCAACCAAAAAGCATGGACTTGAATACCAAGTTACTTAACCTCAGCCGTGTTCTGGTCAAAGTTGACATAGAGTTTCTGCCCTGCACTCACCTGCACAGAATAGTCGGCACCAACATTGCTTGCCCAGTTGTCCGGAATATCAGCATTGCGCCAGAAGCAGTTGCCCTTGTAAATAGAGAACTCGGTGCGCCACCAGTCTATTCCAGGAATCTTGATGTAAGCACGAAGCTCGCCTGCGCCTGTAAATGCCGGCGACTCCCAGTTGCCTGTCTGGTCAGCAGGAGCCTTCAAAGCCCAGGCTGCATCCCCGTCAGTCCATGAGCCTCCTGCCGCAGCGCCGATAATGTAGGCTGCACCCGGGTAAATGGTAAGAGTGTAGGAAATGTTTTTCTTGTCTGCTGCAATCTCACCAACAAAGTGAAGCACATACCAGCCACCGTTGGCAATTCCTATGTTGTGGTTGTCATCAGTCAAGTCTGACACTCCTGCATTTGCCTTGTCCACAACGCTTGCAAGGCGGTCATAGCCACGCCAGTCGTTGTTGAATGTGCCCCACTTGAAGCTTCCGCCGGCAGGAACGTATATCATGGTATAGTAGTTTCCGGTGAGTCCGTAAACAGGAGGCACGGTCTTCCAGCTTGTCCAAGCCGTCTGAATGGACGAGCCTACCACATAAAGGTTGTCGGGATATGTAGCATCAGGAGCCTCATAGGTAGCCTTCACATGCGGCAAGGTGATGACATTAGAGTAAGTCTGTCCAAGATACGGGTCGTTAGTTCCGTCTATCACGGCGCGCAACCTAAGGTATACAGGCATATCTTCAGGCACCAGTGCCTCATCCGGATTTGCCGTCTGATACATACTCACCACAGCATCGTTAAGTTCGGCAGCGTCTACTGCCATCTTTGCAGTGGTGTATGAAGTCGACAGCTCCTTATGGGTAACCGTCGTATCGTTGACAAACGCATTGTCAATGGCTACCTGCACATAATAACGCACCACGTAAGGCACCCCTTCGCCATAGTTTGGCTGCGTGCACGTGAGTGTCAGGCTGTTTGCTGCCACAAGGTCGTAAGTGTTGTTTTGAGCAAATGACGGTGTATTGAGTACGAAGCCCTGTGCCACATGGCTCAAATCCAACGTTGGGTTGCTGTCGCGATCCTCGTCACACGAGGTAAAGAGCAATGGCAGAGTCATAGCGGGCAGCAACATTAGTTTGAATATATTTTTCATTTTACTAATTATGCATTATGAATTATGGAATTACTAATTATGCATTATGAATTATGCATTTAGTAGCCTTTGTTCTGGGTCATGTTTGGATTGCTTGCCAAGTCTGTTGCCGGGATAGGATAAACGTTGTAGTGGCTGTCAACACCGGTACCGCCGGCTTGTCCGCCTTTGAAGTCCCAAAGATAGCGCGAACCTGTGAAATAGCCAAAGCGCACGAGGTCGCTGCGGCGACGGCCTTCAGTATAGCACTCGCGAGCCCATTCGTCAATAATGGTCTGCTCATCAGCAGAAGTAGAAAGCACCGAGCGGTTTGCCCTACGCTGTAGAGTTTGTATGTCGGCAAGAGCCGCGTCGTTTTGTCCAAGCCTCCATTCTGCCTCAGCACGCGTAAGGTATATAGTGCCAAGACGAAGCAAAGGAATGTCGGTGTCAGAATATGAACCGTCGTGAGGATTAGAATTGTCAGAGCGCAGGTTCTGCCACTTGACGATGGAAGCGCCATTGAGGAAGCCCGTTATCTGTCTGCCAGGGCTCAGCGTGCGTATTCCGCCACCGGTGCCCATGTAGAACAGTGCACGGTCATCACCAGCCTTTGCTATGACATCCCTTGTGCTTATGCCTGCGGCAGCGTCCTTGGCTATGGCATCGTCAGCGTCTTTTGCAGCCGTAGCGTCAGAGGCAGCCATTGGAATATCATCATTGGGGAAGAACTTCTCCACGAGATTCTTGCGTGAGAAGTAGCAGCTCCAATAGTTTGACGTGCCTGAATAAGGCATACCCGCAATGCGCATAGAGCTAACAAGCATTGTCGAGCCTGAATACTCCCTTGTGTTCTTTCCGTCTTGGCGTATCGGGAAGATAATCTCCTTCATAGCCTGCTCGTTCTCGTCGTTGTCGCCCATGAACACCTGCTCATAGCCGGAGTAGCCGTTCTTGGCTGTCGTAGACAGTGCATAAGCGCCACTATTGATAATCTCGTCGCAATACTCCTTGCACTTTTGGTAGTCGTTGGTCTGCCCGTCGGTGTAAACCGCAGAGTTGAGCGCAAGCTGAGCATGAAGGGCAAGGGCTGCGCCTTTGTCTGCCCTGCCGAAGTTGGCAGCATTGTTATATGCGCCAATTGGCTTAAGCTTTCCTTCTATGTCGGTCAGCTCCTTGTCAAGCCAGTCATAGAGAGCCTTGCCTTCAAGCTGTGTAGGCAGTTCTGTGTTATATGTATCCTTGAACGGAGCCTTATGGAACAGGTCGAGGAAGTAATAATAATTGAGGGCACGCAAGAACCTCACCTCGGCAATTACGTCTTCGCTCTGGCTTCCGCTCTGCTCGGAAATGAACTGATTATAAAGTGTTATGTCATAAGCAAGACGCTGGTAAGCCCAGTTGCATCGTGTTGAGCTGGAAGTCCATGCTATGTTCGTGATGTTAGGCACATCGGTATCGGTTTGCCAAGCCCATGCCACCTCATCGGAGCACATCTCCTGCAAATTGAAGATTGTACGGTAGAAGCCGCTCTCGCCTTCGTCCTGTCCTTGCAGGTCGCCATTGCCGGCAGGCCCCTGCTGACCGGTCAAGCCCAACGTAGCATACTGCTTTGCAAGAAGTGCCTTCACATCATACGTAGGTGATGATTTGGGGTCGATGGAATGGATATTGAGTTCGTCCGCACAAGAAGCCAGACCAAAGAGCAGTAGCCCGGCTGCCACAGACTTTAAAAATATGTATTTCATAATTGAATTTGTCCTTTAATATTTTTAGAAGTTGAGGTTTACGCCCAACTGGAAGCTCATTGGCCGCGGATACGGGTTCTTGTCTATGCCGTCGCTTACCTCTGGGTCAAGGCCGTCATACTTTGTTATAATAAACGGGTTCTGAGCCGTGAAATAGATGCGTCCGCCTATTGCGCTGCCACCAAGATTGCTGAAGCTGTAGCCAAGAGTAATGTTGGTGCACTTGATGTAAGATGCATTGCGAATGAAATAGTCGCTCAAATAGCTTGGAGCAGCCGTAATGCCGGTGAAGCCAAGTGCCACAGCCTCAGGAGTGGTATTGCTGAATGAGCTGTTGCTGTACAGGCCGGAAGCACTGATGGTTGCATGGCTTGCCAAGAAGTTGTAATAGACATAGTTGCCTATTGAAGCATGGAAAGCGGCACTGAGGTCCCAGTTCCTCCAAATGAACTTTGTAGTGAGACCCATAATTACCTTCGGAGCAGGGTCTTTATAATAGTAGCGGTCGTCGTCGTTGATTTGTCCGTCGCCGTTACGGTCTACATACAAGCCCTCTATAGGTTTGCCGTCCTTGTCATAAACTTGCTGGTAAACGAAGAAAGAACCTACAGGCTCGCCTACCTTGTTTCGCTTAAGCTGCGTGTTGTTACCACGAGAAGCTGTTCCGTCAGCCCAAACCCAGTCTTGTGAACCTGCATCAAGCTCGGTAATCTCATTGTGGTTCCAGCCCACATTATAAGTGAGCTCCCATGTGAAGTCCTTCGTCACGATAGGACGCACGTCGAAGTTAGCCTCAAGGCCGTAGTTCTTAAGCGAACCAATGTTCTTAAGCATTTGGTTGCCAAGCGATGTCATAGCCGGCACTGTGACAGTGGCAAGCAGGTCGGTGGTCTTGCGGTAGTAGCCGTCAAGGTTTACCGAGAAGCGGCCATTGAGGGCAGAGAAGTCAATACCGGCATTGTAAGTGGTTGTTTTCTCCCATGTGAGGTCAGCGTTGAATTGTGTTGGCCTTACGGTCATGTTATAATCATTGCCGAAAGGATACTGTGCGTAAGAATTGCCCGACACATAAAGAGGAGCGTAATAGAAGTCGTCGATGCCGTTCTGCTGACCTGTCTTACCCCAGCCGAGGCGGAGCTTGAAGTCGTCAACCCACGTAAGGTCTTTCATGAACGGCTCATTGTTAATCTTCCATGCGAAAGCGGCAGACGGGAAATAGCCCCACTTCTTGCCTTTGCGGAAACGAGAGCTGCCGTCGGCACGGAACGTTGCCGTAAGAAGATAGCGGTCGAGAAGGTTATAGTTGAAACGGCCAAAGTATGACACCAGCGAGTTGTGGGTCTTCCACTGCTGTTCAGGACGCTTTGACGGGTTATGCTGCCAATTGTAATAGCCATCATCGCCAAGCGTAGGATTGGTCTTGCGAAGATAGGCATCGGTGCCATAGCCTTCGTTATAGCCTGTGCGATGGTAATGGCTCTGCTCAGCGCCGCCCATGATGTCGATGTCATGAACGCCAAACTTGTGCTGGTATTCAGCATACGCATTGCCAATCATATTATACTGATAGACGCGTGTGATGCCTGCCCAGCCATAGTAGTTGTTGCTGTATGAATAAGGAGAATTTACTTCTTCCTCGCCTGTGTTGGTGTACTTGCCGCCAAGGTTAGCATGTATGTGCAAGTCCTCAAAGCCGTGAATCTTGTAGTCGCCCTCAATATTAGCGCTGAAGTCACGCGACTGGGCTATGTCTTTCTTTAAGTTGAGCAACGCCACAGGGTTCTGCGCTGCATTAGAGTTGGTATTGTACTTCCAGTTAGGGTCGGTGAAGTCGCTTGGCTTTCCAACTATAGACTGATAGTAACCGCCTGTCTCCATGATGTCTGCATACACAGGGCGTGTAGGATCCATGCTCAGGGCTGCGCCTACAGCGCCACTGCCGTCGGCATAACGGTCTTTCTCATACATGTACTTGGCATTAATGTTAAATTGCAAATGCTCGTGCATGAAAGAAGGATTCAGGTTCACGGCAGTATTCCAACGGTTCATGCTCGACGTGCGGATGATACCTTCGTCATACTGATAGCCGCCGGAAATGCGGTATGGCATGTTCTTCAAACCGCCGGTAATGGCAATGTTGTGGCTTGTCGACGTAGCCACGCGGAAAATCTGATCCTGCCAGTCAGTATCGGCATTGCCAAGGAGCGAAGCGTCGAGACCATTGACAGAGCTGACCACCTTCTTATAGTCGGCGGCATTGAGCACGTCGTATCTTTTTTGAGTAGTCGACACGGTCACGTCGCCATTGTAGCTCACCTTCGGAGCCGAACCGGCGCGGCCTTTCTTTGTCGTGATAATGATGACACCGTTTGAAGCACGGCTACCGTATATGGCAGTTGCCGAAGCGTCCTTCAACACGGTGAAGCTCTCGATGTCGCCAGGGTTGACCATAGCGAGGATATTACTCATACCCTTCGCCGTGTTGTTGTCAATCACGAGACCGTCGATTACATACAGAGGGTCGTTAGAGGCGTTTAGCGACGCACCGCCACGTATGCGTATCTGGGCTCCGGCACCCGGAGCACCGCCAGCCGTTTGCACGTCGACACCTGCAATCTTGCCTACGAGCATGTCCGAGGCGTTGTTTGTGATACCCTTTGACAAGTCATCAGGCTTCATTGCCGTCACCGAACCGGTGAGGTCGCTTTTCTTTGCACGGCCATAGCCGATGACCACGACCTCGTTCAATGCCTTTGAGTCATCAACGAGAGTGACCACTGCGCCATTGCTTGCCGACACAGTCTTCGGAGTCATGCCAAGGTAGGTGATAGTGAGCTGAGTGCCCGGGGCTACGTCAACCGAATAGTTGCCATCCATGTCAGTAATGCCCACGGCCTTACCGTTAGCAGTGATAGTGGCACCCATAAGGGGTTCGCCCGAAGCATCCTTTACTTGTCCCTTGATGGCACCTGTCTGTGCCCAGGAACTTGCCGCCAGCAAAAGCCCTCCGGTGAGAACGAGTGCCCTGCGAGGCATCTTAATTTTTACCTGCTTCATCATTTACGTTTTTATTGTTGTTTATGTGTTTTTAAGTTCATACCTCAACTTTCACGTTGCAAAGATAAGCATGTTTTAGCTTCAAAATCAAGTTTTTGCACAAATTTTCAGCTATTCGTTGCGCAATCGTTTGCACTGTTTTTATTGATTTGCATCATTGACGTGAGTCAAAAAATTCGTATTTTCAATATATACGCTCTAATGCATATAAAAAGCAGCTACACAACGATTATTTCGCATGAAAGAAATTTACAACACCCTCTCTGAGAATCGCGTATTTGCAACAACGAAGTGGTTCGGTCGCAAATACGCGATTCTCAGCCTAATTTGCAATCTATTGATAGACAGTCAGTTGAAGAAATACCGTAAAATTCATTGCTTTTCCGCACCTTCTTTACGGCGTAAA
>CAZZNO010000002.1:22984-25974 GCA_964655685.1 uncultured Prevotella sp.
GTACGCCGTATTTATTACTCATTTGCGCCGTACAGACGACGCAATTACGCCGTACTTACAATCCACGCGCGGCGGTTGAGCATCCTTGGACAGCCGAACGCCATCCCGACTCTTGTTTTTCTTCATTTTTTAGACCTATTTCGATACCCCCTGTTTTTTGTCAGTTTTATTTATAAATCCATCACCGTCCTGACTAAGTCCCATAGTTCCCGACATAAGACTCCGCACGCTTTTTATCCCTCCACCGCCCGTTTCTACCAGATTTGAAGCGAAAAAAAGCAGTTACATTGTACGTAATAGAAAAAAAAAAGCTAATTTTGCAACTGCAATTCATACACTTATAAATCATTACAGATTATGATTCTTTTCTTCAGGACTTCCAAGGAGAACATCATTGCCACAGAGATTGACCACCAACCAAGCGAACAGGAGAAGCAAGCTCTGAGCTGGCTCTACGGCGACGCCCAGCCTATCAGAGGCGACAGGCTCGACGGTTTCTTCGTGGGGCCACGCCGCGAGATGATTACCCCGTGGAGCACCAATGCCGTTGAGATAACCCAAAACATGAGCCTGAAAGGCATCACGCGCATTGAGGAATATTTCCCAGTAAAGAACGAAGATGCCGAGCACGACCGCATGCTGCAACGCATGTATCACGGGCTCGACCAGCACATCTTCACCATCGACCACGAGCCGGAGCCTATAAAGCACGTGGACGACATCGAAAAATATAATGAGGAGGAGGGCTTGGCGCTCAGCCCTGAGGAGATAGAATACCTGCACAAGATAGAAAAGGAGAACGGACGCCCTCTGACAGACAGCGAGATTTTCGGCTTCGCCCAAATCAATTCGGAGCACTGCCGCCACAAGATTTTCGGCGGCACGTTCATCATTGACGGCGAAGAACGCCCCTCGTCGCTCTTTGCACTTATAAAGAAGACCACAAAGGAGCACCAAGGCAAGATTCTCTCAGCCTATAAAGACAATGTCGCGTTTGCGCAAGGCCCCGTTGTAGAGCAGTTTGCGCCGGAAGACCAAACCACGTCTGACTTCTTCAGAGTGAAGCCTATAGAGAGCGTCATCTCCTTGAAGGCTGAAACCCACAACTTCCCAACTACCGTGGAGCCGTTCAACGGTGCCGCAACGGGTACCGGCGGCGAGATTCGCGACCGCATGGGCGGTGGCACAGGCTCGTGGCCTATAGCCGGCACGGCGGTTTACATGACAAGCTATCCGAGAGTGGAGACTGACCCAACCTCCAGCGCCTCACCTGCAGGGAAGGGAGATGCTGCACAGCAAGACGGCGAAGGAAGAGAGTGGGAGAAGCGCATCCCCGCAAGAAAGTGGCTGTATCAAACGCCGGAGGAGATTCTTATCAAAGCATCTAATGGCGCAAGCGATTTCGGAAACAAGTTCGGGCAGCCGCTGATTACCGGTTCTGTACTTACTTTCGAATATCAAACATCAACAAAAGATACGGCTGCAAAGCCCGACAGCACACCCGTCCAACTCAATGGTGGCGAAGCATCTCAAATCTACGGCTACGACAAAGTGATCATGCTCGCAGGCGGCGTGGGCTATGGCAAGAAGCGCGACTGCCTGAAGAAGGAGCCTCAGCCGGGAGAAGACATCGTAGTGGTGGGTGGCGACAACTACCGCATAGGACTTGGCGGTGGCTCAGTGTCGTCAGTAGACACAGGCCGCTATGGCACTGCTGTGGAGCTGAATGCCGTACAGCGCGCAAACCCCGAAATGCAAAAGCGAGCCTACAACCTAGTGCGTGCATTGGTTGAAGCAGACAACAACCCCGTGACTTCTATCCACGACCACGGCTCGGCAGGCCACCTCAACTGCCTCTCTGAGCTCGTAGAAGACTGTGGCGGCGAGATTGACATGACCAAGCTGCCCATAGGCGACAAGACCCTCTCGGCAAAGGAAATAATTGCAAACGAGAGCCAGGAACGCATGGGACTGCTCATAGACGATAACCACGTGGAGCGCGTGCGCAAAATTGCCGAGCGCGAGCGGGCGCCATTCTATGTGGTAGGCAAGACGACGGGCGACGCCCATTTCTCTTTTGTACAGGGCGACGGCGTGAAGCCTTTCGACCTCGACGTGGCGCAGATGTTCGGTCATTCGCCAAAGACAGTCATGAAAGACGAGACTGTGCTGCACCACTATGAGGACGCTACTTACAGCCTCAACAAGATAGACGAATATCTTGACAATGTGTTGCAACTGGAAGCCGTAGCATGCAAGGACTGGCTGACAAACAAGGTTGACCGCTCGGTTACGGGCAAGATAGCACGCCAGCAGACACAGGGACAGATACAGTTGCCGCTGAGCGACTGCGGCGTTGTGGCTCTTGACTATCGTGGCAAGGCTGGCATAGCAACGGCACTGGGCCATGCGCCACAAGCCGGCATGGCAGACCCGGCAGCAGGCAGCGTACTGTCAGTGGCTGAAAGCCTCACTAACATTGTCTGGGCCCCGGTGGCAACCGACAAGGATCACCCCTATCCTATAGAGAACATTAATCTTTCAGCCAACTGGATGTGGCCTTGCCGCTCACAGAAGGGCGAAGACGCAAGGCTCTATGACGCTGTGCAAGCTCTCTCTGACTTCTGCTGCTCACTTGGGCTCAACGTACCTACGGGTAAAGACTCCCTGTCTCTGAGCCAGCAATATCCCGACGGCTCTAAGATTATTGCCCCTGGCACCGTAATAGTAACATCGGGCGCAGAGGTGAGCGACGTGCGCAAGGTGGTAAGCCCTGTTTTGGTGAACGACAAGAACTCATCTTTATATTACATCGACTTCAGCTTCGACCAGCAAAGGCTCGGAGGCTCTGCCTTCGCCCAGACGCTTGGCAAGATAGGTTCTGACGTGCCAACGGTGAAGAACTCAGAGTATTTCGCCGACTGCTTCAACGCTATCCAGCACCTCATAAAGAAAGGCTGGATTATGGCTGGACACGACATTTCGGCAGG
>CAZZNO010000002.1:26074-27833 GCA_964655685.1 uncultured Prevotella sp.
ACTTCCACAAAACGACATCATAAAGATGCTCTTTGCAGAAAACCCTGGCGTAGTAATCCAGGTTTCCGATACCCACAAGCGTGAGCTAAAGCAGTACTTGGAAGATGCAGGTGTCGGCTACGCAAAGATTGCCTATCCTATGCCAAACGAGCGCAAGATTGTTGTCATCAAGGACAGCTGGAAGCACGAGTTCGACATCGATGCTTTGCGCGACACATGGTATAAGACATCATACCTGCTTGACTGCCGCCAGAGCATGAACGGCATGGCACGCAAGCGCTTCCTTAACTACAAAAAGCAGCCGCTGGAGTTCAAGTTCAATACCGGCTTCACAGGCAAGTTCTCACAGTATGGCATCAGCCCCGACCGCTGGAAAGAAAAAGACAGCAAGAACGCCCATAAGCCAACAGCTGCCATCATTAGGGAGAAAGGCACCAACGGCGACCGTGAGATGGCTTACACGCTTTGGCTTGCCGGCTTTGAGGTAAAGGACGTAATGATGACCGACCTCATAAGCGGACGCGAGACGCTGGAGGAAGTCAACATGATAGTCTTCTGCGGCGGTTTCTCCAACAGCGACGTGCTGGGCTCGGCAAAGGGTTGGGCAGGCGCATTCCTTTACAACCCCAAGGCAAAGGAGGCTTTGGACAAGTTCTATGCCCGCGAAGACACGCTGTCTCTCGGTATCTGCAACGGCTGCCAGCTGATGGTGGAGCTTAACCTCATCAATCCTGAGCACAAGCACCGCGCCCACCTCACGCACAATGTGAGCCAGAAGTTTGAAAGCGCATTCCTCGGCTTGAGCATTCCACAGAACAAGAGCGTCATGCTTGGCTCGCTGAGCGGCGACAAGCTCGGCATCTGGGTAGCACACGGAGAAGGCCGTTTCTATCTCCCAGAGCCGGAAGACCATTACAATATTGTGGCTAAGTATAACTACGCCGAATATCCCGGCAACCCGAACGGTTCCGACTATAATGTTGCCGGCATCTGCTCTGCCGACGGTCGTCACCTTGCCATGATGCCGCACCCCGAGCGCGCCATCTTCCCTTGGCAAAACGCCTATTACCTGGCTAACCATGTCAATGATGACATAACGCCGTGGATTGAGGCATTTGTCAACGCAAGGAAGTGGATTGAAGAGAAAACGAAGTAATCAATTAGAATTAAAGGAATTATAAGAATTAAAGGCCATTACAATGTAAACGATAAGTTGCTTGTGCATTGGCCTATAATTCTTTTAGTTCCCCAAACGATGTATAAGAAACTGTTTTTTACTTTTTTCCGCATTGGAGCCTTTACCCTTGGTGGTGGCTATGCCATGATTCCAATAATACAGGCAGAGGTTGTGGAAAAGAACAAATGGATAAAGGAAGAAGACTTCCTTGACCTTATAGCCATTGCCCAAAGCTGCCCGGGCGTATTCGCCGCAAACATCGCCACATTCATAGGCTATAAGATACGCGGGGAGAAAGGTGCGCTATGCACCACACTTGGTGCCGTACTGCCATCATTCATCATCATATTACTGATTGCAATGGTCTTCCGACAGTTCATGGAGATACACTGGATTGCAGCCATGTTCAACGGCGTACGCCCGGCTGTGGTGGCACTAATAGCCGTCCCAACATTCAATCTTGCCAAAAGCGCAAAGATACATCTCGGCAATTGCTGGATTCCGATAGCCTGCGCCATCCTCATCTGTGCCCTTAAGGTAAACCCTATATGGATTATCATTGCAGCAGGACTGGGAGGATAT
>CAZZNO010000002.1:27933-29353 GCA_964655685.1 uncultured Prevotella sp.
CAACTCTTTTGGACATTCTTCAAGATTGGGCTGTTCGGCTTCGGCGGCGGATACGGCATGCTGTCACTCATACAGATGGAGACCGTGCACAACCACCATTGGCTGTCAACGGCAGAATTTACTAACATAGTGGCTATAAGCCAGATGACCCCGGGACCAATAGGCATCAACTCGGCGACCTATTGTGGTTATACAGCCATCCACAACGCCGGAATGGGCAATGCCCTTGCCATACTCGGCTCGTTCACGTCCACATTCTCGCTTGTGCTTCCGTCTTTCATACTCATGATACTAATCAGCAAGATGTTTATGAAATACATGAAGACGCAAGTAGTGCAAAGCATCTTCACAGGACTGCGCCCTGCTGTTGTAGGCCTGCTTGCAGCCGCCACGATTATGCTTCTAAACAGCGAGAACTTCGGCTCACCTACTGTAAACCTATGGCAATTCTGCATAAGCATAATGCTTTTTGCCGCTACCTTCGTAGGCACTATGTGGCTAAAGATAAACCCAATCCGCATGATTTGCTACGCCGCAATAGCTGGATTGGTTTTACTATACTGAAAGACAAAGAAAGAGCTACATCAAAAAAGCCTAAATGACTTATTTGATGCAGCTCTTTTCATACACTCCTATAAAACATTATTTCCTAAAACTCTATTACGAGAGCCTCCCTCTGCGTCAAAGGTATATTCTTGGTCAAATCTACAGTTTCGCCGGTAATGACATTCTTTGCAGATGTATGGTTTCCTATAATCTCCACATAACGAGAGACATGAAGCTCGTTATCGGAACGCTTGCCGTTAATGATGGTCATTACATTCCTGCCATTATACTGGCGCGCAATGACATAAACGCCCTTATAGGGAATAAACTGCGTCTGCGAACCTTTCGTTATGACCTCGTTCCCCTGCCTCCAATGGAGCAGTCGGCTTTCCCATTCAAACATTGCATTCTCAGCCTTTGTGCGGCCTTCGGCGGTAAAGCAATTGTGCGTGTCGCCCGAGAAGCCACCGGGGAAATCCTTGCGAACATAGCCGTCGGTCACTTCCTTTGTGCCGTTCATAAGCACCTCCGTACCATAGTAGAGCTGCGGAATACGGTTTATGGTAAGCAGAAGCGCAAGCCCTTGCTTAAGCATCGTAGAGTCTTTGCCCTTGCCAAGGAAGCGGTCGGTGTCATGATTTTCTATAAAGGCAAGCACACTCGACGGATTAGGATAAAGGTAATCGTAGCAAAGCGAATTGTAAATGCGGTTAAAGCCATTCCACCAGTCATCGGTTTCCTCGCGCTTAGCCTTGTCAAGCTTGTCAAAGAAGGAGAAGTCCATCACTGTCTTAAGAAAGCTGTTTACCTTCGCGTTCTTCGAGTCTTTCTGCCAGGCAGCCGTATAAGGCGGCTCAGCCACCCACGTTTCGCC
>CAZZNO010000002.1:29453-33823 GCA_964655685.1 uncultured Prevotella sp.
GGCGTATTAAACCAATCCTTCGAAGGCATGTCCGCCACCCAAGGATGCTCAAAGCCGCAATGGTTGAAAATCATGTCCATCACCACCTTCAGCCCTTTTGCATGAGCCTCTTTTACGAGCCGTACGTATTCGTCGTTAGTCCCGAAACGCGGGTCTACACGATAATAGTCGGTCGTAGCATAGCCATGATATGTGCTGAAGCCATTACTGTCAGGCGAGTTATTCTCCAAAACGGGCGTAAACCAGAGGGCTGTGACTCCCAGTTCCTTGAAATAATCGAGATGCTGACGTATTCCTTCCAAATCACCACCATGCCTTAACGACGGCTTCGTGCGGTCACACACCTCAGTGTTCATGCCCTTCACGACATCATTCTTCGGGTCGCCGTTGGCAAAGCGGTCGGGCATAAGCAAATAGAGGACATCGGCATTGCTGAAGCCTTTATGGTCTTCGCCACGCATGGCGCGCTCCTTCAACGTGTATTTCACCTTCTGCTTGTCAAGCCTAAGAGTCATTTCCCCAGCCTTTGCATCTTTTATGTTCAAGTAAACGAACAGGTAATTGGGAGAATCGAGCCTGACTACCGAATCCACCTTGACGCCAGGATAATCGGTGGTTACGCTTTTAACATCCCTCACACCCTTGCCATAAAACATAAGCTGCAAGGAAGGATCTTTCATGCCGACATACCAGTCAGTCGGGTCTACGCGCATTGAACTTTTTGCCTTTGGCTTCGAAGTTTGAACTTTCCCTGCTTGAGTTGTAGTCATACAGAAAATTGAAATAAGGATTAACAACAGTTTCTTCATATTGGTGCTCTCTTTGTGTGTTTACTTCTTCACTATCTTTTTCCCCTCGTGTATGAACACGCCATGAAACGGAGCACTTGCCACTTGTCCGTTCAGATTATAATAGTTACCGTCTGTCACAGCCTTGCCATTGCGCAAGGACTTTATACCTGATGCTTCGCCTTTAAACAATCTCAACTCTGAAAGGGCTGACGTAGCGCAACCCGTGCGGCTATCGAAAAGAGGAGCATTATACCATCCGCTAAGGTTCGTGCCCTTGGCATTATATTCAGGCCACCACCAGAAAAGTCCATTCACATGCCCGTGCCTGTTGAGCATGGTCACGAGAGCATCGGTAAATGCTTTCTGCCCCTCGTCAGAATAGGCATATTTCCCAGTATAATCAAATGTTGTGCCACCCACCTCCCAGGCGTATGGATAACCAGCCTCAACCACCATGATGCTTTTGTCAGGGTAAGCAGTTTCCAAATAGCTTACGGCACCTTCAAGTTCTTCAATAGTCCCGTGAAAATAAGGATAATAGCTAAGCCCGATAATGTCGTAATCAATATTTGCTTCCGCCATTTTCCGAAAGAAGTTCTTTAGAGCGGCATAATTGGCATTGTCTTTCTGCTGCGACGTTGAAACTCTCTCCACGTGTATTATGACCTTTGCATTCGGACATTCCTCGCGTGTAGCTTTCGTTGCCTGCTGCAAAAGGTTGGTGAAGCGAGCCCAGTTGCTTGCGGAAGATGACGGATAGCAATAGTACTTGACCGACGCACTTTCAGCTCCCCACAACATGCCATAGCTAATCTCGTTTCCGGTCTGCACGAAGTCGGGTTCAGCCCCGGCTTCTTTCATCTGCCGCAGGACGTCTTTTGTATAATCGTAAAGTTTCTGCCCAAGCCGGTCATCATTTAGCGACACCCAAGCAGCAGGAGTCCACTGTTTGCCCGGGTCTGCCCATCCATCGGAGTAATGAAAGTCGAGCATCAGCTTGAAGCCTGCATCCTTTATGCGCTTGCCGAGAGCCTTCACATAGTCAAGGTCCTGGCAAACATTAGCCTTGTCTGAAGCCGTGTAATTGCTTGGATTTACGAAAAGGCGGACACGCATTGCGTTCCATCCTTGCTCTTTGAAAAAGCCAAGCACATCTGTTATGGCAGAACCTGTGTGAGTGTAATAGGTCGCTCCGGCCTTTTCATATTCCGGCAAAAGCGAGATGTCGCCACCCACATACTTTTGCGCAACAGCATGCATGAAGCCTGTGAAAAAGGCAAATATGGTAAAAAAGTATCGTAAAACGGTCATGATAAGGGTTTTTAAACTATCAGGGAAATCCATTATCTCACAACTACCTTATGCCCTTGATGGATGTATATGCCCTTCCGCGCAGGCTTTGCGGACATGCGCACGCCCGAAAGGCTGTACCACCCATTGTCTGCATTAACCTTTTTGCCGACGGCAATGTCGCTGATGCCGGTGATTGTAGACGTTAGGTCAGTAACGGTGTACTTGCCGCCGCTCTCTGTGCTCAGTTCATAATATTTGTCTTCAGAGATTGGCCCAATATCCACAGTCTGCTTCAAGCCGTTGCCTTGGTCGAAGATGATATTAAACGAATAGTCGGCACTCGTAATGTCGAAGCTTTGGTAATACCAAGTTTCGCCGTTTGCTTTTACCGTCGCAGTAACCACCTTTCCAGGCCATGCGCCGTTGAGCTGAGTATTGTTGCCATCATTAGCCCAAGCATAGAAATAAACAGGCGTAGTCCAATTCGGATTCTTGAAATAGACGGTTGCCTTGTGTGCTTCAAACGGCTTTATGACATAGTCACGCGTTTGTATTGCGCTCACCTGCCCGTTCTTAAGCAGACCGACCTTCAAGGTGCAGTCAGAAGTAATGTCAAGCTGCGTGCCGCTTGCTGCCTTGGTGCTGCTTGCGGTTGGCTCAGAGCCGTCGAGGGTGTAAACAAGCTGCACGCCTGTTGTGGCAGACACTGCCGTAAGGGTAACCTTGAAAGCCTCGACATACTCGCCCGAAGCCTTGTCTGCCCACGCCGTCTCCATGTCATTGCCAAGATAGTAAGCATAATTGTCTCCGCTCAATATCTTTGTATATCCTTTCATGAGCGACTCGCTCCACGCCTGGCCTATCATGACCACAAGCTTGCCATTATTGCCTTGTACGGCGTTGGCATAATAGCTTGGCATACTCGATGAGCTTGCAAAAGTAGCGTAAGAGCTCGTATTGGTTATGCCGGCAAGCTTACGGGCGTTAATCATGCTTTTTATGTCCTGCTTGTATGCCTTCCAGTGAGGCAGGAAAACGCACGGCGTGCCAGGCATGGCAAGCATATAAGCATTTGCTGCAAGTACATGGTTGCGCAACGGGCCGTTACTGCTGCCGTCTGCCCTGACCTGGGTGTCATGATTTTCAACAAACGTCACGGCATACTGGCGATAATCAGCGTCGTGCACAAGGTTGTTGGTGCTGTTTAACAGCCTCCAGTCGTTGCCGTCCACTGCATCACGGACATTGTACTTAAACTGAAAGTCGAAAGCCGCGCTCTGCTTGCCCGTAGCGTTAATCCAATTCTCAATGGTTGCATTGCTGTCCCAGCATTCGCCCACAGAGTATTTAACGCCAGCCGCTTTATTATAATCGCCCACATGGGAACCGTTGAAACCTTTCACCATGTCATAACGGAAGCCCGTGTAGCCAAGGTCGTTCAGGAGGAAATTCTCATAAGCCTTTACTATCGTCTGCACGTTCTGGCTCTTATGGTCAAGATCGCGCATGCCGCTCCAGTCTTCACCTTCGTCGTTGTTAGAACTAAGTTTCACCCCTTCTTTATCGGCTTCGGTCTTTGCTGCTCCACCATCGTCGTTTGCCGTTATGTCGGTAGACTTAAACTGATAAGTCATGCCTTTATAGGTCTCAGCAGGGAAACCGAACCATCCGTTGGTGTTGTGGTGGTTTATTACCACATCGGCTATGGTGCCAATGCCGTTCGCCTTAAACGTCTTAATCATTGACCGCAATTGAGCCTCGCTGCCGAAACTTGAATTCTGGTCGAAATAATAATAAGGTGTATAGCCCATCACGTTATAATTCTCCAGGCACTTGCCACTCTGCGGCACCCAAATGAGGTCGAAATAGCCCTTGAAGTCAGAAACCTGGCTTTCAAGGTTTGTCCACTGCGTATCAGCATAAGAGTCCCAGGAAAAACCCTGGAGCATAACGCCGCTATAGTTGGCAGGCCACCCCTGTGCCCTCATGCCTAAAGGCATGGCAAGCAAAACTATAAGAAGATGGTAGAAGTATTTCATACGTAATATATTTGTTGTGCCGCAAAATTACGCAATATCCGCCGCTTGTAGTTGCATGATTTAAATCAATTTGCAATTATTATTGCGCAAACGATTGCATGGCGGCAGCCGTGAAGGCAATAAGTCAGGGAGAAGGTCAGGCTCACGCACGCCGTACGTAGCATCTACAAACGCCGTACGTAACACCTACACACGCCGTACGTAACACCTACACACGCCGTACGTAACACCTACACACGCCGTACGT
>CAZZNO010000002.1:33923-53476 GCA_964655685.1 uncultured Prevotella sp.
CGCCGTACGTAACACCTACACACGCCGTACGTAACACCTACACACGCCGTACGTAGCACTCACATAAGCCGAACGTGACATTCTCATACGGCGGACGTGCTCAACCGAAAGGACACGCAGACTTAAATGCCAAGTGGCTTAACTCACAATCGGACATAGTTCAAGCCCTTGTTTTCCGCCTGTTTTCTTTATCATATCAGGCGGTCAAGGCAAAGATTTTAAAACTTGAACAAATAAATCAAAAAAGTTATGGGATTATTCCGATTTCTTTTTTAACTTTGCAGTAAACTTATAACTTATAAACTATCAACTAAAAAAATGTCGAATTCCAATTCCAACAAGTTAGCGCTCGTGTCGGTGATGTTCTGCTTCTTCGCCATGGGCTTCGTCGATTTAGTAGGCATCGCTTCAAACTATGTGAAGGCAGACTTAGGTCTAAGTGACTCCATTGCCAACATCATGCCGTCGCTCGTATTCTTCTGGTTCTTGATATTCTCCGTGCCAACCGGCGTGCTGATGAACAAGATAGGCAGAAAGAAGACAGTGTTGCTATCGCTCCTCATCACCGTTGTGTCGTTGCTTCTGCCCATTTTCTCAGAAAGCCTCGCCATGATGCTTATATCCTTCTCACTTCTCGGCATTGGCAACACCCTGATGCAAACCTCGCTCAACCCGTTGGTGTCGTCGCTCGTGAAAGGCAACCTTGCCTCAACGCTTACCTTCGGACAGTTCATCAAGGCAATAGCCTCGTTCATGGCACCGTATATAGCCATGTGGGGCGCAACACAAAGCATTCCTGACCTCGGACTTGGATGGCGCGTTTTGTTCCCGATATACATGACAATTGGCATTCTCGCATCATTGCTGCTTGCCGGCACACCGATACACGAGGAGAAGCACGACAACGAGACTCCTGCTGAACAAAAGTCGATGGCAAAAGACTATGTAGACACGTTCAAGCTTCTCGGCAACACATACGTGCTGCTTTGTTTCTTTGGCATCATGTGCCACGTGGGCATCGACGTTGGCATCAACACCACTTCTCCCAAGCTGTTGCAAGAATATGCGCAGATGACGCTCAACGACGCGGCATTCGCCACAAGCCTGTATTTCATGTTCCGTACTGTCGGTTGCCTGACAGGAAGCTACTTCCTTCGCATACTGAAAACTCGCACGTTCTTCATCATAAGTGTCTCGCTAATGGCAATAGGCATGATTTGCATGTTCACAGGCGCGGCAACAGCAAGTGACCCCGCAGTTGCCAAGTGGATTCTCTATTGCGGAATAGGTTGCGTAGGCTATGGCAACAGCAACGTGTTCTCAATGATTCTCACGCAGTCAATGCTCTACATGCCCGACAAGAAGAACGCCATTAGCGGCTTGATGATAATGGGCTTGTTCGGCGGCACAATTTTCCCGTTGCTCATGGGCTTCGCCAGCGATGCCGTAGCAAGCCAGGTGGGTGCTGTAGCTGTATTGAGCGTTGGCGTGCTATACCTCTTTACATTTATTAAAAGGGTAAAGTATTAAAAGTAAATAAAAACAGGAGACTCTAAACTATGAGACAGATTATCGGTTTAGGAGAAGTGCTTTACGACGTGCTTCCCGAAGGCGCAAAGCTCGGCGGCGCTCCCGCCAACTTCGCTTATCATGCAAGTCAATTCGGTTTCAACGCTATGGCTGTGAGCGCTGTGGGCAACGATGCCCTCGGCGACCAAGCCTTGGCAACATTCGATAAGAACGGGCTGAAATACATTATTCCGCGCGTGGCTTACCCCACAGGCACCGTGAATGTAAGTCTCGACGAGGCTGGCGTGCCTACCTATACGTTCACGCCAAACGTGGCATGGGACCATATTCCTTTCACGCCCGAAATGAAAGCAATAGCAAAGGAGGCGCGTGCCGTGTGCTTCGGCTCCTTGGCTCAAAGAAGCTCTGAATCGAGGGAGACCATTCACCAGTTCCTTGAAGCTACACCGGAAGACTGCGTAAAGATATTCGACGTGAACCTGCGCGGCAATTTCTACAACAAGGAAGTACTCAGCGAGGGAGTAAAGCATGCCGACATCCTGAAAATAAACGATGAAGAACTTGTGACCATCGGCCGCATGTTCGACTATCCAGGGCTTGACATGGAGGAGAAATGCCGCATCATAATGCACCGCTACAATCTGAAGATGGTTGTGCTGACATGTGGCACCAACGGAAGCTATGTCTTCGCTCCGAACGACTTGACAAGCTTCAAGCCTACACCAAAGGTCGAAGTAGCCGATACAGTTGGTGCAGGCGACTCATTCACAGGAGCTTTCACAGCCGCTATTCTCTCAGGCAAAACCATACAAGAGGCTCATGAACTTGCTGTCAAGGTCAGTGCATACGTCTGCACACAAAAGGGCGCAATGCCTAAGTTGCCGGAAGAACTGAAGAAATAGACGCTTCTCTCCTGCTGGCATCACGCAAAAGAACCTAATACTTCTTATATATGAAACCTAAAAAAATATTGTTTAAGGCAATGGCGTGTATGGCGCTATTGTCTTTGCTGCCCGCCACTGTCATTGCTGCTGACAAAAGCTATGGCAAGCGCATAGCAGCCTTAGACAACAATGCATGGCAGTCATCGGCTTGGATTTCTGCCGCCAATGCGCCTGTTGCCACATGGCGCGCCGACCAGAACCCACGTTCAGCCGACGGTTCCAGCTGGTTTGTGTCTACGCTGAGGAATGAACGCAAAGTGGTCTCGGCAAAGTGGATGACCACGGGGCTCGGTGTCTATGTGCTCTATGTAAATGGCAAGCCCATTGGCTCTGAAGTGCTCAAGCCCGGCTTTACCCATTATGCAAAGACCAAGCGGTCGTTCACCTATGACGTAACTGACGCATTCGTGCGCAAGGCAGGTGCTGAGAACCTGCTTGCCGTGCAGGTAACGCCAGGCTGGTGGGCTGACAAAATCATTACTCCCGGCGACCATATAGGCATGATTGGCAAGAAGGTGGCGTTCAGGGGAGTGCTTGAACTGACTTTCAGCGATGGCTCAAAAAAGCTTTACGGCACCGATACAAAAGATTGGAAAGCCGGCGTTGCAGGCCCTGTCACGCATGCAGGCATATTTGACGGAGAAGAATACGACGCACGCATAAAGCCTGGCTACGAAACTCCCGAAAAGCTTTCCGTGCCGGAAACGAACAATGAGTTCAAAGGACAGATTCTGCCGTCAACCGGCGCTGAGGTTTACATGCGCTCTGACTTGGCAATGAAACCTGTCCAGGCATACGTTTGGAAAGACGTAGAAGGTGCTTCTGCCGACGCTTATGGAAAGGTGGTGAAAAGCCGCCAATACAAAGACGGTGAGGAGATGGAGGTCAAAGCAGGCGAAAACCTTGTCATAGACTTTGGACAGAACGCTGCCGCCGTGCCCGCCTTCCTGTTCAAGGCAAAGGACGGCGTCACGCTGACCTGCCTGCCAGCAGAGCTTCTCAACGACGGCAACGGTGCCAAGAGCCGCGGCATGGACGGGCCGGAGGGCAGCTGCCACAGGCTGAACCTTCGCATCCCTGACAAGGGCATGATTTTGAAATACACTTTCGGCGATGCCGACGGATTTGTAAAGTTCCATCCCGAATGCACGTTCTTTGGCTATCGCTTTGTAACCATTACTGCCAACGGCGATGTAACTATAAAGTCAATCCGCTCTGTGCCTGTAACATCTATAGCCAAATCATTGGAAACAGGCACTATAACCACTGGCAATAAGGACATCAACCAGCTTATCTCCAACACCGTTTGGGGGCAAAGGTCTAACTATCTTTCTGTGCCTACCGACTGCCCACAGCGTGACGAACGCCTTGGCTGGACTGCCGATACGCAGGTGTTCAGTGAAACAGGAACCTTCTTTGCCAATACCGACCGTTTCTTCCACAAGTGGATGCGTGACATGCGCGACACACAGTCACCTCTTGGCGGCTTCCCGGGCGTGGCTCCATTGGCGCAATATGGAGCATTCAATACCGACATGATGCGCCTGGGATGGGCTGACGCCGGCATCATAGTACCGTGGACGGTATGGAAACAGTTCGGCGACAAAGCCATCGTCAACGAGAACTGGGCGGCAATGGAAAAATACATTGGTCACATCAATGACACAAAGTTTGACCATCAAGCCTTGTCTGCTGAGAACGGAAACTATCAATGGGCAGACTGGCTGAGCTATGAGTCGTGTGGCAACCTCTTGGATGCAAACGGCAAGCTGTCTGCCAATGTTTTAGGTTATTGGAATTATCTTAGTGCAAGCTATTGGGTCATTGACGCTGAAATGATGGCAGACATGGCAAAGGCTACAGGCCGTGATGCTGCACGTTACCGCCAAATGGCAGAGAACGCCAGGGCATACATAAGGCAACAGTTCTTCGACGCTGACGGCAAGTTCAAGATTGACGTGCTCAACACCATGCAGACACCTGCGCTCTTTGCCTTGAAGAACAATATCCTCGACGGCTCGGCAAGGGAAGAAATGATTAAACGGCTGCGTCAGAACTTCGCCGAACACGACAACTGCCTGCAAACCGGCTTCCTCGGCACGTCTATCCTTATGCAGACTTTGACCGACAACGGCATGGCGGACATAGCCTACAACCTGCTTTTCCAGCATAAGAACCCGAGTTGGCTTTACTCTGTCGACAATGGCGCAACCACAATCTGGGAGCGCTGGAACAGCTACATGAAGGACAAAGGCATGGGGCCGCAGGGCATGAACAGTTTCAATCACTATGCTTACGGCTGCGTGTGCCAATGGCTGTGGGAAACAGCAGCAGGCATCAGCGCCGACCCTGCCGAGCCGGGCTTCAAGCACATCATAATGAAGCCGCTGCCAGACAAGCGTCTCGGCTACATGAAAGCTGAATACAAATCGGCTGCCGGAGTGATAAAGAGTGAGTGGAAATATGAGGGTGACAAATGGACGTGGAAGTTCACTGTGCCTAAAGGCGCAACAGCAACTGTCACTCTGCCCGGTGAAAACACTTCAAAAGATTATAAAGCTGGTAACTATACACTTACCATAAAACAGTAAGCACACTAAAGCAAGGCTTTAAAAAATAGGCTGTGCCAAAAGGCCCATATTCTTTTCGGGCTTTTTTGGCACAGCCTCTTTAATTTATAAGCCGTTCATGAGCTTACCTTCCTTTATCTTAAGTTCGGGGTAAGCCTTTTGCAGGTCGGACGTCGCTTTCTTTACCGTACTACCACCCGACGTGGCAAAAGTTATAATTGTCTTGCCTTTTAACTCAGCGCGATTGGCATCAATAAATGTATTGATGATCGTCGGGGCTGTATACCACCAAATAGGGAAGCCAATGTAAACAGTAGTATATTGTGCGAGGTTTCCCACTTTGCCATTCTTTATAGCAGGGCGTGAACTCTTGTCTTGCATCTCAACCGTGGAGCGCGACTGCTTGTTTGTCCAGTCCAAATCAGCATTGGTATAGGCTTTCTCCGGAGTTATTTCAAAGAGGTCGGCATGATTCTGCTTTGCCAGAAACTCAGCCGCATGCTTTGTATTGCCAGTGGCAGAGAAATAAGCCACAAGCGTAGTCTTCTTGTTTTCCATGTTCTCATTTCCTTTCTGTTTAGGCTGCGAACAAGCCGTAAGGCTTACTGCCATCAGGGCTGCCACAGCCGCGATAATGTTTTTCATAGCTTTGCTTTATGCTTTTGTTTATACAATGTTACTTCTTTTATTCACGATGCAAAGTTAAAACATTATTCCTTTTAATATGTTATCTTTTTTCCACTTCTTCTTACCATTAATACAGAATCGTTTATAATGAAAGGCGATAATATTATTAATGTATACATATTAATAAAAAAGGGCACTCCGATGAAGTGCCCTGTCTTTGTCTATTTAGTATTGCCTACAAACTACATTACTCCTATCCAACGTAATATGTCATTCAGATTTGCAACTACCATTAGCAATATAAGGATAGTGATACCGACATATTCCGCACGAATCATGAAGTTCTCAGAAGGCTTGCGCCGCGTTATCATCTCATAAAGCAGGAACAGCACGTGTCCGCCGTCGAGAGCCGGAATAGGCAAAATGTTCATGAAGGCAAGGATAATGCTGAGGAATGCCGTCATCATCCAGAACATGTGCCAATCCCATGTGTCCGGGAAGAGGGAACCAATGGCTCCAAAACCGCCAAGGCTCTTTGCGCCGTCGGCTGTGAAGACATACTTCATGTCGCTGACATATCCGGAGAGAACGTCCCAACCATATTTCACGCCAGCTGGGAAGCTCTCAAAGAAGCCATAGCTCACATGCGTTATCTTGTCCTCATACATCTTGCCTAAGCCTGCCACGGCAAAACCAAGCTTGCAGTCAGGAGTAAGAATGGCTGTAACAGTATCAATCTTCGCAACAGGAGCATTCTTGCTTATCACCAGCTTCACCGTGCGTAGCTTCATGCTGTCCCTGTGGTTGCTTGCCGCAGCAAGCTGGTCACTGATAACTCCGATTTCCTCAGTAAACTCATTATAAGAATCTATGCTTTTCCCATTGATGGCAAGCACCTTGTCGCCTTTGCGCATGCCTGCTTTCCACGCCGGTGTCTCTATCATGTCCTTACTATCCTCTGTAGCCGGCATCTTTTGCAGCACTGTATCAGCGACGGCTGGAGTGAACGGACGCACAAACTGTGGCGTAACTTTCAACATGCCGAGCAGATTTATATCTCCCGGCAAGTTGATACGCACTTTCTTGCCACCACGCATAACGTCACACCATTTGGCTTCAGAAAGGTCACGATATACATCAACATTAAAGTCCTTGAACGGACGTATGTCTGTGCCAAGAAGAATGTCATGGTCACGGAAGCCATACTGCTTTGCCTCCTTGTTAAACTTCATGCCCATTGACATATCAGCAAGGCGAACATAGTCCTCTCCCCAATGGAACATTATCATTGAGTAGATAAAGAGCGCAAGCACGAAATTCACCGTTACGCCTGCCACCATTATTATGAGTCTCTGCCAAGCCGGCTTCGTGCGAAATTCCCAATCCTCTGGCGGACGCTTCATCTGCTCGGTGTCCATGCTTTCGTCAATCATACCAGCAATTTTACAATAGCCGCCAAGCGGAAGCCAGCCCATGCCATACTCGGTCTCGCTGTTCTTTGGCTTGAAACTGAACAATTTGCCGCTCCACTTGCCAATGCGCACGTCAAAAAAGATGAAAAACTTCTCCACTCTCACGCCGAAAATCTTGGACGCAAGCATGTGCCCGCCCTCATGAAGCAAAACGAGAAGCGAGATAGAGAGGATAAACTGAAGGAGTTTTATCAGAAATACTTCCATTTATTTCGTTGATATTTATGATTATCTTAATTATTTATATCTATGGATTTTGAAGTCTCAAACTTCTAATGAAGCAATCTTCCTTGCTTCACTGTCCGTTTCCAAATACGTCTGCAAGTCTGGCGTCTTGTCAAAAGTTGCCTTTTGCATTGTCTTTGCAATGACTTCTGCCACACCGTAAAACGACAGCTTGCCTTCACGAAAGGCTGCATTGGCAACCTCATTGGCAGCATTAAGTATGCACGGCATGTTGCCGCCTTTGCTGATAGCCTCATAAGCGAGCCCAAGGCACGGAAATTTATCCATATCAGGTCTGAAAAATTCCAGATTCTGTGTCTTGAAAAGATCAAGACGGTCACCATGCAAGTCAAGCCTTTGCGGAAATGAGAATGCATACTGAATTGGCAAACGCATGTCGGGAACACCCAACTGGGCTTTCACGGCACCATCCCTGAACTGCACCCCACTGTGTACAACGCTTTGAGGATGAACCAGCACTTCTATTCTGTCGGCGGGCACGCCAAACAGCCAACTTGCCTCCATGACCTCAAAGCCCTTGTTCATAAGCGTAGCCGAGTCGATGGTTATCTTTGCGCCCATTTTCCAAGTAGGGTGTCTAAGAGCATCCTCAGCAGTGACTGTCTTAAGCTGCTCCTTAGTGAACTTGCGGAAAGGGCCGCCAGAGCAGGTGAGCAATATCTTGTCTATCTCGTTCATGTCTTCTCCGACGAGGCTCTGGAATATTGCGCTATGCTCTGAATCTACCGGCAGTAAATCAACATGATACTTTTGCACAAGGTCAAGAATAAGTTCGCCAGCCACGACAAGCGTCTCCTTGTTTGCAAGGCAAATCTTTTTACGCGCCTTTATAGCATGAATTGTAGGCTCAAACCCGGCAAAGCCAACAAGGGCTGCAAGCACTGTGTCGATTTGTTCACCTTCCACTACTTCATTAAGAGCCTCACGCCCGGCATAAACATTTATGTCGGGACAATCGGCAAGCAAAGCTTTCAGCTCATCATAATGAGCCTCGTTAGCAATTACCACAGATGCTGGTTGGAAACGCCTTGCTTGCTCAGCAAGCTTCTTGGCATTGTTGTTTGCCGTAAGACAGTAAGCCTCAAAGCGGTCAGGATGCTGGGCTATGACATCAAGAGCTTGGCTGCCTATAGAGCCAGTGCTACCAAGAATGCATATCCTTTGAAGCTTGTGATTTGAGATTTGAGATTTATGATTAGTCATCTATATCAGTTTTCTAAAATTATAACGGCGGCTTTATAGCAATGCGGCAAAAGTTTTGAGGCAATGCGATAAAGGTTTTAAGGCAGTGCGGCAAAAGTTTTAAGGCAATGCGATAAAAGCTTTAAGGCAATGCGATAAAAGCTTTGAGGCAACACAAGCCTTTAGCCGAGCGAAAGCAAACCTTCAGGTATGGTCATCGTTATTGTGTGTTTACCTTTGTCTATATCGCCTATAAGTTCCTCGCTCAGAGGCAGGAGCAAATCTCTGCCATCTTTTGTGGTAACCTCAAGAAGGGCATTGAGAGTGGAATCATCGACAGCCTCAACTGTCCCTACAGCCTTTCCGTCAGACGCATTTATGATTGTGTAGCCAATTATTTCGGCTTTCGAAACAGTCTCCGTAGTCTCGTCACTATCGGCAAGCGAACGTGGAAAATATACATCACACCCCGTCAATTCAGCAGCCTTCTCCTCTGTGTCTATACCAGAAAAAATCATCAGAGCAGTTTCGTCTGACCTGAAACGATACTCATCCATGAAAAACGGAACGAGCAACCCTTCTATCTCTACAAAGAGATATTCAGCATCAACACGGTCGAAGACATCGTCGTCGAAGTGGAACGAAAGCTCCCCTTTTACGCCATGCGGTTTGCCGAGAGTCCCTATGCGGAATACATCTTCCCTGTTAATCATTCCTCCAGCCTCTTTATCTTTGCGCCAAGCCTGTTCAGCCTATGCTCTATGTCCTCATATCCGCGATCTATCTGACCGATATTCTCTATGCGGCTCGTGCCCTCAGCAGTCATCGCTGCTATAAGCAAAGCTATGCCGGCACGTATGTCGGGGCTTGACATGCGCCCCGCCCGCAAATGTATGCGGTGATCAAGACCAACCACTACGGCGCGGTGTGGGTCACAAAGGATTATCTGCGCCCCCATGTCTATAAGCTTGTCAACGAAGAACAGGCGGCTCTCAAACATCTTTTGATGGATAAGCACAGTCCCACGGGCTTGCGTCGCCACTACCAAAAGTACCGAAAGCAAGTCAGGAGTCAAGCCTGGCCAAGGCGCATCGGCAAGCGTCATTATTGTACCGTCGATAAATGATTGCACTTGATAATGAGCCTGATGCGGTATTACGAGATCATCGCCATCGACCTTCACCTTCACGCCAAGGCGACGGAAAGCATCGGGTATAGGGCCAAGGTTGCGCAACGACACATCTTTTATTCTAACTCCATTGCCCACCATTGCTGCCATTCCGATGAACGAACCCACTTCTATCATGTCCGGTAAAATATGATGACGTGCGCCATGCAGATGGTCAACGCCAACAATGGTTATCAAGTTGCTGGCTATGCCGGAGATGTTGGCACCCATGTGGTTAAGCAGGTGACACAGTTGCTGAATATAAGGCTCACAAGCCGCATTATAGATTGTCGTGGTGCCCTTGGCGAACACAGCCGCCATAATGACGTTGGCAGTACCGGTCACAGAAGCCTCGTCAAGAAGCATGTATGTGCCCTTCAGGCGTGGTCCTTTAATCTGGAAGACGTTGCGCATCTCGTCATACTCAAACTTAGCTCCAAGGTTTTTGAAGCCAAGGAAATGAGTGTCGAGCCTGCGGCGACCTATTTTGTCGCCTCCGGGCTTTGCCACCGTAGCCTTGCCAAAACGGCCAAGCAAAGGGCCTATCATCAGCACGGAGCCACGCAAAGCTGAGCACTCCCTAACGAAATCCACGCTGTCAAGGTAACCAAGGTCGAGGTCATCGGCCTGGAACGTATAGTCGTGACGCGTATTCTGCGTCACCTTCACCCCGACTTTCTGAAGCAATTTTATAAGATTGTTCACATCGAGAATGTCAGGAACGTTGACTATCCGTACGGGGTCACTCGTCAAGAGCGATGCACATATCACCTCCAAGGCTTCATTCTTAGCCCCTTGCGGCTTAATGGTTCCCTCAAGCTGATGCCCGCCTTCGATGATGAAAGACTCCATTTACTTTCTTTTTCTCTTCTTATTGTTATTGTTGTTGTTGACAAAATCATGATTGTCAACTTTCTCAAACGTGAAATGGTTCAAATCAAGCTGCACTTTCCCATCGGTAAAGCGCGCCATGTCGTCAGCCACCTTCTCGTCGTCGCTCAAGCCATGCCCCCATAGCACAAGATCACGCTTCATCTGGTTGGCAGTAAGCTCTATGAGATCGTCACGCTCAGGCCCTGGTTTCATATCCTTTAGCTTGTCAAGCAGTTCAAACACCATTTTGCCATAATGACGCACGGGAATCTTGCTCATGGGATACTTCATTGGCTTCGGCTTGTCATGTATCACGCGGGCTCCTGACACGTCTACCGGCCAGTCTATATCGAGCTTGAAGTCACTTATTAAAGCTAACTGGTCCCACAGCCTCTGCCTGTAGTTGTCGTTTTGGCGAACTTGCGGGTTCATGCGCTCCATTGTGTCCACTATTGTCTTCGCGCAACGCAGACGCTCCTTACGGTCAGGCAGCGTCATACAATAGTCCACCATTTTCTGAATCTCACGGCCATACTCGGGAAGGATGAGCTTCTCGCGCTGGGTGTTATAATCAAGTCCTGGGATATTCATAATAATTTTCTTGGAAGTTTTGCTACAAAGTCCTTTAAATAAAACGGCACGAAATAAGCCACGTCCTCAAACTTCTGCTCTGCCATACGCTTTTCGGCAAGTGGTAACATGTCTTTTGCCAAAGGCTCAATGCCGTCTATGAAGTGTGCGTTCGGATGGCTTATCACGTCTTTGCACTTCGTGGCTCCATCGCCGAAGAAGTAAACAGAATGCTCGTCAAGGAACTCCTTGTAGGTGTTACCATCTACAACGTCGGCATGTATAGGACGCACCTCATGCAGGGCTCGGTCGAAGACCTGGGCATAAACCTCCATCCGCCGTGCGTCAAGCATTGGGCATAGCAACCCGTCTTCTTCCTCTACCATTTCATGCAAGAGCACTGGCACACACAATATCTCAAGTGTCGGCACGCCGAGCAATTTTATGCCACGACCGTAGCATATACCTTTCGCCATAGAAACGCCAATGCGAAGACCCGTGTATGAACCAGGGCCACAACTGACTGCTACTGCATCCAACGGAATAGCGTGGTTGTCTGTAAACGAAAGAGCTTCGTCAACAAAAGAGCCAAGCCGCTCGGCATGGTTGGGGCCACTATGATCTTCCTTCTCGAAAATGATGCCTCCATCCTCGCTCACAGCCACCGAACACACGTTTGTGCTCGTCTCAATATTCAATATGCAAGACATATATGATATTATTATTCTTAATAAAGTGCAAATTTACCTCTTTTTCCCCCAATTTTTGTACTTTTGCAGAAATTTAACTTGAAAGTAATCATGATACTATCAATGACAGGCTACGGCAAGGCAGTTGTGGCCTACAAAGAAAAAAAAATCAACGTTGAGGTAAAGTCACTCAACAGCAAAGCTCTCGACCTTTCTACGCGCATAGCCCCACTCTATCGTGAGAAGGAGATGGAAATCCGCCAGATTATCGCAAAGACTTTGAGCCGCGGCAAGGTAGACTTTTCTATTTGGATTGAAAAGGACACCATTGTCGACGCTACACCTATTAACGCTTCGCTTGTGGAAAATTATTACAAGCAGCTAAAAGCTATCTCGGAAAAGACAGGAATACCTGAGCCTGCTGACTGGTATGCCACACTGCTCCGCCTGCCAGACGTTACTACAAAAACCGATACAGAAGAACTGTCGGATGAGGAATGGGCGGCCGCATTGCAAGCCATACATCAGGCATTGGACGCTCTCGTAGCTTTCCGCCGTCAGGAAGGGGCTGCACTGGAGAAGAAATTCAACGAGAAAGTAGACAATATCGAGGCTTTGCTGCATAGCATTGAGCCATACGAAAAGAGCCGAGTTCCAAAGATAAAAGAAACTATCATTAAGGGGCTGCAACAGATTCCGGAAGTGGAATACGACAAGAACAGACTTGAACAAGAGCTTATCTACTATATAGAGAAACTTGACATAAGCGAGGAAAAACAGCGGCTTACCAACCATCTGAAATACTTCCGTGAGACAATGGCAGAAAACCAACCCAACGGCAAGAAGCTGGGCTTCATAGCTCAAGAGATGGGGCGCGAGATAAACACCACCGGCTCTAAAAGCAACCAAGCCGAGATGCAAAACATCGTGGTGAAGATGAAGGACGAGTTGGAGCAAATAAAAGAGCAAGTGCTGAACGCTCTGTAAATTCAAATTCATAATTAAATATTCACAAGTTATGAGTGAGAAAGGGAGTCTCCTTATTTTCTCCGCACCTTCTGGCAGCGGCAAGAGCACCATTGTGTCTTATCTGATGAATAAGCACCCGGAACTGAACTTGGCTTTTTCCATAAGCGCAACCACACGCGCTCCACGAGGCACAGAGAAAAATGGGGTGGAATATATCTTCTTGTCAGAAAAAGATTTCCGCAAGAAAATTGCAGACAATGAGTTTCTGGAATATGAGGAGGTTTATCCAGGCAGACTATACGGCACGTTGAAAGCTCAGGTGGAGCAGCAACTGGAAAAAGGCGAGAACGTCATCTTCGATGTTGATGTGAAGGGCGGATGCAACATTAAGAACCACTATGGGCAACGCGCGCTGAGCGTTTTCATACAACCTCCATCAATTGACGAACTACGTAAAAGGCTTGAGCACCGTGCCACTGACGCGCCAGAGGTAATAGAACAACGATTGGCAAAGGCTTCCTACGAACTGACTTTTGCCAACAAATTCGACAAGGTCATCGTCAATGACGACCTGCAAAAGGCGGAAGAAGAGACGTTGGAGGCGGTGAAGGCTTTCTTAAACAACAAACAGCAACCATAAAAGTCAATGCTCAATGCTCAACACTCAAAGCGTATAGGCATTTTCGGCGGCAGCTTCAACCCCATCCATACAGGCCACATCCACCTCGCAAGGCAAATACTGCAAAAGGCAAGCCTTGATGAAGTGTGGTTCATGGTATCGCCGTTAAACCCTTTCAAAAAAGCGGCAACCGACTTGCTCGACGATAGCCTGCGCCTGCTAATGGCCCAGAAAGCCCTTGAAGGGGAAAGTGGGCTCAAGGCTTCAGACTATGAATTCAACTTGCCAAAACCTTCATATACGTGGAGCACGCTCAAACATCTAAGCGACGACTACCCTTCATGTGAGTTTTCGCTGGTAATAGGTGCAGACAACTGGCTTGCCTTTGACCGCTGGGCAAAGCCGGAATTCATTCTCTCCAACTATAGAATCATTGTATATCCGCGTAAAGGATACGCCATTGACGAAACCTCACTGCCGCCCCAAGTAACACTTGTAAACACAGAGCTTTACCCTGTGAGCAGCACTGAGATAAGGCAGCGAGTAAGAAACAGAGAGAGCATCAAAGGGCTCGTGCCTGCCTGTATAGAAGATATGGTAAATCTGTACTACCACTAATTCCAACGCTCTTGGCAGCGCCAGTTAATATTTTTGCCCCAACATTTTGCCATCAAGGAGAATTATGTTATTTTTGCAAAATAATAGCTTAGTTTATCGCAGATGAGAATAATCAGACGTATAATGCGGCTCTTCATGCTGCCATTGCTCAACAACGCCATATTCTTTGTCACAATGTACATCCTCGGTGTACTTTGTGCCGTCCTTACGTTGCCAGACTCTAAGGATGCTCATATCTACAGTAACCTTTGGCTTGAGCTTTTTCTTGATTTATATGTAGCGTGCGCCGTACTTGCGCTCATCCCGCCAAAGATACGTTTATGGGTTCGCCGCTTCCTATATGTAGTGCTCTATAGTGTTGCTATAACAGACGTTTTCTGCTTTTGGAAATTCGGATCAACGATTACGCCATCAATGCTCCTGCTCGTTGGTGAGACTGACAGCCGTGAGGCAGGCGAATTTTTCAATACTTACCTCAACTTCGGCATTATCACATCTCCTGTCGGTTGGCTTCTGCTGCTTATAATACTCCACGCAGGGGCAACAATAGCATTCCGCCTCTATACCAAAGCAAAGCAAAAGGCACTATCAAAAGAAGGAAATGCAGGCATTCAGCAAAAGAACTGTTTAGACAACATCATTTCAGCAATCAACAACCCTTCTCGTGGGAACAAGCTTGAGATTGGCCTGTCAGCATGCGTAATGGCACTGCTAATCTGGAGTATTTGCGCAAGCTGGAGCAACAAACGAGGCATGACTCGCCTTATGACAGCCGACACCATAGGCACCGTTGAACATATACTGACGGAGAAAGACCACGGCGAGTTTTACCTGCCAATCTACCGTCTCGCCTTCAGTATATACAGCAACGAGCTTGCATCACGCCAGATAGAAAGATGCATTGAGGCTTCAAAGAAGGTAGCAGTAGACTCGTGCAGCTACCGCTCGCCGAACATTGTACTCATTATAGGCGAAAGCTACAGCAAGGCCCATTGCCAACTCTATGGCTACCCCGTAAAGGACACACCGAGGCAAATAAAGCTTGAACAAACTGGCATGCTCACAAAGTTCAGCGATGTAGTGACTTGCTGGAACCTCACGAGCTTCGTGTTCAAGAACGTACTGTCAATGCATGTCGTAGGGCAGAAAGGCGAGTGGTGCGACTATCCTCTTTTCCCAGAGCTTTTCCGAAAAGCTGGTTACAAAGTGACCTTCCTCACCAATCAGTTCCTTCCAGAGGCAAAGCAAGCCGTCTACGATTTCTCCGGCGGTTTTTTCCTTAACAATCCAACGCTTAGCAAGGCTCAGTTTGACCTGCGCAACGACAAGCTTCATAAGTTTGACAACGGACTGATAATGGATTACAACCGCTTTGTGAAAGATGGCAAGATAAGCCTCAGCAAAGGTAGTACGCCCAACCTTATAATATTTCACCTCATAGGTCAACACGTGAGCTACAACACGCGCTATCCAAGATACCAGACGCATTTCAATGCCGACGACTATGTGGAAAGCCGGCCCGACCTTAGTGCAAAGAAGCGCAAGATGGTGGCATACTATGACAATGCCTGCCTGTACAACGATTCTATCGTAGACGCGATAGTGAAGAAGTTTGAAAATGATGAAGCAATAGTGATATATATGCCCGACCACGGCGAGGAGATATACGAGCCGGGGCGTAACCAGCTGTGTCGCAACCACTCGTCCGCAGTTGATTGGCCTATAGCCCATTACGAGTTTGAGGTGCCTTTCTGGATATGGTGCTCTCACAAGTACGCTGTTAAGCATCCTGACATTTTCAAAGCTATAAAGGACGCAAAAGACCGACGCTTTATGACCGACGCTCTGCCACACATGCTGGTGTGGCTTGCCGGCATAAATACCAAGGATTATCATGCGCAATACAACCTACTTTCACCAGAGTACGACCAGATGCGGCCAAGGATATTGAAAAACTCTGTAGACTATGACAAGCTAAGGGAGGCACACGAAGCTTCACTTAAAAACAAAGAATAAATATTGATGAATTCAGACCTCTTGACACGCAGTGAGTGCAATGCACTTCGCGGCCTTGCAATTATAGGCATATTCCTGCACAACTATTGCCATTGGCTTAACCCAGTGGTAAAGGAAAACGAATATCAATATTTCCAGCACAATGTAGACTGGCTCACACAGGTTACGACAAACATCGACACACTTTTCCCAGCACATATCATATCGTTTTTCGGACACTATGGCGTGCCCATTTTCCTATTTCTCAGTGCTTTCGGATTAGAGAGAAAATACGCTACGCGCCCATCAAAGCCAACCCTCCAAGTAAGCTTGGAAGGACGTTCATGGTCGTTCATACGCTACCATTTCCTGAAGCTGTTCAAGATGATGATTGTCGGCTTCATCTGCTTTACCATCATAGATGCCATTACCCCTGGCTCATGGCACTACACCGTAGAGCAGATAATAGGACAGCTATTGATGATAAACAATCTTTATCCTGAACCCGACCACAACATCTGGCCAGGGCCGTTCTGGTTCTTCGGTCTGATGCTCCAACTGTACATTGTCTACAGGCTGGTGCTGTATAAACGCCACTGGGGATGGACGGTAGGACTCATGGTGATATGCACGGCGGCGCAGCTGTTGCTTAATCCTGAAGGCGAAGCACTTAACCGCTGGCGATACAACTTCATGGGCGGCATGCTCCCCTTCGGGCTCGGACTGTTGTTCGCACGCTATGGTGAGAAGATAATGCTCGTAAGGATGAATTTCGGCTCACTATTGATGTGCTGGGTAGTGACTTCCTTCTTCATAGTTTCGGCAAGCGAAAACTTTTACACATGGGTGTTAGTGCCCGCGCTTATATGCTATGCGTCAGTGTATTTCATAAAGGTTGTAGGTCAACTGCCCTTGCCACGCCTTGGCAGCATTGTCTACAAGACGCTTGAATGGATGGGCGGCATATCAGCGGCATTGTTCGTCATCCACCCTGCCATACGCAAGATTTTCATACCCGTGTCACGCCACGGCGACATCTATGCCGGACTGTTCCTCTACATTATAGCAAGCATTGGAGCAGCGTGGCTGATACGAGAGATCATGAAGAAAATACCAAACCCCAAGCTATGAAAATCCCAGACATAGAACTTGCCAACATATCCCGATTCCGCGGACAATTGATGGGCATCGCCATGCTCATCATTATCCTGTTCCACGTAGACCTTGCGCGCACCGACGCTTTTTTTGGTCTGCGCCGCATGGGCAATATTGGCGTAGACATGTTTCTGTTTCTCAGTGGTATAGGGCTATGGTTCTCATGGAAAAAGACACCGTCATACAAGCACTTTTATTTTCGCCGCCTGATACGCATCTATCCAGCCTGGCTCATCATAGCCTGCCTTTACTATATACCCCGCATCCATGTGCACAACCTCGCGTCATTCGTCAATCTGCTTGGCGAGATAACCATAAATTGGAACTTCTGGCGTTTCGACGAGCTTAACTTTTGGTATATTCCAGCCATTATGGCCTTGTACCTGCTTGCCCCTCCCTACATGGCATTGATAAGCAAGCACCCCATATACCGTTGGCTGCCCGTTGTGATGATTATGTGGTGCGTGCTGGTGCAGTGGGTTACGCCTATCCACCATGCCGTAGGCCATTTGGAGATATTCTGGAGCCGCGTACCCATATTCTTCATAGGCATAAATATGGGTGAAATGGTAAGGCAGAAACGCACAATTGACGGGCAAGGTATATGGCTGCTGTGGATAGTATTTCTGATGACTTTCGCTTCATGCTTCTTTCTTGAGCAAGTGCGCCACGGACACTTTCCGCTATTTGTAGAGCGCATGCTGTACATTCCGCTCACCATAACCCTCATTCTGCTATGCAACCGGCTGTTGCGCCGTGCGCCACACTGGATAAACAGCTCTTTGGCATGGGTTGGGTCGCTGAGCCTCGAATGCTACCTCATACACATACACTTCGTGCTCGATTACCTGCCCAAGAGCTGGAGCTACTGGCCCACATTCTTCGTATGCACAGCCATCACACTGCCATTGGCGTGGCTGCTAATGAAAGTTGCCACGTTCATAAGTAACAGACTGGCAGCCATCGCAAAAATCTAAAAAACAAAGCTTATGGACAACAAACATCCTGTGAAAATGAGCAAAGCAGAGGCATGCCTGCGGTTGCTGCGCCCTGCGCAATGGATAAAGAACTTATTCGTGTTCGGCCCTGTCATCTTCGGCGGCGCACTATTCGACGGTAGCGCATTGCTGAGAGGCATGGTAATGTTTTTCTCTTTTAGCTTCGCAGCATCAAGCATCTATTGCTTCAACGACATTCACGATGTTGCCGACGACCGCCGCCATCCTGAGAAATGCCACAGGCCGATAGCCTCTGGAGCAGTAAGCGTGAAGCAAGCCTACGGGCTCATGTTGCTGATGCTTGCGCTGAGCGTCATCACCTGCCTGCCGCTTGGGCTGAGCCCGTTAATCGTAGTACTTTTCTACTGGTGCATGAATCTCGCCTACTGTTCTATACTAAAACAATATGCCATCATCGACGTTTGCATTGTGGCATTTGGTTTTGTGCTCAGGCTGCTCGCCGGTGGTGAAGCCACGGACATAGAGCTGAGCAAATGGATAGTGCTCATGACCTTCCTCATAACGCTGTTCATGAGTTTTGCCAAACGGCGAGACGACGTGCTGCGTATGGAGAAGACGGGCGAAGCGCCGCGCAAGAACACCATACGCTATAACTCTACTTTCATGGACCAGGCACTAACCATCACGGCATCGGTGACTCTCGTTTGTTATATAATGTACACTGTCAGCCCTGAAGTCAATGCCCGTTTCCAATCGGGATACCTGTACCTCACAAGCATCTTCGTGCTTGTGGGGCTGCTGCGCTACATACAGATTTCAGTGGTTGACAAACGCAGCGGCAACCCCACAAAGGTTGTGCTCCACGACCGCTTCATACAGCTCGATATACTGGCTTGGCTCATAGCCTTCATACTCATTATCTATGTCTGAAAACAAACAAGAGGTATGTCTTTTCGACTTTGACGGCACGCTGACACGGCGCGACACGCTCATCGAGTTCATACGCTATGCCAAGGGCACGGGCTTCCTGCTCTTTGCCCTGCTGCGCCTCTCGCCACTGCTCTTGCTGATGAAACTGCATCTTTATAATAATGGCAAGACGAAAGAACGCCTGTTCTCACTGTGCTTCAAGGGCATGCCAATAGACAACTTCAACACGCTGTGCCAACGCTTTGCCAACAGCAATCGCCAACGGCTGCTCAGAAAAGACGGCATGGCAGAACTGGAGAAAAGCCTCAACAGGGGCTCGCGCGTGATGGTGGTGTCGGCAAGCATCGACAACTGGGTAGCTCCTTTCTTCAACGGAAACAAGCGGCCAGAGATTGTCGGTACACAGATAGAAGTGATCGACGGAAGCATAACAGGCC
>CAZZNO010000002.1:53576-60849 GCA_964655685.1 uncultured Prevotella sp.
ATCGTTGGCGTGACGGCGACACTACTGCAATACGCCATCTACTGGGCGTTGATACAATTCATTGGCGATGACACGCCATCCTCACGCCAGCACCTGCTCACGAGCGTAGCCATGACCGTAGGCTACCTGCTGAGCTTCGTTTTCAACTTCTTTGCTTCCACTCGCTTCACCTTCCGCGTCAAGGCAAACGCCAAGCGCGGCGCAGGTTTTGTCTTCAGCCATTGCGTAAACTATTTCTTGCAGATGCTCACGCTCAACTTCTTCCTTTGGGTGGGCGTGCCAAAGGCTTTGGCTCCAATACCAATGTTCTGCGTCTGCGTGCCCGTCAACTTTCTTCTTGTGAGGTTCTTCCTGAAAAGGTAAAAAGCCATTCTTCATCTTTAGGAGGCATTGGCTAAAATGCCTACATTGTGAACAGGCTAAGGAAACGGTGTTTTTATTTTTTCTTGCCTATCGAGGCAGTATATGGCAAAAAAACATTACCTTTGCCTACGAATAACCATCAATTCTTCTAATTATGGCAAATCAGAAACCGGTCAACGTGGCGATATTCGTATCGGGCAACGGCACCAATTGCGAGAACCTCATAAAGTATTTCAAGGACAACGACAGAGTGAACATATGTCTCGTGCTCTCCAACCGAGCCGACGCTTACGCTTTGGAAAGGGCACGTAAGTTTGGCGTGCCAACGGCAGTCGTTGGGAAAAAGGACTTCAACAATCAGGACATACTGTTGCCCCTGCTCAAGCAGTACGGCATAGATTTCATAGTGCTCGCCGGTTTCCTGCTGATAATACCCGACTGGCTCATAAACCTCTACGACCATCGCATGATAAACCTGCACCCGGCATTGCTGCCAAAGTATGGCGGCAAAGGAATGTACGGGCATCACGTGCACGAAGCTATAAAAGCTGCCGGCGAGAAGGAAACAGGAATGACGGTGCACTGGGTAAATCCGGTGTGCGACGGGGGAGAGATTATTGCCCAGTACAGCACCCCACTGTCGCCCGACGACACTCCTGACGACATAGCCGCCAAGGAGCACGAGCTGGAAATGAAATATTTTCCAAAGGTGGTTGAAAGCCTGCTCTTATGAGAAATCCTTTCGGCATATTCAAGATAAGGCGTGAGGAGCGATTGCCTGCCGCAGGGGCGTTGCTCTACGTAGTGCTATGGAATGCGCTGGTGGTATGGACATACGCTGACAAGTCGTTTGAGCTGAGCGACAACTACCGCAAGCTGTTCGCCAAGCTGTTCCACATATCCGGCTTCGATCCTATATCCTACATCGTCATCTCCAACTGGGGCACAGGATACAACATATACCGCCATCCGCTGCTTGCCTTCTTCATGTACATCCCCAACCAGCTCAACCAAGGGCTAATGGCTCTAACGGGATATAACTGGACAACGGTTGTCATGGCTCTTATACTCGTCTTTTGCGGCTTCTACAGCTTCATCTTGCTATATCGCTCGTTCCGCGAAATCATCGGGTTGCAAAATGTTGACTCTTGGCTGTTGGGCTGGCTCACCTTTTCTTTCGCCTATGTCATAGTGGGCATAAGCGTGCCCGACCATTTCTGCCTGTCAATGTTCATGCTCATCCTCACCCTTTACGTGGCAGGCAAAAAGCTGAAGGCGCACCGCCCTTTCACCAAGTGGCAGACCGTATTGTTCTTCATTATCACGGCAGGCATATCGCTCAACAACGGCATAAAGGTGTTCCTCGCCAACCTGTTTGTCAACGGAAAGAAGTTCTGGCGGCCAGCCAACCTGGTTCTCGCTGTCATCATCCCGTCGCTCGCCATCTGGTGTGGGGCAAGGCTCGAATGGAAACACTTTGAAAAACCTAATTACCTTGCCCGTCAGAAAGCAAAGGCAACGAAGGACAGCACCATGAGGGCACGGATGTACGCCGCCTTCCGCGACACCACATCACTGAAGGATTCCGCCGCTATTGCTAAGGCATACAACCAGTTGCTCAACAAGAAGATTGTTGCAAAATACAAGCGCGACCACCAAAAGGCATGGAATCTGCACAAGGGCAAGCCCATAGACAAATCCGAGTTCGGGCAATGGACCGACATAAGCACGCCGCGCTGGCAATCGCTTGTAGAAAACATTTTCGGCGAGCCCATACAGCTGCACCAAGACTATCTGCTGAAGGACGTGCTCGTCAACAGACCCGTTATCGTGGAATACCGATATGCCTTCAACTATATCATTGAGGCAATAATAGCATTGCTTTTCATAGCAGGGATATGGTGCGGCAGAAAGTCGCGCTGGATGTGGCTTGCGCTTTCTTTCTTCGGCTTCGACATGGTCATACATTTTGTATTAGGATTCGGACTCAACGAGGTCTACATCATGTCGCCCCACTGGCTTTTCATCCTCACCATCCCGATGGGCTACCTCGTGCTTCGTGCCACCGGCACACGCTGGCTCAAGCCACTTCGTGCGCTATTGCTTGCGCTCACGCTATATCTTGTGGCGTGGAACGGAGTTCTCTACGCCGGCTATCTGCTGTAATCCAACCCTTCAACGCCTTTCTTTACGTCGCAACGACAATGCGTACCAATTGGTCTGCACATGCGTACCAATTGGTCTGCTTATGCGTAGCAATTGGTACGCTTATCCGTACCAATTGGTACGCATTATAATTATGCCGAAATTTCATTGTTTTGAAATTCTAAAAAAGGATAAATAAAAGCGACGGAAAGCAACGACCGTTGCCGGTTTAAAATAATAATGGTATATTTGCATAGCCTTAAACGGCAAGAAGGGAAGGGTGTATGCAAAGTGACAACCATACGTATATAGCAATCGACCTGAAGAGTTTCTACAGCTCGGTAGAGTGTGCCGCAAGAGGCCTTGACCCCTTGACGACAAACCTTGTCGTTGCCGACGTCAGCCGCACCGAAAAGACCATCTGCCTTGCCGTGTCACCATCGCTGAAAGCCTATGGGCTTGGCGGCAGGGCAAGGCTGTTTGAAGTGGTGGAGAAAATGCGTGAGGTAAATGCCGACAGGCGCAAAGCCAACGGCTACCGCCCGTTCAGCGGCAAGTCGAGCTCAGCTATAGAACTGGCAAAGCATCCCGACCTGGAAGCCGATTACATTGCCGCCACGCCGCGCATGGCAGAATATATACGCGTGAGCAAACAGATATGCAATATATATCTTAAGTATATTGCGCCCGAAGACATACACGTCTACTCCATCGACGAGATTTTTGCCGACGTGACTCCCTACTTAGCTTCTTACAAGATGACAGCTCACGAGCTTGCCATGACCATGATAAAAGACGTGCTGAAGACCACCGGCATAACTGCTACGGCAGGCATAGGTTCCAATATGTATCTTTGCAAGGTAGCTATGGACATCGTGGCAAAGCACATGCCCGCCGACAAGGACGGCGTGCGCATAGCCGAGCTCGACGAGATGAGCTATAGGCAAAAGCTGTGGAGCCACCGCCCTCTGACTGATTTTTGGCGTTTCGGCAGAGGCGTGGCAGCGCGTCTTGCCCAGTTCGGAATAGACACAATGGGCAAATTGGCACGCATGTCCATAAACAACGAGGAGTTGCTTTACAAGCTGTTCGGGGTAAACGCTGAACTGATTATAGACCACGCCTGGGGTTGGGAACCCGTGACAATGAAGATGGTGAAGGCATACCGCTCGGAAACCAACTCTATAGGCAACGGACAGGTATTGCATTGCCCCTATACCGTGGACAAGGCACGCGTGATAGTGAAGGAAATGGCAGACAGCCTTGCCTTAGAGCTGCTGTCAAGACGGCTCGTGGGGTCGCATGTCTACCTGGCGATAGGCTATGACAAAGACAGCCTTGCCAACCCGGCGATACAGGCACAATATCATGGCGACATATCCGTGGACTGGTACGGCCGCAAGGTTCCGAAACACGCCCACGGCGGCATTAAGCTCGATGCACCAACGTCTTCATCAAGGCTTATAACCGATGCCGCCATGCGCATATTCGACAAGGTAGTCAACCCTGCGCTTCTTGTCAGGCGCGTGAACATCACTATAGGCAATGTGGTGAGCGAGGAGAGCTTGAAAGACCGACAACCAGATCCGGTGCAGCTCGACCTTTTTACCGACTATAAGAAAATGAATGACGAAAAGGAAAAGCAAAAGGCTAAACTGGAAAAGGAGCGCAAGCTGCAAGAGGCATCGCTGAAGATAAAGCGCGCCTTCGGCAAGAACGCACTGCTGAAGGGCCTGAACTTCGCCGACGGAGCAACACAGAGAGAGCGCAACAACCAGATAGGAGGGCACAGGGCGTAATTTTATAAATCTTTTTCACGTCAAGTAGTGCTATTCTCGAAAATAATCAGTACATTTGCCGTCAAATCTCAATTAACTACAAACTCAAAGCTATAAACGTTATGAAGGTACATGAATATCAAGCCAAGGGATTCTTCGAGCAGTATGGCGTGCCCGTAGACAGGCATTTTCTCTGCCGCACCCCCGACGAGGCAGTAGAGGCATACCGCAAGCTTGGCTCGGAAAAAGCCGTGGTGAAAGCCCAGGTGCACACCGGCGGACGTGGCAAAGCAGGAGGCGTGAAGCTCGGCAGCAGTGAGGATGAAATACGCAAGAATGCCGAAGCTATACTCGGCATGAGCATCAAGGGCTACACCGTAGACCGCGTGCTCGTATCAGAGGCAGTTGACATTGCTTCTGAATATTATGTCAGCATTCTCGTCGACCGCCGCACGAAGTGCCCAATGATGATGCTCTCGCGTTCCGGCGGCATGGACATTGAGCAGGTGGCAAAGGTGTCGCCTGAGAAAATAGTGAAGATTATCATCGACCCAACCATCGGCATGGCAGACTTCAAAGCCAATGAGGCCGCATGGAAACTGTTCGACGATAAGGCACAGGTAAAGCAGGCTGCCAAAATATTCAAGGCTCTGTACAGGCTTTTCATCGAAAAAGACGCATCACTTGTAGAGATTAATCCCCTCGTGCTGCTTAAGGACGGCACGCTGAAGGCTATCGACGCGAAGATGACGTTCGACAACAACGCCCTTTTCCGTCATCCTGACGTGAAGGAGCAGTTCGAGCCCGATGAGGCTGAGAAAAAGGAGCAATGGGCAAAAGACCACGGCTTCAGCTACGTCAACCTCGGCGGAAAAATCGGCTGTATGGTCAACGGTGCCGGACTGGCAATGGCTACGATGGACATGATAAAGCTTTACGGTGGCGAGCCTGCAAACTTCCTCGACATCGGCGGCTCGTCAAATCCCGAAAAGATTGTGGACGCCATGAACCTGCTCCTCAGCGACAAGCATGTAAACACCGTGCTGGTGAACATCTTTGGCGGCATAACGCGTTGCGACGATGTAGCCAAAGGTCTGATAGAAGCATTTAAGACTATCAAGACCGACATTCCTATTGTCATACGCCTTACCGGCACCAATGAGGCAGAGGGACGAGAGATTCTCAAAGGCACTCATTTCACTGTGGCAACCACAATGGCTGACGCAGGCCACAAGGCAGTAGAACTGAGTAAGAACAGATAGAAACCTCCCCATTATGAGTATATTAATCAACAAAGATACAAAGGTCATCGTCCAGGGCATCACCGGGCGTGACGGCAGCTTCCACGCTGCAAAGATGAAAGAGTATGGCACACAGGTAGTAGGCGGCACTTCTCCCGGCAAGGGCGGACAAACGGTGGACGGCATTCCTGTGTTCAATACTGTAAAGGACGCTGTTGCTGCAACCGGAGCCAACACATCCATTATATTTGTTCCTGCTCCGTTTGCAAAGGACGCAATGCTTGAAGCCATCGACAGCGGCGTGAAGCTCGTGGTTTGCATCACTGAGGGCGTGCCGGTGATAGATGCCGTTGAGGCGCAGAACTATGCGCGCGTCAAGGGCGTGAAAGTTATCGGCCCCAATTGTCCGGGACTCATCTCGCCGGAAAAGAGCATGGTTGGCATCATGCCTGCAAACATATTCAAGAAAGGGCACACTGGTGTCATATCGCGTAGCGGCACACTGACCTACGAAGTGGTTTATGACCTTGTTGCCGGCGGACTTGGCATTTCTACAGCCGTAGGCGTGGGCGGCGACCCGGTGGTGGGTCTTTATTTCGAGGAGCTCTTGCAAATGTTCCAAGATGACCCCGATACCGACTCCATCGCCATGATAGGCGAGATTGGCGGAGACGCTGAGGAGCGTGCGGCACAATACATCAAAGAGCACGTCACCAAGCCTGTGGCAGTGTTTATCTCCGGCCGCCAAGCCCCTCCTGGCAAGCAGATGGGCCACGCCGGCGCCATCATCTCCGGCGGCTCAGGCTCAGCCGAAGGCAAGATTAAGGCATTGGAAGCTGTGGGCGTGCCCGTGGCTGACGAAACCCGCTTGCTGCCGGAATTGCTGAAACGGCAAATGAAGTAAATAGTGAAAGAGCCTGCATGAGCAGCCTATGCCGCTGCTCAAAGCTTATCATCGCTCCCCTCCCCAAAAGGAGGGGAGTCAATGTTTTGCCATAAACCAGGGCGGTGACTGCACGGTAGTTCCCTTCCGGCTCAGCTGAAGCTCTTTTCACCCTTTCTTTGGAAGGAGAAAAAACAGCCTCTCACAGCTTGAAAAGCTATTTCAGTATCTTACGACCCTGCCTTCCTTTATCTTCCTTGGCTCTGCCTGTTCATGCGCAGGATAGCCGAGTATGCAGATGCCTACGCCTAAATAGCCGTCAAGACCAAGCTCATGCAACAGAGCTTTGCCATCGGGCAACTCCAGCATTTCCTTCAAACGGTTTATCCAGCAAGAGCCCAAGCCCAGTGCCCATGCGGCGTTTTGCATGGCACCAATGACAAGAGAACCGTCTTTCACGGGGTTGAGGTCATGCGAAGAATTGCCGCTGTTGTTTGGCGCAGCCACAACCAGACATGCGGTAGGCGCACCGTAAAACGGGTCACTGTCAGTACCCATGATTTTTGCATTGAGCTTCGAGAGCTTGGAAAGCTTCTCAGGCTCCTGCACAACTATTATCTTGGTTTCTTGCAGATTCATCGCCCCCGGGGCATGAAGCCCGCAGTCAATAATGGTCTTCAGTTCGCTGTCCTTGATTTGTTCTTTCTTGTAAGCCCGACAAGACCTGCGGGTCATAAGCATTTCTATTGCATCCATATTTTGCTTTTGTTTTTTATCATTGGATATTTGCAAATATAGCATTTTTGAAAGTAAAGCCCAAAATATTTATATTTTTCTTGTGAATAATTGTAATCTTTTGCCTT
>CAZZNO010000003.1:0-43276 GCA_964655685.1 uncultured Prevotella sp.
AACTTCTTCCATGCGCCGACATACTCGTCGCCGATGAGTGACTTATCAATGTCCTTGTCGTAGTCGATGGTGTCGTAGGCAGGGATGTAAATCTGTGCGTATGAACCAGGGATAAAGTCCATGTGTTCGCCAGGAGGCAGAGCCACCTTGAACTCTTTGATGAAGCTTGACACGTTGTTGTTGGAGATGACTGTGCACTCCCACTCCTTAACGTTGAGGATTGCATCGCTGACCTTGATGGAGAGGTCGCCGTGAACCTTTGTTTGGCAGCCGAGACGCCAATGGTCCTTGATTTCCTTACGTGTGAAATGTCCTTTCTCGGTGTCGAGAATCTCACCGCCACCTTCGAGGACTTGCAGGCGGCACTGGCCGCAGCTGCCTTTTCCGCCACAGGCAGATGAGAGGTGGACTCCGTTTTCATTGAGAGTGGAAAGTAACGAGCCACCCTGCTCCACTTCGAGCTTCTTGTCACCATTAATAGTTATGGTAACTTTACCACTCGGACTCAAATATTTTTTGGCGATAAGCAGTACAACTACCAGCACTAATATGACAATGAGGAATACTGCTATGCTAACGCCTATAAATTGTCCCATAAATTTAACTTTTTATCTTTAGAATTTTAAACCACTGAAGCACATCATTGCCATTGCCATAAGGCCGACGGTAATGAAGGCGATGCCCATACCCTGAAGTGGACGTGGCACGTCACTATACTCCATCTTCTCGCGAATGGCTCCAAACATGACTATTGCAAGTGTCCAGCCAAAACCACTACCAAGAGCATAGGCTATGCTGTCCCATATATTGCTTATGGCTTGAGCACTTGTTGGATCCATTTTGATTCGTTGTTGCATAAACAATGATGCACCCATAATGGCACAGTTGACTGCTATAAGTGGCAGGAAAATGCCGAGCGCAGCATAAAGTGATGGGGAGAACTTTTCTACTGCCATCTCTACAAGCTGGGTTATGCCGGCAATGATGGCTATGAAAAGAATGAAGCTTAGATAGCTCAAGTCAACGCCCTGTACAAGACAGTTGGGCCCCAGCACATAGGTTTGCAAAAGATAATTGATGGGCTCGGTGATTAGCAACACAAAGGTTACGGCTATACCGAGGCCAAGAGATGTCTTTACGTTTTTGCTTACTGCCAAGTATGAGCACATACCAAGGAAGTAGGCAAAAATCATGTTGTCTACAAATATAGATCTGAAGAATAATGATATAGCGTGTTCCATATTATTTTTCCTCCTTTACAAAAAAAGCGCGATTGACCCATATGACACAGCCGATGAGTATAAGTGCTGTGCATGACATTGTCATCATGCCATTATTGATATAACCGAAGTCATAGGCTCCTTCTGGTATGATTTGGAAGCCAAGAAGGCTGCCACGACCAAAAAACTCACGGAATGCACCAACGATGACGAGTATCATGGCATAGCCAAGACCATTGCCAAGGCCGTCGAGGAATGAAGGCCAAGGCTTGTTCATCATGGCAAAAGCCTCAAGACGTCCCATGAGTATACAGTTGGTAATGATAAGTCCAACGTAAACACTCAGTTGTACACTGACATCATAGGCAAATGCGCCGAGAATTTGATTGACTATTGTCACCAAAGCTGCCACGACCACGAGTTGGACAATGATGCGGATGCGCATAGGTATTGTCTTACGGATGAGAGATATGATGACATTTGAAAATGCCGTGATTACTGTAACGGCTAACCCCATGACAATGGCAGGCTTAAGCTGTGAGGTTACAGCCAATGCACTACATATGCCAAGCACCTGCACCATGATAGGATTGTTCAGGTGTAATGGTTCTATGAATGCAGCCTTATTTTGTTTTGAAAATAAACTCATAATTCTTTTTTAAATTAAAAACTTATTTTGCGTTAAGGAATGGTAGAAACTTGCCGAGTCCGTCATGGAGCATTTCAGCAACACCGTTTGATGTAAGTGTGGCACCAGTCACAGCATCGACCTGAGTTTGCGGGTCAGTAACCTTCTTTTGTACTGATAGAGCTATAGAGCTTCTATTACTGCCCTTGAAAAGTTTCTTTCCCTGAAATAGTTCCTGCCACTTTTGGTTATCCTTGATTTCTGCTCCTAAACCGGCAGTCTCACCCTCATGATTAAAGTATGCACCATAGACAGTAGACTTGTCATCGTTGACTGACACTAAACCACTTATGCCACCCCACAGGCCCATGCCAGTCATGGTAAACACATATTTGGTTTTGCCGTCAACATTACAAATATACATTTTTTGTCCATCAATTTCCTTTTCTTCCTTTACCACCTTATTGTACGTTTCCTCAGCTGTGGCATTGTCCAATCCGCGGATATTAAGGCTGTAGAGCACTTGTTTCTTTTGGTCGAGAGCTACATTTGCCTCTTGTTTTGGTTTTAATGCTTGGTAAACGAAAGCTAAGAGGAAAGCTACTACAACCACTATTATGGCTGAGTAGATTATTGTATATGAATTGCTGTTTGTTTTCATAGCTTATAGTTATTCAGATACCTTACTGCGCTTTGCACGCTTTGAAATGTTGCATTCTACCACACAATAGTCTATCAAAGGAGCAATCATATTGCCGAAGAATATGGCAAGCATCATACCCTCTGGATAGCCTGGGTTTTTGACACGTACAATGATTGCCATAGCCCCCACTAAGAAACCATATATCCATTTGCCAGTCTCGGTACGAGCTGATGTGACAGGGTCGGTTGCCATAAACACCGCGCCGAAGCAGAAGCCGCCAAGAATTAGTTGTTCCCACCATGCTATTGGCGTGGAGCCTGTGGCATGGAAAATAGCCCCCATGATGCTACCGCCAATGAAGACGCTTAACATGGTCTTCCAGCTTGCAATGCCAGTCCACAATAATATAATGGCACCGATGGCAATGGCGATAACTGATGTTTCTCCTATTGATCCAGGCATTAAACCTGTTATCATGTTGCAAATACTTGTGTCTACAGGCGTTCCCTGGGCAATATGAGCCAATGGCGTTGCCATAGTAAACGAGTCTGGCAACGTGTTACCTAAGCCAAAAATACTATCCTTTGCTACCCACACTGCGTCGCCTGTCATTTTCGAAGGGTAGGAGAAAAAGAGAAACATTCGGGCTCCTATGGCTACATTGAATATGTTCATGCCTGTACCACCAAAAATCTCTTTGCAGAAGATTACCGAGAAAGCTACGGCTAAGGCCAATATCCATAAAGGAGTGGTTACAGGTATAATCATTGGAATTATGATACCACTTACAAGATAGCCTTCCTGTATTTCCTCTCCCTTCCATTGCGCCCATGCAAACTCTATACCTAAGCCTACGATATAGCTTACGAGCAATTTGGGCAGTACGGCGAGAAATCCATAAAAGAATATTGCCCAAAAAGATGCATCTGCAAGCTTACCGGCTGCAAGATAGTTTTGGTATCCCACATTATACATGCCGAAAAGCAAAGCTGGAAGCAATGCTATTACGACAAAGCTCATGATTCGCTTAGAGTCAATGGAGTCATGGATGGAAACGCCACTTTTCGATGTTGCATTAGATACGAACAGGAATGAGTCGAATCCATCATAAAGGCTCTTGAAAGCATGCAACTTGCCTCCTTGTTCGAAATTGGGCCTTATTTTATCAAAATATTGTTTTAATCCGTTCATTTCAAATATTGAGTTTTGAATTTTGACTTTTGAAGAGGACTAAGCGTTTTCCTTTCTTAACGTGTCCAGCCCTTCCCTCACAATTTTCTGCAAAGGAAGCTTTGAGCTATCAACGAACTCTGCCACGGCAAAGTCTTCAGGGGCTACTTCATATATACCAAGTTGCTCTTGTTTGTCTATATCGCCAGAGATAATTGCCTTTATTAGGTACTCTGCATATATGTCCATTGGTAACACCTTGTCATATTCACCACTCATTATGATATGGCGTTCGCCACCTTTAATGCGTGCGTCGAGATCATAGCTCTTGTGTGGCGTAAACCATGAAAAATAACTGCGGCTGACAGAAAACTGCTTTGTGCGAGGCAATATCCATCCAAGCATTTCGTCAGCATTATCACCTTCGGGTATAACGGTAACCTCAGATGTATGTGCTCCGAGATAGCCTTCCATAGAGTCTTTATGGCCAGTCAATGGATTGCCGTTTATTATTCGGATATGTTCTGTGGCATTAAGTCTGCCGTCAAGGAGATTTTTGATTTCCGTGCCAACAAGAACTTCTGAATAGGCAGGATTTTTAACCATGCTACCTGCAATTGCTATTGTGCGAGTTAAGTCCACCTTACCAGTGAGGAAAAGTCTGCCGATGAAAATGACGGTTGTTGGGTCAACAGTCCAGGCAACTTCATTCTTATTCATAGGTGAGATGTGGTTTATTTGAACGCCAACGTTGCCAGCTGGGCACGGACCATCAAAAACGTTTAGGTCTATATCTTCTACATTTGTCAGTGTTTCACTTGTTTGTTTGGCACCTACGCCGAGATGCACTGGGGCTATCCGAGAAAGAGCATTTAGACCTGTCTTGAATGCCTGCTCATTGCCTTTTAGCTCAATTTCAAAGTCAGATGCAAGTGGCATGTCACGCAATGCTGATACAAAAATGCCTTTAGGTTGCGTAGAAGGCAAAGTACTGACAGCATAAGGCAGTTGGTTGATATAACCAAAAAGCCCTGCTTCTAACAGCTTCTCCTTGATTTGTTCTGCATTAAGCGAATTTGGATTAGCTTTACCATAGTCGTGAAACTCTTGCTTTTCGTCTGCCTTTATTTTGACGAACAACACTTTACGCCTTTCTCCCCTTACAATAGCACTCACTATACCGCTGACAGGTGAGGCAAACTTTACTTCGGGGTAATTTTTGTTGTAAAAGAGAGCTTCGCCTGCAAGGACATGGTCTCCCTCCTTGACGGCTACCTTAGGAATGATACCTGGAAAATCGGATGGAGACAAGGCATATTCATTTGAACGCCTGATAGCCACCCTTTCGTCTTTGGCCTTCCCTTTGAGGTTAATGTTTAAGCCTTTGTGCAACTTAATTACATTTGCCATAGAATGAAAATATTTATTGTGTATTCTTGAAACTTTAGTCTAAAATATTTGCCAAAAAAATCTTCACGTGCAAATTTAAACAAAATTTATCTCAAAATACATAATTTCCCTTTTTTTTATTTGTAATCCCCCACTTTTTTATAATTTTGCATCTATTGAAGAAGTTTAGGCACATAATAAATGCTATTGTATGGACCCTGATAGGCCTGTACGTAGTTGTCATGGTCATGGCGAATATTCCCATGATTCAGTCGTTGGTTGGAGAAAAGTTGGCTTCTATCGTATCAAGGAAACTTGGTACAGAGGTTCATATTGGAAAAGTGAGTTTTGGCTTTTTTAATCGCATTGTAATTGATGATGTTAGTATTCTTGATCAAAAGGGTCGGAATCTGTTTCGCTCAACAAGAATGTCGGCAAAGATCAGTTATATGGATCTTATGCAGGGACATATAATAGTGACATCTGCTCAATTATTTGGACTTGATGCCAATCTGTATAAGGCAAATGCTAATGAAAAAACTAATTTCCAATTTGTTATAGATTCTCTCAAGTCTAAGGACGCCACTCCGCGGAAGGCGTTCAGTATGGCTATTAATAGTCTTATTATACGGCATGGAAAAATAACATGGAATCAACTTGATAAACCCCAAAAAGCTGTTTTTGATCCAAATCATATAGATATAAGCAATATCAGTTCGCATATAATAATAAACACTTTGGGTAGTGATTCTCTTAATGTCAATGTCAAGAAATTGGCTTTAAAAGAAGCTTCTGGCATTCAACTTAAATCATTGTCTATACACGTAGCAGCAAATAAGAAAATATTTTCAATCAATAATTTACATATAGCCTTACCAAATTCGGAAATCAACGTTCCATTTATTGCCGGAAATTTGTCAACTGCAAAACGCTTTAAAGCGATAATTTCAGAATCGCATGTCTTGCTTTCAGAGCTTACGCCGTTTGTGCCACAGTTTAAAGGCATCGACCGTAGCGTTGTTTTCAAGTCTACTTTATCAGGAAGCAATAATATATTAAACATTAGTAATATTACAGTAAAGATGCCAACAGCTAGGAGCAAAGTCCTGTTGCATTCACCTTCAGATATGAGCTTGTCGGCAAATGGCAATTTTAATTTTAATCTTTCATCATTACTATGGAAAGTCAAGGTAAATCTATTAACGATAAATACAAACGGACTGAAAGATATGGCAAGCGAAGTTCCTGATGCCTTGACAAAATTTAAGGCTTTGAAATTCAATGGATCCATAGGAGGATATGGAAAGAAAATGAATGTGAAAGGGAACATACTTTCAGATGTAGGCAATGCAAAAGTTGACATAAGGAAGAATGGAGATGATATAAATGCACATTTGCAAGCTTCATCTTTTAACTTAGCACAAATTTTAGATGATAAGAGATTTGGTCTGTTATCTGCAAATGTGAGCGGTCATGGGAATATAAAAAAGAAACAGATAATAGCAAATGGATCAATAGGGCGTTTTGATTTCAATCAATATGCTTATCATAACATAGACTTTGATGGTTCTTTCATTAATGGTATTACCAATGGTAAGATTGTTTTCTCAGATCCTAACCTGTCAGCGGAAATCGCAGGTTCTGTTGATATTCTATCAAAAGATAGGGCTGTTAATATTAATGCTAATATCAATAAATTAGCTCCATCAAAATTAAAGATGTTCAAAGGAAGGTTATCTGACGCTAACTATGCAGGAATCATAAATGCGGACTTGAGAGGAAAAGATGTAAATAGTGCATCAGGGCACTTTTTATTGAGTAATTTTACGATGAAATCGGCTAATATTGATTATTCGCTCGATTCTCTACGCATACAAACAGGAGGAAGCCTACAAAGACACTATGTAGGTGTGACAAGTGACTTCGGTGATGCCATTGTATATGGACGATTCAACTATACGAATTTGCCGCAAGTAATTAAAAATGTCATTGTAAGTAAATTGCCAAGCATAACAAATCTTGTTCCTTTCAAATATGAGCCATTAGATGATAACTTCTCTGTTGTTGCCAATATAAACCGTAGTGATTGGGCTCACGCCTTTTTTAATATACCTCTTGATATTCGCGATACACTACACCTGTCAGCTACAATGAGCGACAATGGAAAGGCACTTAATGCTACCATATCGGCTCCTGACTTAATTTATTCCGACTATCATTTGAAAAATGTAAAGGCAAAAGTCAATACCATTAATGATCAACTTCATGCCAATGTTTCATTGACCAATATTAGGAATGAGTTTGTTGGAACAGATCTGAACTTGTCTGCTTTGGCAGGAGATGATCGTTTGCAGGCCACGCTATCAGTAGATAATCATGCAAGAAAAGACAGGCTTAGAGGGTCGGTGAGTTCTTTTATTTCTTTCCGTAAAGATGAAGAAAGAAACACTTTGGCAGAACTTAACATTCAGAAATCTAACTTTAGTGTAGGTGACACTTTGTTTGAAATACATCCTTCAACAGTGGTCTATAGCAAGAATAGATTAGCTGTAAACTCTTTTTCCATTACGAGTGGTAGCCAAAGTCTTTTACTTGACGGAGTTGCCTCACAGTCCAATACCGACTCTATTACTGCTATAATGCATAATATAAATGTGAGTTATGTGCTTGACCTTGTAAATTTCCATTCAGTAGAATTCTCAGGTGATGCTTCTGGAACGGCTCATATATCTCAAATCTTCAGCAATCCAACAGCTAATTCCCAACTTCGTGTTGACAACTTCCGTTTTATAAATGGTCGGCTTGGCACGCTTCATGCCAATGTAAACTGGGATTCTGATGAGTCACAAATTGACATAGATGCTGTAGCCAAGGATACAATTGCAGGTAAACAACCTAAGCCAAGATATACTTTCGTAAAAGGATATATTTCTCCCAAGCGTAACTACATTGATCTTGGAATAAAACTTAAGGATACTCGTGCTGAACTTGTTGAGGGACTTTGCTCCAGTTTCTTGAAGAATATGGATCTTACGGGCAATGGCGATTTACGTGTGTGGGGAGATTTAAAGAAAATAAATCTTACCGGTAAAGTGCGTGCTCATGGTGCTGTAACAGTATCTCCACTTGGAACCAGATACACTATTCCACATGCTTTAGTAAACTTTACAGAAAATGAAATTCAGTTTGCTAATGATTCCGTATATGACAGCAATGGCAATATAGGGATAATAGAAGGAGCCATACACCATCAACATCTTGGACGCATGACATACGACTTAAATGTAGAGGCACAAAATTTACTTGCTTTCAATTTTGATGGTTCAGATGGCAGTTCTTTTTATGGCAGAGTGTTCGGCACGGGTAATGCTTCTATAAAAGGCCGGTCTGGTGAAGTTGACATTGATATCAATATGCGTCCAGAGTTAAACTCAGAAATAGTTTATGATATTTCATCGCCAGAGAATATAGGTTCGCAAGATTTCATACATTGGGAATCGCGAGATAGTATAGGCGATTTTGCTGTTAAGACAAGTTTCCCGATAATGCCAGTTTCTTCTACACATGATTCTGCTGCTATTGCGGGCAAGGCAGAAATTCAACAACAGTATAATACAAGCGTGCAGACTCCAGACATCCCAACTGATATACACTTGAACTTTCTTATCGATGCAAATCCCAATGCAACATTGAGGTTGATAACAGATCGTACTTCTGGTGACTACATAACACTTAATGGTGCAGGAACCTTGCGTGCCACATATTTTAATAAAGGAGGGATGGACATATTTGGTACCTACACTGTAGATCATGGGGTTTACAGGCTTACTATACAAAATATCATAAAAAGAGTTTTTGAGTTCACTCAAGGTGGTACAATCGTCTTTGGAGGCGACCCATATAATGCAATTCTTAATCTCAAGGCGCAATATCCTATAGCGTCAGTAAGCCTGAGTGACTTGCAAGTTGGGCGCAGTTTCTCATCAAATAATATTCGTGTAAACTGCTTGATGGATATATCTGGCACACCTGCTTCGCCAAGAGTTGACTTCAATCTTGACTTCCCGACATTGAGTCAAGATCAACAGCAGATGATTTCGAGTGTGATAAATGGTGAGGAGGAGATGAACCAGCAAGTACTCTATTTACTTGCAGTTGGAAGATTTTACTCTCGCGGAACAAACAACGCAGGCTCGCAGAGCTATAATCAGACGTCTCTTGCTATGCAAAGCATCTTGAGTGGTGAGCTAAGCCAGCAAATAAACAACGTGCTTGGTGCTGTCATGAAGAATGACGACTGGAATTTCGGAGCCAATATTTCTACAGGTGACGAAGGCTGGAACAACGCAGAATATGAAGGACTACTTAGTGGCAGATTACTTAACAACAGACTTTTAATAAACGGACAATTCGGATATCGCGATAATGCTAATGCAACGCAGTCGTTTATTGGTGATTTTGACGTGCGTTATCTTATAGTTCCATCTGGAAACTTTAGCGTGCATGTTTACAATAAAACCAATGACCGTTATTTTACTCGCAATTCACTCAATACACAAGGAATTGGCTTTATTCTCAAAAAGGACTTTTCAAGCCTTAGAGACCTATTCAGATTAAAGAAAAAATAAATGCCTCCACCAATTTCTCATGTAGAGTATAATTAGTGAAGGCATAGCTTATCTTGAAGTACTATACTGTAGCAGCTCTGACCCTACTGAGCGTTTCCGGGGTCATTTGCAAGTAGCTTGCGATGTATACCAACGGCGCACGAAGCACCACTTGCGGGTTCATCTTGCAAAGGCGCAAGTAGCGATTTTGTGCAGATTCAAAGCGCAACAGGTCTGCATGCTGTTGTGATATTATGAGACTTTCCTCCAATATCTTACGGTACAGTATCTGTATGTTTACATTGTGCAGTGCCACCTGCTCCAACCGATGCTTAGGTATGAGATATATAGTGCTTGCTTCAAGAGCTTCTACTTGAAGATGTGTTGGCTCCTCCTTGAAAAGACTTTCAATACACATGAAAATCTCACCGTCTGCGCCAATATGCTCTGTAAGCTCCTTGTTGTTCTTATAATAGAACTGGCGTATCAGCCCTTTGTCTATATAATAGATGTTCTCACACACTTCACCTTCCTTGAGAATCATTTCACCTTTGGCAAACTTCCTCGGTATAAGAATGCTCTCTAAGGTGTCGAGCTCCTCGTGCGTCATCGTGCTGTACTTACGTGCAAGCTCGCGAGCAATGTCTCGTGTTGTGTTCTGTAATTCTTTCATCTCTCTATAAAATCTTTTTAGGTCTGTTGTAAATTGTCATAATTATATGTTAGTAACTGTCTTCGGTTCCATGTTGGTTTAATCGAGCTTCAGCACGGCAAGGAAGGCTTTTTGCGGCACTTGAACATTTCCAATCTGCTTCATGCGCCTCTTACCCTTCTTTTGCTTTTCAAGCAATTTGCGCTTACGGCTTACGTCGCCACCATAGCACTTTGCAAGAACATCTTTGCGCACTTGTTTTACAGTCTCACGAGCCACAATCTTAGCACCTATAGCCGCCTGTATGGCTATGTCAAACTGTTGGCGTGGAATGAGTTCTTTCAGCTTAAGGCACATCTGTCTGCCCAATGTCACAGCATTGTCCTGATGAGTCAATGTTGACAAGGCATCTACCGGCTCGCCATTAAGCAGAATATCAAGCTTTGCAAGTTTTGAAGGCCGATAACTGTCTATATGATAATCGAATGACGCATATCCTTTCGAGATAGATTTCAACTTGTCATAGAAGTCTATCACAATCTCGCCAAGTGGTATCATGAAGTGCAATTCCACACGATTGCCGGACACATATTGCTGGTCGAGTAACTCGCCACGCTTGTCAAGACACAGCTTTATAATAGGGCCGATATAATTTGACGACGTTATTATGGTCGCTTTGATATATGGCTCCTCTATGTGGTCAATCTCTGTAGGGTCCGGCAAACCACTTGGATTGTGGACTTCCAACTCTTCACCTTGTTTAGTGAAAACCTTGTATGAAACGTTGGGTACTGTTGTTATGACCTCCATGTTGAACTCTCGGTCAAGCCTTTCTTGCACAATCTCCATGTGCAGGAGTCCGAGGAAGCCGCAGCGGAAACCAAAGCCTAACGCCTGAGATGACTCCGGCTGGAAGGTAAGACTTGCGTCGTTGAGCTGCAGTTTTTCCAACGAAGTTCTAAGGTTTTCATACTCAGCTGGATCTATTGGATAGACGCCGGCAAAGACCATAGGTTTTACCTCTTGGAAACCTTCAATGGCATTCGCGCATGGACGGTCTACATGGGTGATGGTGTCACCCACTTTTACCTCAGTGGCATCTTTTATTCCTGAAATGATGTAGCCCACTTCGCCAGTTGAGAGTTCTTTCCTTGGCTCCAAATCCATCTTCAACACTCCCACTTCGTCGGCTGTGTACTCCATGTCGGTCTGTACAAACTTCACCTTGTCTCCTTGTCGAATGGTTCCATTCACGACCTTTCCCAGTACGATTATTCCGCGGAAAGAATTGAAGATAGAGTCAAATATGAGAACCTGCAATGGCTTGTCGGGGTCACCCTTGGGAGCCGGTATGCGTTTTACCACAGCTTCAAGTATGGCTGGTACCCCCTCGCCTGTCTTTCCACTTGCCCGGATAATATCAGATGGGTCACAGCCGATAAGGTCTACGATTTCGTCTTCAACCTCATCCGGCATAGCATTGGGCATGTCAATCTTGTTTATGACAGGTATGATTTCCAAGTCATGGTCAATAGCCATGTACAGATTGGAAATGGTCTGGGCTTGAACGCCTTGTGTAGAATCAACTACAAGTAATGCTCCCTCACATGCGGCAATGCTGCGCGACACCTCATAGCTGAAGTCAACGTGTCCCGGAGTGTCTATCAAGTTTAGCAAATACTTTTTGCCATCAAGCTCATATTCCATCTGTATGGCATGGCTCTTGATGGTAATGCCGCGCTCACGCTCCAAATCCATATCATCAAGCATCTGGTTCTCCGTAATCTTGATGGTTTTGGTGCATTCGAGCATACGGTCGGCAAGCGTCGATTTGCCGTGGTCGATATGGGCGATTATGCAAAAATTCCTTATTTCTTCCATTTGCTTTCTCTTGGTAAATGCAAAGTTACTAAAAAGAATGGATAAAGAGCCCCTTTTATCTTACATTTTTTATAACTTTGCGCAAAAAGTAACATTTATTGCATTCTAAATCATATTCATAACAACATGAAGCGCATTCTGTTATCAATCGCTGTTATCGCGTGCTTGGCATCGTGTAAGCATGCCACACTTGAGGACAGTGCTGAAAAAATGGCAAATGAGTACACCGAGCGTTACTGCCCTACCCCGGTCAGTGATATGCAGCGCACGGACAGCGTCACTTTTGACCGCGAAACGCATACCTTCAATTATTATTACACACTTACAGACAAGGCTGACGACCCGGTAGCGGTTAACGGTGTAAAAAAGAGCATAAGTAATGCTTTGCTTAAAGAATTGAGGGAAAACACGAGCCTCAAGGCTTTCAAGGATGCACATTATGCATTCCGCTATGTGTTTAATTCACAGAGTAATAAGGCTACACTGTTAGAGCTCACATTTAAGTCAAATGACTATAAATGATTTTTAGCTTTTTAATGCTACAGCTATACCGTGGCGGCATGATGACTAAGCCAGAATCGCATTGCGATTAAACTTTTATCGCATTGCGGCAAAACTTTTATCGGGTTGCGATTAAACTTTTATCGCATTGCGGCAAAGCTTTTGTCGGATGCCGATTGAAGTTTCACCGCATTTCTATTTAATCATGCCGTCATTATCTTCTTGTATATAACCAAATTTTTTTGTACCTTTGCAACATCAACCAAGTGAAGATACACATGCGTAGACAGTTCTTAATAATTGCGATACTATTACTTACCGGTATCCTGCCTTCGAACGCAGTGCTTAAAGAGCGCGACATAGCAGGCACGCTTGCCATGTTGCGCATTGAGCTTAACAACTATCACAATAAGCTCGAACGCGAGTCGGGAGCCTTGAAGGAGCAGCGTTTGCAGGTTATGTCGCAGCTTATGGATGCCATAAACAAAAGCCAGCAAAACGCCATGATGCTCTATTCGCAAAAGAGCGGACAGGTCTTTGACTTAACGTATGCCTGCCATGAGGCTACCGAGCAATATCATAATTTTAAGAACAATGTGGGGCCCTTCCGAACGTATGTAAGTAATGCCGATGTGGAGATTGCACGCTATGACAGCCTGATCAACGACCTCAGCTCCATGTACACAGAGGGTCTAAGCGAGCGGGCAAAGATAGACAGGAACGTTTGCCTGACATACGCCGTGAACATACGCCGTACGCTTGACTACAACCGCACGCAGATGCAGCGTTACATCTCACTTTACAACCGCACTGAGAACAGGTTGCGAAGCCTGAATGATTATGCCAACAAGCGTTATAGCGACATACAGACAAGCATCTTTTCAAATGCGGGAGAAAACTATCTCACTATTCTAAAAAACTTCCGCCACGAGTTGAGGGAAACCTCAGAGACAGTGATAGACAAATACAAGCCTACGAGCAAATACCATTCAGACTGGGACAGCCGCATCATTTTGATGCTGTTGGGGCTAATTATCTTCTACGGTATAGTGGCAGCTGTCGTAAGCTATTTTGTTGTTGGCTTTATAGTTACACGGCTTGTCAAGCAAAACAAGGCAGACTTTATATTGAAGTGGCTGTTTGGCAGTGAAACCGGTGAGCAGGCTCGAGAGACCTTTAAGGCAAAGCGATTCTGTATCATTCTTGCTGTAACTGTTATCACCTTCGCTGCCGTGTTGGGTTTTGTCCGGGCAACAATTGCCCAAAACTTCCTCATCATGGCTTCAGGACTGTTAGTGGAGTATGCATGGCTTATGGGTGTTATCTTGCTTTCACTACTCATACGTCTTGACGGCAAGCAAATACGCTATGGCTTTCGTATATATTCGCCTATCATGGCAATATGCTTCATAGTCATAGCATTCCGCATAATCCTCATTCCAAACAATTTGACGGACATTATACTTCCGCCAATCTTGCTTGTTTGCACTATATGGCAATGGATTACATTGCAACGTTGCAAAAACCAGTTGCCACCGTCCGACACGTTCTACGCATGGGTTTCCTTCATAGTCTTTATTGCCAGCATAACGGCCTCAATAATAGGTTATACATTGCTATCTGTCGAAATGCTTATTTGGTGGACCATGCAGCTCACGTGCATACTTACCATCACTTGCATTTCCTCTTTCCTCAAAAACTATGGCAACAACCCGAAGCGCAAGTACTTTGACGACAATACGCCTGTGAGCCGTACATGGTTTTTCCGCTTGATATACACTGCCGTGTTGCCTATCCTTGCCACGATGTCTATTCTCGTGAGTATATATTGGGCTGCCGATGTGTTCAATCTTAGTGATACGACATGGATGATATTCAACCGCAAGCTCATCGATACCAACAAGTTCACATTCAGCATCATGCGTGCAGTCCAGGCAACGACATTGTTCTTCATTGCGGCATGGGCTAACAGGGTGTCTATCCATGTGCTTTACTATCATCTTATGAAGCGTGAGGAGAGACGCGCAAAAGAGGAAAACCGCAAGTCGAGCTCGCAGGCAGTAACGAGTCACATCGCTATATGGAAAAATTTCATACAAATAGTAATCTGGGGCTCTTGGCTCCTCATTACAATGAGCATATTCCACATAGACAATTCATGGATTGTAGCTATCTCTGCCGGTCTTTCTACAGGTATAGGTTTCGCCATGAAGGACATTCTCGAAAACCTTTACTATGGCATATCGCTTATGGCAGGGCGCATTAAGGTGGGTGATTATATTTCCATAGACGGAACCAAGGGCACGGTAAAGAGCATTAGTTATACTTCTACTACTGTAGAGGCTCTTGACGGCTCGGTCATTGCTTTCCAAAATGCGCAACTTTTCTCAAAGAACTATAAGAACCTCACACGCAATCATGGTAATGTGCTTTCTATAGTTCCTATAGGTGTGGCTTATGGCACTAAAGTGCCTGACGTGAAGCAAACCATAGCCGATGCCGTGGTAAAGCTCAATAAGCCCAATTACATAAAGTTCCTGAAGGTGGTCTTTACGGGCTTTGGCGACAACAGCATCGACTTCAAGATACTTGCGTGGGTTGACTCGCGTAAGCAGACATACGCCGAAAGTGACATCATGGAGGCTGTCTACAATGCCCTGAATGACAAGAATATAGAAATACCTTATCCGCAGAGAGACATACATATAGTTTCAGACACAGCTCACCTTGTGGCACCAGAACCATCAAAAGTGCAGCATGCAGACTCAGAAGATGAGGCAGAAAGCATAATCAGAAAAAATAGCAATTAAAGAAAACATGCTTGATAAAAACCATAATTCTCAACTCTCCAATCTCAGCCATAAGAGTGTATTTATTGCCGGTCCTTGTGTCATTGAATCGGCAGAACTACTTGACGTTGTGGCTCAAGAACTTGTGCGTATAAACAATAAGCTTGGCATTGACATTATTTTCAAGGCAAGCTTTGACAAGGCTAACCGCACAAGCATACATTCATTTCGCGGGCCCGGCATCGACAAAGGCTTGCAAATGCTTGCAGACGTAAAGTCAAAGTATGGCTTGAGGCTCACTACAGACATTCATGAGTCGTGGCAGGCAAAGCCTGTTGGCGAAGTATGCGACGTGATACAGATTCCGGCTTTCCTTTGCCGCCAAACCGACTTGCTTGTTGCCGCAGCTAAAACCGGACGTATAGTCAACATAAAGAAAGCGCAATTCCTTTCAGGAAAGGATATGAGATTTCCGTATGAAAAAGCAATGGATAGTGGTGCCAGAGAGGTTTGGCTTACTGAGCGTGGCAACTGTTTCGGGTATAACAATCTCGTCGTAGATTTTCGAAACATTCCTGACATGAAGGAGATAGTGCCAACTGTCATTATGGATTGCACCCATAGTGTCCAGCGTCCTTCTGCCGGCGATGGCAAAACTGTTGGCGACCGCAAGTTTGTGCCTTCTATGGCACTTGCTGCAAAGGCTTTTGGCGCAACTGGTTATTTCTTTGAAGTTCATCCTAATCCCGACAAAGGCCTCTCTGATGCTGCCAATATGCTTGAGCTTGATAAGCTTGAGCCTTTGCTTGAGCAGCTCCTTAATTAAAGTATAAACAACCATATACGTTCATAATAAGTTAAACTTCGTCTATGAGTACCCCAGAGGAAAGACTAAAATCGTCAGTAGCATACGGTGTGAAATGCCTGAAGGATGAGGCTCAGGCAATTCTTGACTTGATACCACAACTTGATGACAACTTTGAAAAAGCAGTAGAGCTGATGTATCGTTGCCACGGAAAAGTGATTGTAACAGGTGTTGGCAAAAGTGGCAATATTGGCGCAAAGATTGCCGCCACGCTTTCGTCAACAGGAACGCCGGCGTTTTTTATCAACCCTCTCGATGCATATCACGGAGACTTGGGAGCCATGACCTCTGAGGATATAGTGCTTGCCATAAGCAACTCTGGACAAACAGATGAACTACTCCGCTTTATTCCGATATTGCTACACATGCACGTACCTATTATTGGCATGAGCCGTAATCCTCAGTCGTTGCTCGGAAAGTATTCTACAGTACATATAAAAGTTTATGTTGATCATGAGGCATGCCCTCTAAACCTTGCACCAACAAGCTCTACCACGGCAGCTTTGGCTATGGGCGATGCTCTTGCTGTTGCGTTGATGCAAGTGCGTGACTTCCGTCCGCGTGATTTTGCTCAATTTCATCCAGGTGGTGAACTTGGCAAGCGCTTATTGACCACGGCAGAAGATGTAATGCGAACAGATGATTTGCCCATTATTCCACAGGAGATGCACCTTGGTAAGGCAATTATAGAAGTTTCGCGTGGCAAGCTTGGACTTGGAGTGTCGCTCAATGACAATAAGACTGTTGCGGGCATAATAACAGATGGAGACATACGTCGGGCTATGGAAAGATGGCAGGCACAGTTCTTTGACCGAACCGTAGCAGACATAATGACCCGTGAACCCAAAACCGTCCTGCCGACAACAAAAGTATCTGAAATCCAACGTATCATGCATAATTTTAAGATACATTCTGTTCTTGTATGTGACAGCGAACGGCATTTGCTTGGTATTGTCGACAGCTATGCTTCGTCGATGATGTAAGCTATATTAAAATGTGGATAATGGAAAGAAAAATAACTATAAATCTTAATCAAATACAGATAATAGCATTTCTAATCTTGACTTTTTTCTTGTCAATTTCAGCCAATGCAAAAGACATAAACAAAGAAGATACTATAGGTGTTCCAAGCGACTCGTTAATAGTTAGACATTTAGAGAGTTGCGGCATAAAATTCTCCCATGATAACAGCGTGTCATTGCTGATGTCCGGGCAAGAAAAATTTGATGACCTTTTCAAGGCTATCGACCAGGCTCGCAGCTCCATACACATGGAATACTTCAACTTTCGCAATGATTCCATCAACCGCTTGCTGATTTCCCATCTTGCTCCAAAGGTCAAGGAAGGTGTGGAAGTTCGCCTTATTTTCGATGGTTTTGGAAATGTATCCAATAACCAGCCGATGCGCAAAAGAGACATTGCAACCATACGCTCTAAAGGTATAGAGATATACGAATTCAATCCGGTAAAGTTTCCTTGGCTTGACGACATTTGGAGTCGTGACCATCGCAAGATAGTCATTATTGATGGGAAAATAGCCTATACAGGAGGAATGAATGTTGCCGACTATTATATAAAGGGAACCAAGCAGGTAGGCTCATGGCATGACATGCATTGCCGCATTCAAGGTGAAGAAGTAAACACCCTTCAAGCCATATTCCTGAAGATGTGGAATAAAGTGTCAAAGCAAAACATTCACGGTGCCAAGTATTTCCGTGGATTGGGCAATGATGAATACTTTAAAGGCCTGAAGCCTGACACATGCAAGTCGGCAGGACACAAAATGGTTGGAATAATAAATCGTGAGCCGCATACATCCAATAAAATCATCAGGGAGTTTTATACTAATGCAATAAGATATGCTAAAGACAGTATAAAGCTAATAAACCCGTACTTCACACTTAATCACCCTATTAAAAAAGCTTTGCGAGACGCGGTAAAACGTGGAGTTAAGGTAGAAATAATGCTCTCTGTAAGAAGTGACATTCCGTTGACTCCTGATTGTGGCTTTTACAATGCTCACAAGCTCATGAAACATGGTTGCACGGTGTGGATGTACAAGCCAGGTTTTCACCATACTAAAATAATAATGGTGGATGGCAAATTTTGTACGGTTGGCTCTGCCAATCTTAACGCACGCAGCCTTGCATGGGATTATGAAGACAACGCTGTAATAATTGACCCTTGCACAACACGAGAACTCAACGACTTGTTCGACAGTGAGAAGAAAGAATCTTTCTTATTGACACAAGAGAGCTGGGATAAGTGGCGGACGCATAAGGATAAATTTAAGGGATGGTTTGCTGCGGTGTTCTTGACACCTTTCCTATAACTTCACACTACTTATGTCTACCAGGTTATTTACAATTGCATAGATTGTAAGCCCGGCAGGCGAGTGTATTTGTAGTTTCCTTGCTATATTTCTCCTGTGAGTAATCACGGTGTTGATGGAGATATTCAAATGGTCAGCAATTTCCTTGTTGGTCATGCCCTGCACAAGTGAAACTATAACATCCTTCTCTCGTTCAGACAGAGTCTCCTGCGACGTAGGATTACGGTTTATCATATTGCTGATTTTAACGCTTACATCATCCTGCCTTAAACGGCGCTCCAGGCGCCTGACGGCAGGTATGAATATTTGGTCTTCTACCGCAGCATGCTCCGAAAGCCATTGCTCACAGTTATAAATGTCGTAAAGAGTTGCTGTGAGTTGGTTGTTATGAAGACCATCAGAAGGAAGATACTTTATGATGATATTCTTAAGTTCCCTCAGCTTTTGGTCGGTCTGCTGATGATGCTTTGAGAACGTGTGTACATCAAAGTTGGTTGGAGTTTCGCCCTTTTCTAAAGCTTCAACATAAGGAAATACAGTCTTTTCTTCATATTGCATGTGTCCGCGTATGCTATGAGCATACTCGTCGTAAAGTCTTAAAATAAGCCTTGCGAGATTATCATTTTCATCCAGAGCGTCTACAAGCTCACGACGTATGAAAGGAAGTTCAAAATCGATATAATAGGCATGGCTTGCTTTAAGGTAATGTATCAATGTCGGAACAGACAAGTGCTCTGCGTCATCAGGATTCTGATAACCATTAATTGTAAAATTGACAACTGCAAGAAAGGTGTACGTGTCAACCTTTTCGTCGTCACAAACCTCACGCACAGTCTTGTCACCAAAGCCAAGATTTATGCCAAACGAGCCAAGGCTCTGTAGCACGCCATAGTTGTCGCTTATAATATTAATGAGCTTGTCATCAGGCTCATACATCTTCATGCTCTTCATATTTACACCTTATTCTTATATTAAAGCACGTGCAAAATAACAAAAAAAAACCGAGATTTTAAGCATTTAAAATTGAAAATTCTTCATCTGCTCAGCAAAATACCTACAAATGGGGATAAGACTCTTTTACCGACAATTAGGTATTGCATTATTTTAATTATGTTCTTAACTTTGCAATCGAAACACGGTGATAATTGCCACTCCCGCGCCCACAACTAAGCTATGCGCTTTGTGCCTTACTCATTGAGGGTGGGACCGCAATTAAATATCCGTGTGGGTTACAAAACCCAAAGATGGTGCATAAGGCTTTTCCTTGCACAGGCCCTCCCTCATAAGGGGAGGGTTTTTCATATTTTATTATTAGCTGTCTTATGTGTTAAATTTCATAATTTTTAGGTATTGTGAGAAACCTTTAAACGCTTTAACTTTGCACCCGAAAAAAAGAAAACAATTAAAAGCATCTTAAATGAACAGACTCAAAATTGGATTGTTTGGAGCATTTTTTTGTGTAGGAGGTGTGGTGCATGCCTATGCTGACGAACCACAAACATCCGACCAGACATCATCTGACAACAAGCCATTGGTTACGGCTGATCAAAGTGGGGATTTCAAGAAGTTCCGTATAGGTGGATATGGCGAAATGCTTGCGAGGTTTAAAGATTACGGACTGAATCGTTATAGCGGCACTCAGAATGGTAATCTGAAAAAAGACCATAACGAAATCTCAATACCTCGTTTTGTGATAACCGGCGAATATAAATTCTCTCCCAAATGGATTATGGGTGCAGAAATAGAATTCGAGGCTGGTGGCACAGGGTCTGCATACGAGATTGAGAGTGGCACAGGCTCTGAGAACGGTGAATATGAAACAGAAACTGAGAAAGGTGGTGAAGTAGCACTTGAGCAATTTCATATTACACGCCTTATCGTTCCGGCATTCAATGTAAGAGTTGGTCACATGGTTCTTCCTATAGGACTTACCAACACCCATCATGAGCCTTTGTATTTCTTCTCAGCTTCACGTCCTGAGAGCGAGACTGAAATCATACCTTCTACTTGGCATGAAACAGGCTTGGAATTTTTTGGCGCTTTTGGTAAAGGCTTGGGGCAATTTAGCTATCAGCTTATGGTGACTACAGGTCTTAATCCCGATGGCTTTGGTAAATACAACTGGATAAAAAAAGGCAAGCAGGGAGCTTTTGAATTTGACAACTTTACGTCTCCTGCTTATACTATGCGACTAAACTGGACTGGCGTTCCCGGCTTACGCTTAGGTTTTAGTGGACTCATTAATCAGAATATGGGTAAAAACTGCGAGAAGTTGAATCTTTATGATTCCTTCGACGATATAAACCTGTATCTGTATTCTTTTGATGCACAATATGTGAACCGATACATAACAACGCGTGCCAATGTGTTGCATGGCTATCTTTCTAACAGTAATGCTGTGAACTATCGCGCTGTATCTTCTGCTTCTCCCTATGGTTCACGCAAGGGTGGAGTTGGCTCACATGCTTTAGGCTATAATGCAGAAGTTGGAGTAAACCTTGCAAGCTTCTTCCCAGGCAGGAATTTTCCAGTTATCTATCCTTTTGCGCAGTATGCATATTATGACCCACAGGAGACAATGTCAAAGTCGAAAACTGTGAATGTCTCTGGCACTGCACAGGCATTTGCACCTGCTGTTAAAGACAAGCGCACACAAGTCAGCATGTGGACATGGGGCTTGAACTGGAAACCACTGCCTTTCCTTGTAGTCAAAGCCGACTATGTTATGAGGCAGATAGGTACACATGCTGTATTCGGCAAGGGCAAATACAACTCGGAGAACGAATTTCGTCTTGGTGTTGCTTATGCTATTTACTACGGCAAGAAATAAACAAAGAACATTCAACCATAAATTTTAACGTACTCAAAATGAAGAAGAATTTATTCATTCTTGGTGCCATAGCCATGAGCCTTGTGACATTTACTGCTTGTGGTGATGACAATGATGACAACGGTGGCAATAAGACCGACAGAGAAAAGGAGCTTGCCATCATCAATGAGATTGATGAAGAAGACAATGTAGACTACACGTCAAGCAATGCGAAGGCTTGGGGTAACTACATGCGTGTCGTAGGTCAACTGCTGCAGGGTGATGCTACTACTCTGTATAACGACTGGACTAAGAGCTATCGTGGCGGAGCTGCTTATCAGACACAATTTAAGAACCACACTGTAGAAGGCCTGACAAGCGGACTTGCCTGCGTAGAGCAGATTATTGACGGTATGGCAGATATTGCCAACGAAGTAGGTGAGTCAAAGATTGGCGACCCTCTTTCAAAGTACACAACCAACTGGATGAGTAAGGCAAACATGCGCGAAGGTCTGTATGCTGTTGAGTCTTGGTATAGCTGGCACTCACGTCTTGACTACTCTAACAATATCCTGTCTATTCGCAATGCATACTATGGAGTCTATGACAAGAGCATCAGCAATATGTCGAGTACAGCTGCTGCCAACTCAATGTATAACACTGTAAACTCCATTAATCCAACCTTGAACAGCCGCATAGTCAGCGCTATCAATGGAGCTATCAGTGCTATTCAGGCTATCCCACAGCCCTTCCGTAATAACATCAACACAACAGAGTCTCGTACCGCACAAACGGCATGCGCAACTCTCGAGGAAATACTTTCAAAGGATTTGAAGACATTCTTCCAGAACAGCGCATCTACGGATGCTGTTTGCGATCCAATCGTCGCTAATATAGTTGACAATGTGATTGTGCCTACAAGCCGTGATCTGATGAACCTTAACACAACCCTTCAGCAGAAGATTATTGCCTTCCAGCAGAATCCTTCAACAAAAGGTTTTGCAGACTTAGGCGATGCTTGGATTGCTTCCCGTCAGCCGTGGGAGTCGTTTGAGGCATTCCTCTTTGGTCCGGTATCTGATGACGGTCTTGACCCGAATATGGACTCATGGCCTCTTGACCGCGACGGCATCGTGAACCTGTTGAACTCACAAGACTGGAGCCAAATGGAGTGGACTGGCACCTATGATGAAGAGAGTGAAAAGATTGCTGCCGCACAGGGTCTTCGTGGTTTCCATACTCTTGAGTTCCTAATCTTTAAGAACGGCAAGACACGCACTGTGCAGTAACCAACCTTTTGCGCATATATCATTTGAGGCGAGGCCAGGGATAGCCATATTCCTGACCCCGCTATTGTACGCTAAAATAAGATAGTTAAAAAAATAACATTATGAAGATAGCTAAATATGCGTTATTCGTAGCAGGCCTGCTTGCGATGTCGGCTTGTGAGGACAACGATGACCAGCTTACAGCCGACGATATAGACGTGCCTAATGGGTATGCCTTATCTGCCGGCACGTCAACAGAGTTCTCACGCAGCCGTTTCTCTTATGACCAACCTGCAATGTGGGTATCCGGCGACTACCAAACAAAATTCTATGAAGGTGACCGCCTCTATGACAATGTTACAACAAGTAACTACAATCACCACGGCGGAGGTCTTGGCCCTGTATATGCAGGTTACAGCTGTGGAAGTTGTCACCGCAACGCCGGTAAAACAGAACCTTCCTATTGGACCGCTTTCAAGAGAGGCAGCAACAAGGCAACCGGCGACTATGGCTTTTCGTCCATGCTTTGCTATGTCACCAGAAAGAATGGTAAATTCTTCCAAAATTATGGTCGTGTGATACACGACAATGCCATCTATGGCGTTGAGCCGGAAGGAGAAATCCATTTTAAGATGGATTCTGCACAGTTTCATTTCCCAGATGGAGAGCCGTATACATTATATGTCCCTAAGTTTTATATTACCAAGTGGTATGCTGATAGCATTAAGCCAGAAGATCTTTTCATTTCTGTGCGTGCGCCGCTTCGACATGTTGGCATGGGACTGATTATGGCATTAGACAGAGACGAAATCAAGCAGCTTGCCGCTAAAAGCAATTATCCTGAATGGGGTATAAGCGGGCGATGCAATGTCATATCTGAAAGAAACGTCAGCCAAATAGGCGTTGGCGGCAATAAGGCTCATCATGGTGACCTGACAGTTGAGCTTGGTTATTCTTCTGACATGGGACTCACAAATTCACGTTATCCGGAAGAAATATGCCGTGGGCAGAAGCAGATAGAAGAAGGCTCAATGATGGGGCTCAGCTACGAGCAGCTTGACGTTAGCACTTCCGACATGGAGGCCGTAGACATGTATCTTCAGGGACTGGGCGTACCGGCCCGTCGCGATGTCAACGACCCCGATGTCATAGCAGGCGAAAAGCTTTTCTATAAAGCCGGTTGCCATCTTTGCCATGTTGTTACTTTACACACCAATAAGCGTGGCACTACACTTCTTGCCGGCATGACTTTGCCTTGGCTTGGAGGGCGACAGGAGATACATCCGTATTCAGACTTCCTGCTCCATGACATGGGTTCTGAAATCATGGGGGTTGGCTTGAACGATAACATGGTCAGCGGTCTGGCACGTGGCAACGAATGGCGTACGACTCCTCTTTGGGGCATTGGCCTACAAAGCCTTGTAAACGGTCACACTTACTTCCTTCATGACGGGCGTGCACGCAACTTTACAGAAGCCATAATGTGGCATGGCGGAGAAGCGCAGGCAAGTCGTGAGAAATTTGCTCATTTCACAAAACAAGAGCGTGCTCAGCTCATCCGTTTTTTGTGGAGCTTGTAAAATAAATAAGAAATAAAGATAAAGGAAATAGAAACGTCCTTAATAAAAAATAGAAACAATAACAAAAACAATACATGGAACTGAAAAGCTTTTTTGCTGCCGCCATTGCAGCAAGCCTGTCAACAGTAGCATTCGCTGAGACAGAAATCCCAACAACCAATGAGCCGGACCAGCTCAGTAAGGCAAAGACAGAGATTAACAACACAACCAACGCTATTGAAGCCGCTGGAGAAACGACAAACGACGTACGTTACGACATGGAAAACGGAGTTATTCCAATCGCGGACAACCGTGGCTTCTCCTTGCAGTCTAAAGACGGTCAATTTGTATTGAAGCCTTACCTGATGCTTCAGACTTTGCTCAACTACAACTACTATGATGACGAAGGCCTTGACAAAGCCTACAATCAGGACAATATCGCGAACTCTGGTTTTTCCATTCCCTTCGGTATCATTGGTTTTACAGGAAAGGCGTTTGGCAAGATAGACTATAACGTTAGCGTTAATGCAGCTGCCAGTGGCGGTGCCATACTGCAACAGGCTTGGATAGACTATGCTGTCAGCCCCGCCGTTCGTTTCCGTGTAGGTAAGCAGAAGACACCGTTCACGGGTTCTTTCCTCACAACTTTAGGCGAGACATTGTTCCCACAGACTCCTGTGTCGCTGAGCGCAACCACCATTATGCCTTATTCTCTTAACGCCATCAATCCTACGATGAGCACAGGCTGGGATCTCGGTATCAAGATGCATGGACTCATTGCAAACAAGTGGGGATATGATATTGGCATATTCAATGGTACTGGCGGAAGCGTCAACTCAGCTACGAAAGGCTTCAGCGACGACAACCATCTTCCTTCCCTTCTCTACGCAGGACGCATTACTTATCAAGGCAATGGCCCTATGCCGCAAAGTCAAGGCAACCCTAATCTGGTAAAGCCGGAAACAAAATACCTTCTTGGGCTGTCTGTGAATTTTAATAATGAAGCAGAGTATGAGTCGACCAACGATACGCGCGCAGGTTTTGAGTTTGCTTTGATGAGCGGCAGATGGTCTATGGCAGCCGAATGTTACTATATGAATGTACATTTCACACATCGCCAGAAAATCAAGGAAAGCTATAACTTCTGGGGAGCTTATGGGCAGATAGGTTATTTCGTGGCTCACGACTGGCAGCTTGGCGTGCGCTACGACTGGATGGACCGCAATGGCAACCATAAAGACGGAAGCATCAACCTTCCCGCAGTTGTTTGCAACTACTTTGTGCCTAAGACAAACATCAAGATCTCGGCAATGTACCAATACATGGGTCGTTGGGGACACGACACACAGCTCGACCGTGACCTCGACGATTTAGGCCTTGCTACACACAACGCCTGCATCATGTTACAATACGCTTTCTAAGCAAAAATATATGAACAAGATTATATTTAGCATATTATCCCTATCCATCTTTCTCTTTCTATCATCGTGTGATGACGGGCCTATAGAGAAAACGAACAATGCAACCACGGGTGGCAAGGTGGTTAAAGTGGAAGGCACTATAACAGGGCTTAACACTTGGTCAGACCGCTATGATGTCGCCGTGGCTGGCTTTACAGACGATGCTGCCAATGAGTCGATGCCTTATGCCACCATCTCGAAGGTGGTTACGGTTGACGCCAACGGGCATGCTTCAATAGTTCTGTCAAACATAGGCAGTTCGGTCAAGAATGTTGAAGTCTGCGCCCTCAACCGCCTGCGCCAGCGCATAGTCACGTTTTCATCGATGGACATCTCCAACGCTTCTTCGAACGACACCATCCGCTTTGATATTGGCACAATCGACGCCAGCATGCTTGCCGGCATACAGACAGGCATCTTTAGTGCTACGTGCGCTGCGTGCCACGGAGCCAACGGCACATCAGCAGCCGACCTCAATCTCACAGAGGGCAACGCATACGCCAGCCTTGTCAACCACAAGTCGACGATGCGTCCGGAGCTGCTTCGTGTAAAGCCGGGAGATGCAGACAATAGCCTTATCTGGCAAGTTATCTATGGCGACGCGTCTGAAAGTTGGCCCATGAACCACGGCGACATGCTCAACAAAGAGCGTGCGGCAGGGCTTTTGCAGATGCTCGAAGACTGGATAGACAACGGAGCAAGCAACTAACATCTGTTTAATGCCAACCACTGAGAAACAGCCGATGAAAGCATCAAAATATGTTGTTATGGCGCTATACGCCATTATCGTCGTTGTCTTGGGACTTGCCACCTTCATGGGGCAAGCCCAAGGTGAGGCGTATGTTTCCCAGCACATTTATCACACCCTTTGGTTCTGCCTGCTGTGGGCAGCCTTGGTGGTGGCAGCTGTAATCTATATGGCAAAGAGAAAACTGTACAGGCAGTTTTCCCTTTGCCTACTGCATTTTTCATTTGTCGTCATACTTGCCGGCGCTGCCGTAACTTTCTTCTTTGGCGAAAAAGGCAAGATACACTTGCGGCAGGGGCAGACAACAAACACATTTATTGACGACAAGAAGCATCCTCAAAGGATGCCGTTACAACTAACCTTCAAGAAATTTGAGGTAAAGACTTATCCCGGCACGGAAACACCGTCCGACTTTGTCAGCTATTTAAAATTCAGCGATGGCGTACATAGTGAAGAAGTCGTTATCTCAATGAACAACATTTACAAATCTCACGGCTATCGTTTCTATCAAAGTAGCTTCGACGAGGACATGAAGGGAACAGTGCTGAGTGTGAACCATGACCCCTGGGGCACAGGCATCACCTATTTTGGCTATGCTCTGTTAGCCATTTCCATGATTCTTACGCTCCTCGACCGCCGCCAGGAGTTCAGGCACCTGCTTTCCTCCCTGGTTTTGAAGCGTACGGCATTTGCCATCGGAGTGTTGATATGCTGCCAGCAGCCAGTTTCCGCCCGTAGCGTTCCGACCATTAACGCAGGCAAGGCAGACACGGTGGCGCGCTATCAAGTGGTTTACAACGACCGCATAGTGCCCCTTAATACAGTCTCTATAGATTTCCTTGAAAAGGTGTACGGCAAAAAGACATATAAAGGTCTTTCTGCCGAACAAGTGCTTTTTGGCTGGATGCTGCGCCCCGAAATATGGAAATATGAGAAAATGATTAAGGTCAAAAATGGGGAGCTGCGCCGACGGCTTGGCATTGATGGTAAGTATGCCTCCATGCAGGATTTGTTCGATGCCAATGGGCAATATCGCCTGATGTCGCTTGTCAGTACTGAACAATCAAACAGCTCTATGGGCAAAGCCGTGAGAGAGCTTGACGAGAAGGCGGGGCTGATACTGATGCTTGTCAACCGCACGCTTTTCACCCCCTTGAAGCCCGACGCCCCACACCTGAGCGGCAATCGTGTAGAGGCAGAGATATTCTATAACAAAGTGCCGTTTACGAAGATTCTTTTCATGGTCAATCTGACTATGGGAATATTTACATTCATAATGCTTATCCTCGGCACGACACACAAGAAAGACAAAAGGTTGAAAACCTGGGGTGCCCTTGCCTGCGAGATAGTATTATATCTTTCTTTTGCGTTCTCGCTTTTCGGCTACATCCTTCGCTGGTATGTCGGCGGGCGCATACCTCTCAGCAATGGCTATGAGACTATGCTGTTGTTGGCGTTGATGATAATGCTTGTCACGCTGTTGTTGCACCGCAGTTTTGCCTATGTCATGCCTTTCGGCTTCATGCTCTCGGGCTTTGCGCTGCTTGTTAGCCATCTGGGGCAGATGAATCCGCAGATAACACAGCTCATGCCCGTTCTGCATTCTCCCCTGTTGAGCATACACGTCGGTATCATTATGGCGGCGTACGCATTGCTCGCATTCATGATGCTAAACGGCATCTTTGCCTGCATACTTATAAAAAGGCATGGCGACACGGCACAGCAGGTTGAACAACTGACCACCTTAAGCCGCCTTATGCTCTACCCTGCCGTGTTCTTCCTTGCCATAGGCATCTTTCTCGGAGCCGTCTGGGCAAATGTCAGTTGGGGAGCCTATTGGAGCTGGGACCCGAAGGAGACCTGGGCGCTAATAACGCTCATGGTTTACGCCGTAGCCTTTCACAGGCAGTCGGTATCATTTCTAAGAAAAGACTTTAATTTTCATTTATATCTTATATTCGCATTCCTCACAGTATTGATGACCTATTTTGGCGTCAATTTCTTCATGTCGGGGATGCACTCTTATGCATAAACAAAGTATTATATTTATATGAGTATCAAAAGATTGCAATTGGCAAGCAGCAACGCCAACGTCAGGATGTTCGCTTTCGATGGAGGAAACGGAGTCAATGAATACCTTTGCATGTTCACTGTTACGAACCCCATGCTGACATTCAGCGAGCAGCTTAAGGAGTTGTTGGCATTGTGCAAGCATGTACAAGAGACAAACTTCGAGGGGCAGCTCGCCGACCTTGACAAAGCCAAGATAGGCTTCAAGAGATACTATCTGAGCGATGCAGCCAACGAGGTGCCTGTGCTAAAAGCCATAACCGGTGAAGAAGACTGTGCCGTGTCACTGGTTCAGCAACCGCCGCTTTCCGGAGCAAAGGTTGGCATGTGGGTTTACTTCATGACCGGCACGGAGAATCATAAAATAGACGACCATCTATACTGTGTTTCCCATGACGGGTATGACGAGCTGTGGTCTACACAGAATACAGCCCCGGGCATAGAGTCGTATACTCAGACAGAGGCAATATTTGCACAGTATATGGAGAGGCTCGAGCGCAATGGCTGCACTATGAAGGACAACTGCATACGCACGTGGTTCTATGTCAATGACATAGACAATCAGTATGCCGGCGTTGTAAAGGCGCGCAACGTGGTTTTCGATGCCGCAGGCCTTACTGAGAAAACCCATTATTTGGCTTCTACAGGCATAGGCGGCAGAGACGCCAACCACAATGTCTACTGCAAGATGAACGCTATAGCCATACGTGGCATAAAGCAAGAGCAGATACATTATCTTTATGCCCTTGACCATCTGAACCGTACGAGCGAGTATGGCGTGCGCTTTGAGCGAGGCACTTACGTCGACTTTGCTAATCGCCGCCGCGTATATATTTCGGGCACTGCAAGTATCAACAACAAGGGCGAGATAATGTATGAAGGCGATATACGCAAACAAGTGCAACGGATGTGGGAAAATATCGAGGCATTGCTTGCTGAAGCCGGATGTACATTCGACAATGTATCAGAGTTTTCTGTTTATCTTCGCGACATTGCCGACTATGCCGTTGTTTCAGAAATGTACAAAGAGAAGTTCCCGCATACGCCCTACATCATCCTCAATGCTGCTGTCTGCCGCCCCGGATGGCTTGTTGAGTCAGAGTGCATTGCGCTAAAAGAGCTCTAAGCTAAAGTAGACTGACGTACTGGATACGAAGGGCGTACGTAGGGGACACAAAGGGCGTACGTACTGGACACAAAGGGCGTACGTAGGAGATACAAAGGGCGTACGTAGGAGACACGAATTGTGCGCATACAAAAAAATGAGCCTTTTCAGGCTCATTTTTATATACCCTCAATTTATCATGTATTGCAGTCCTGCTTTTGGCTTATTGCCTACTGGTTTTGCCACAAAAATTTAGGAAGCTGATTTCATGCTGAGTTTTCCTTGATAGCTTACGACTACCTCAACCTGATAGGTGGACATTCCTGCTCCGGGGATTATGAATGATGCCACATAGTGTATGCCTTTTTCATCGCAGTCGCGCAACGTCAAATCGCTCAATATGCCTTGCTGTAGGAATTCCTTAGGAACCTTGCCTGCGAACTGCTGCTTACGGAAGTCGCCGCCAAAAAGCTTTTTTGCGCCTTGGTATACGTTTAGATTTATGATGTTGTCATAATAGACGTTGTCTACAGCTACGCCCTCATCGCTGTACGATTGAGACACCACCTTATATGAGGTAGGGTTTACCTGCACGTAGCAGTGGTAACGCTCGTCGGCATAGGTCACCACCGTGTCACGCTTGATGAGCTTGCCTTGGTTGATGCTAAGTGCTTGGGGTCTTTTCTTTGAGAAGAAAGAAGCGTCGTCAGGGTCAGTGCTAAGCACGCATTTCACGTCATCGCCATTTTGGTTTCTGAATATAAAGAGGTCGCGCGTCTGCTTTATTATCTGATACTTCACGTCGTTTGCCCCGTGCAGAACAAGCGTGTCCTTGAATATTTGGAAATAAACGGGCAGCGATGTAGAGTCGGGGTAGAAAATGGTGTCGCCCTGCGCTTTGAAAACAACATCCTGTTGGTCTTCATCCACCCAGATGCCTTGCAGCAACCGCTTAGCCTCAGTGTCCTCATTGACCTGTTCCGCAGCTCCGCTCTTTTCCCTCTTGCAGGCTGACATGCCTATAAGCAGGGTAAAAATAAAAAGAAAAGCAAAAGATTTTTTCATGACGCATCATTCAAAGACATCAGCCTCGTCGAAGCTTTTTGCCTTAAGGTCTTTCTCGCTCGTAAGAACATCCTTCGGGTCAATGGGCCAATTGATGCCTATTGTTTCATCGTTCCAGCGTATGCCAGCCTCATGTTGAGGGGCGTATACATTGTCTACCTTATAAGTAAAAATGGCTTCGGGACTCATGACGAGGAAGCCGTGGGCAAAGCCGCGCGGAATGAAAAGCTGCCGCTTGTTTTCTTCAGAGAGCTCCACCATGACGTGCTTGCCGAATGTAGGCGAAGACTTGCGCAGGTCGACCGCTACGTCGAGCACCTTGCCACGTATTACCCTGACAAGCTTTGCTTGCGAAAACTCACCTTTTTGATAGTGCAGTCCTCTCAAGACGCCATAGCTTGATTTCGACTCGTTGTCCTGCAAAAACTCCACGTGTCCGCCTATGTGCGCATCAAAGTCGGCTTGCTTCCAAGCTTCAAAGAAATAGCCTCTGGAATCTACAAACACTTTGGGCATTATAACCCATACACCTTTTATACTGGTTTCCTCGTAATCCATCTTAGTTATATTCACTGTTTCAACGTTGCAAAAGGCAGGGGGAACTTTGCAACGCCACAAAGATAATAAACTATTTCGTAATAAGCAACTCAATTTGACTTTATTTTCTTTTTTCTCAAATTTAGCAATGAATGTTTGGAAGTTTAGCCCAATTTTCTTAATTTTGCAAGAGTGATTAATCTGGATAAACATATAGAGATATTGCTTCTGAGCAACGATTGCGTCATAGTGCCTGACTTTGGGGGATTTATGGCTCATCACACCGATGCAAGGAAGGATGAAGACGACGGGAGCTTCCTGCCGCCTATACGCAGCCTTGGCTTCAACCCGAAGCTTACGCTCAACGACTCACTCCTTGCGCAATCTTACGTAGAGGCCTACGACATAAGTTATCCGGATGCGGTCATGCGTATAGAAGACGAGGTGAGAGAGCTGAAGCAGCGCATAAGCACCGACGGCAAATATGATTTTTATGGTATTGGAACCATAAGGCTCAACGATGACGGCAATTATGAGTTTACGCCGTGTGAAGCAGGCGTCATATCGCCTGAGCTGTATGGCCTTGGAAGCTTCCGCATGAAAACCATAAAGGAAATCAAGGCTTCTATGCAGCCAGTGCTTAGCGTAGCCACCAACGAGGACGAAAGCCGGATGGAGGAAACAAATGCCGACGATTTGCAGCACCGCCACACAGCGCGTACGATTGCTCTGTGGCGCAATATAGCTGTGGCAAGCATTGCCGTCATCTTCTTCCTTCTGATACCTTCACCGCTTGTAAACAGCACACAGATGGCTGGCAACCACATCAACACTGCCCTACTCGACCGAGTTATGCCGAAGGACATTACAACGGGTCAGGACAAGGTGACGCTTGCCGTGAAAAGCCAGGAAAGCATCAAGGCTGTAAAGAAACTGGCTGAAGCCGGCTTGAAGGAAAACAAGGACGAGGTAAAAAAGCCTGTTACAGCGAAAGAGGGCTTTTCGCTTGTCATAGCAAGCCGCGTGACCCTCAAGAATGCCAACGCATACGTACGTGACTTGCGCTCTCGCGGATATGCAGATGCTTTTGTGCATCAGGGCAGCCACGTCAAGGTTCTCATGGGGCACTATCCAACCCGTGCAGAAGCTTCAAACGCCCTCAATTCACTTGCCGGCAACCAAGAGTTTGCGGGAGCATGGATTACAGACATTAAATTCTGATTAAAGCATTGCCATGAAACGCGTAAGATGTCCCAAGTGCGACTCCTATATCACTTTTGATGAGACAAAATACCAAAATGACCAAACCCTTATCTTCACTTGCCCCTATTGTGGCAAGCAGTTTGGCATACGTATAGGCTCATCCAAAATACGCCCAAAACAGGATGACGAAAACCCCGATGAGGAGGCAAAAGAGAACAGCCAGGGCGTGGGAAGCATTACAGTAATAGAAAACCATTATTGCTACAAGCAGGTGCTGCCTCTTTCTATGGGCGACAATACCATCGGGCGATATATGAAAGGCAACAACATCTCCATGCCTATAGAAACGGGCGATCTGACGATGGACTTGCTTCACTGTATCATAAACGTTAGCCGCGACAAGCACGGTAAATTGCGTTATGTGCTGCGTGACGGCCCGTCAAACCACGGCACATTCCTCAATGGCGAAAGGATTGGGCAGCGTGAGCAGCGCAGGCTTGACAACGGAGCAGTGTTCAACATAGGCGTGACCACCATTATTCTCAATACAGAGGAGGAAGATTCCTTATGACGACTTCAACGTTGTTTATCAAGAATATGGTCTGCGACAGGTGCATAATGGCAGTAAGGAAAACTTTAACTGACAATGGCGTAACGCCTGTAAACGTGGAACTTGGCAAGGCTTATGTCGAAGGAGAAATTTCTGATGAGAAGAAACTCAAACTGAAAGACGACCTTCGGGCTCTCGGATTTGAGCTCCTTGACGACCGTCGCCATCAGACCATAGAAAAGATAAAGACAGCGATAATAAAGCTCGTACATTATAAGGACAGCCATAGCCAGGTGAACCTCTCCGACTATCTACAGCAGGAGCTGCATCAGGATTATTCTTCGCTGTCGAAGCTGTTTTCCGAGTATTCCTCCATGACCATCGAACGTTATTACATAGAGCAGCGCATTGAGCGCGTGAAGGAACTGCTAACCTACGGCGAACTGTCGTTGACGCAAATTGCTTTTAAGATGAACTATTCGAGTGTGGCATATCTTTCAAGCCAATTCAAAAGCGTTACGGGCATGTCTCCGTCAAAGTTCAAGCAGATGCAGGGTATAAGCAGAAAAAGCTTAGACAAGATTTAAAAAGCGAAGATGAGCATCTGTTCACCTAATGAAAAACTATAATAAAAAAGAATAAAAGAGTGGGCATATTAATCAAGTTTGTGTAAATTTGCAACACTGAACACACTTTAGGTGTGTGCTTTAACTTTAACAGGACTCAATGATATGCTCAAAAATTTCCTTTTGTTTTTCGTGTTGATTGCGTCGGTCACTGCTTCAGCCCAAATAGACAGGAAAATAAGCAGCAGCCGGCAGACCGTGAAGTTTGTGCCAGGCTCAGCTGTTTTGGCAAACAACCCTTCTACAGGTATGGCTTGGCAAAGTGTAGGCTCGCCGTTTATTTCTACTCCGGCTGTGGGCAACGCGAACGACGTTGGCTATGTGCCGGCAAGTGAGGATAATCACAATACAAATGTAAGCAACGGTCAGGGCAACGGCAATGCCGGCGCTCATGCAAAAGTTCAAGGAAATGCTATAGACTCCATTGATACAGACGGTTACGACTATCCTATTTTTGCAACGTATGGAGGTTTTGGCAGCCTGCATCAAGGCTTGAACGTAAGCATTGGGCTAAGCGTTATGGCTGGCTTTGGCAAGAACGCTCCCAAGGGCGCGGGCTTTGCGCAAAACATCAACGCTACGTACCTCGCCCCCATCGGCAAGAAGTCATGGCTTGCGGCAGGTGGATATGTGAATCATCTCAACTGGGACGGCATGAACACCACTAACGGCGGACTCTATACGGAGCTTGGATACAGGTTCAACGACCATTGGGCTGCCTACATTTATGGGCAAAAGTCGCTGGTCAACAACGGCTCAAACGGCTTTTATGGCTATAACGGGCTCTATGGCTATTCGGGCTTTTGGGCTAATCCTTATTATTATGACTATGGCTATATGCCGGGCTATAACCCGTTTGGCGACAAGCTTGGGGCTGCCGTGCAATGGACGCCAAACAACAAATTCTCTTTTCAACTGTCGGTAGAAAAGAACTGGTATCCACACTCCGACAATGTTTATAACCGACGATACGACTACCAGAAATAACAAAAACGAAAATGCCTGTCCATATAGCGACTATGCCCGAATGAAGGCAGTAGACAGAACTATGGACAGGCATTTTTCTCGTTTTATGCAAACTTTAGCCTCAGGCTGTTGAGCACCACGCTTACGCTTGAGAAAGCCATGAGCGCGCTGCCCCACATGGGCGTTATTTGTATTGGCGGATTATCATAGAAAAGATAGAGCACACCTGCGGCAAGCGGTATGCAGACGAGATTATAGACAAATGCCCAAAAGAGGTTTTCCCAAATCATGTGCACCGTCTTACGGCTGAGCTTGACGCTGTAGGGCAGAGCCTCAAGGTCGTCGGTCATGAGCGTTACCTGGGCAACGTCCATAGCTACGTCGGTTCCCGTCCCGATGGCAATGCTTACGTCGGCAAGTGCCAATGCCTGCGTGTCGTTTATGCCATCTCCGATCATTGCCACAGTCTTGCCTTCACCTTTCAGCTTGCTCACGAGTTCTTCCTTGTCAGTAGGAACACATTTAGACTTATAGTGCTTGATGCCGGCTTTCTCAGCCCAATATCTTGCGGCTTCTTCCTTGTCGCCACTCATCATCCAAACGTCTATGCCCTCTTGCTGAAGCTCTGTCATTGCTTCACGGGCATGAGGCTTCAATGTTTCCCGGCTTTCGAGCGGAAGATCATCGGCTTTAGTAAAGTCTACATTTTTATTAGGGATTGTCAGTGTGCCTGTCTTGTCAGTGACAAGAACGTTCACCTTGCGCAGGCGTTCCAAAGCCGTGGCGTCTTTTATGAGCACATGCTTGTCAGCCGCCTTGCCTATGCCTACCATCAAAGCCGTAGGCGTGGCAAGCCCCATTGCGCAAGGGCAGGCAATTACAAGCACGGTGACGGCAGAAATAATTGCTTTCGGCATCATGTCGACACCACCTATTAATATCCAGGCAAGGAAAGTTATCAACGCGATTGCCCCGACCACCGGCACAAATACCAGAGCTGCCTTGTCTACGATGCGCTGTACAGGTGCCTTGCTGCCTTCAGCCTCCTGAACCATCCTGATGATGTGTGCCAAGGCTGTGTCTTCGCCTACCTGTTTGGCTCTCATGCGAAACTTGCCTTGGCTGGGTATAGTTCCGGCAAGCACCTTCGAGCCTTTTTTCTTCTCGGCAGGCGTTGGCTCACCTGTTATCATGCTCTCGTCTACATAGGCAGCGTCGGGGGTCATAAAGCTTTCTGCCGAAATCACTTCGCCGTCAACCGGCACTTTTTCGCCCGGGCGTACTTCAAGGACATCGCCTACGTCGATTGTCTTTATCGGAACTTCACGCACTTCGCCGTCTTCAACGACATGCGCCGTCTTAGGCGCCATGCCCATCAGCTGACGAATACTTGTAGCGGTGCCGTCCTTCGCCTTTTCCTCAAGTAGCCTGCCCGTGAGGACAAAGGTTATAATCATCCCACATGAGTCAAAATAGGTAAGTTCGGGATTGCCCCAAAAGGTGTTGTAAGCACTGAACAGAAAGGCTATTGATGTGCTCAAAGCCACGAGAGTGTCCATGTTTGCCGAACCGTGACGCAACTGGCGGACTGAGGAAACATAAAAGCTTTTACCGCAAAAATACATGTTTGCTAAGGCTATGAGCAACGCCACCTGATTAGCGACAGAAACGCTGCCGACATTAATCCAGTGCATATTAACGCACATTCCCACTACAGAGAGCACCCACGAGAGAGCTGTCCGGCGGATAAGCTGTGTGTATTCACGCTTACGGATTTCCTCAACCGACCTGTCTTTCTCAATAACGAGGTCATAGCCAATGCCGTTGATTTCCTTCTTCATGGTTTCAAGGGAAATCTTGTCGGGGTCATAGTCGACAAGTGCTGAGCGCCCGGCAAGGCTCACCGAAGCCGAGTTTACGCCTTGCAGCGAACAAAGCTTGCGCTCAACATTTGCCGAACACGAAGCGCAAGCCATGCCAACAACTGGAATAGTCTGTCTCATGGTTAAAGCTCTAATTCATAATGACCTGCATTATCAACAGCCTCTTTCATCTGCTCTTGCCTGACTTTGTCTTCGTCATATTCTACGTCAACACTGTGATTGTCGAGGTTTGCCACAGCCTTGCTCACTCCGTCCAAGCCGTTAAGAGCGTTTTCAACCTTTGCCTTGCAATGAGGGCATTTCATTCCGTTTACTGTAAATGTCTTTTTCATAATCACATTTCCTTTGTTTTACGGTGCAAAGTTAGTGGAAATGAACGAAAAGGGCGTTACAGATTTATGGATAAAAGTTACGATTTTCATGAATGTCAGCCTTATCCAAAACGCGGATAAAAGCTAAGTTCTTTACAGCTTGCTGCCCTCCAGAAGCTTTGGGCAGAAGCTGTCGAAAGGGCATTTGCCGCAATCGGGGCGGGCGCTCCGGCAGATGTATCTGCCGTGCAGCAGCAACCAGTGGTGAGCCCGTGGCACGTCTTTTTCAGGTATGTTTTGCATGAGGCATTGCTCTACCTTGTAGGGTGTGTTGGCGGTTTGCGGCACTAAGCCCAGCCTGTGTGCCACCCTGTAAACATGAGTATCGACAGCCATTGTTGCCTTGCCAAACCAAACAGCCTGAAGCACGTTGGCGGTTTTTCGCCCTACTCCTGGCAACTTTACAAGCTCCTTGGTGTCGTCGGGCACTACACCGCCATAGTCGCTGACCAGCATGCGTGACATAGCCACAAGGTGGCGTGCCTTGCTGTTGGGATAACTCACGCTGTGGATAAACTCAAGTAGATCCTCCGGCTCAGCCTGCGCCATGAGCTCAGGCGTAGGGTAACGACGGAAAAGTGCTGGCGTTACCTCGTTGATGCGCTTGTCTGTGCACTGAGCAGACAGCAATGTAGCGCACAGCAGTTGAAAGGCTGAACCAAACTGCAGCTCTGTGCTCACTTCAGGTTCTTTCTTCCGAAAGTAGTCCAAGATATATTCGTATCGTTGCTTGCGTGTCATAATCATCTATAGTCAAAGTCGGCAGTGCTAAAGCCGAAGGCGGTATTATAAAGCAAAGATAAACATTTATTTTGAATAAACCTTGCTCAAACAGCATTATTTTTCCTACCTTTGCCGAAAAATAATCATTACAAAATGGACAAGAGCATGAAGCGCAAGACGCCATATACGCACAGTGAGGAGCTTTGGAATTCTTGGAGCCATGCCGCAGGTATACTGCTTGGCGTGGTCGTGGGCACTATTTTCCTCATCTGGTGCTTTCACTACCATAACGGATGGGCAACGTTCGGCATTTCGCTCTATCTTTTCGGAATGCTGTCCAGCTATGTTGCCTCGACGGTCTACCATGCACTGCCTGCCCAGTCAGTATGGAAAGAAAAACTCAGGAAGTGGGATCACGCAGCTATATATTGGCACATAGCCGGCTCTTATTCACCAATCACTCTCATCGCCATGCGCGAGCATGGGGCGTGGGGATGGGTGCTGTTTGCCTTTGTGTGGCTTTGCGCCATTGCCGGAACAATAACTTCTTTTCATAGGCTCAAAGCCCACAGCAATCTTGAAACCGCCACCTATGTTGGCATGGGTCTTTGCGTGCTCGTTGCCTTCAAACCCCTCATAGACAGTGTGTCGCCCGGAGCCGTGGCTTGGATAATAGCCGAGGGAGTGATGTATATCACAGGTGCTTTGTTTTATACGCTCCACAAGCGCAGGTACATGCACACCGTTTTCCACTTCTTCGTGCTCTTGGGCAGCGTATGTCACATCATAGCCGTGTGGGATATTCTGGCTGAGTATCTATAACCTCACATTAAGAATTGCTGAGAAAAGCCTTCAGCTCGTCCATCTGTTCTTCCATAGCTTTCCTGCCGTCGTCATACACCTGCTGCATCAGTGCGGTGTCATGGCTGACGTGCTTGATAGGAAGTATAGCCTTGGGACGGATTACAAAAGCTTTGCCCTCTGCCTCGCGCTGCCGCACATAAGCCACCTGGCTGTTGTACATATTATGTCTGACGGCTGCTGCATGTATGAACTTGGGGTAATTGCCAAGCTGCAATCGAAACAATGGCAGGAATCTGTTGGGCTTCTTTACGTATCCTAAGGGCTGTGTGAGCACCACCACATTCCTGTCGTAGCCCTGGCGCTCGAAAAACTTCAACGGGATGGAGTCAGAAATGCCGCCATCCAGCAGTTCTCTGTCGCAAATTTTCACTATCTTAGATGCCAACGGCATAGAGGACGAGGCTCTTATCCATTCGTAACATTCATAACCGTGCTGCATGAGCAGCTTGTAAACGGGTTCGCCTGTCTCCAAATCGGTGCAGACGGCATAATACTCCATTGGATTGGCATCGAACGTACGGGTGTCAAAAATGTCAAGGTTTTCGGGAATATAGTGGTAGTCGAACTCGCCACCGAATAAGTCGCCCGTCTTTATCCACGACTTCAGGCTGCAAAAGCGCCAGTCCTTGGCAAAACGTTTGTTGTATCTGATGACTCTACCCGGCTGCTGGCTCTTATAATTGCAGCCGAACGCGGCACCTGCCGATACACCCACGAGCCCGTCGAACGTTATGCCGTGCTCCATCATGACATCGGTCACTCCTGCCGAAAACAGTCCGCGCAGTGCGCCTCCCTCAAGAACAAGTCCTTTCTTCATCTGTTGCTTTATTGAGACTGCAAATATACATTAAGCCCTTGACATTTCAAAAAAATTACTGCCTTTTTTATTTTATTTTTTACAGTATTTCAGAAAATCGTGTGAATGAGTCAAGTCATAGCATTGGGTGTGTCACGAAGCGACACTGTGACTGCAAAATATAGCTCAAGGATAAAAAATGATTATTCACCCGTGATAGATACAAATTTAGTATGAATAAAACATTTTATTTTATTTGATAAGCTGCCTGCATTGATATTTTTTTGTAAAAACAAGAGGGAAAGACAATCCAGAAGAAAATGCTGTTGACAACCAAGTTTATGCTTACATCTTCCCTTGGAAAGTGATTCCGTTGGGATTCGAACCCAAGACCCACAGCTTAGAAGGCTGTTGCTCTATCCAGCTGAGCTACGGAACCTGCTGAAAAAGGATTTACTCAAAATAAATCACTGATTTAAAACGCTTGCAAAGGTAAGCATTTTTTCCCACATGGTTTACAATCAGCAGACTTTTTTTCATCAAACTTGTGTTAAATGGACTTCAACACAGGGGAAATGTGCGTAAAATGCGTACTTTTGCAATAAAACAGCCTCGCTATAGCTTAGATGGCTGGCGAAAATAGAATTTGTAATTCATGCTTATATATTTAGCCGTATTGCTGCGCATCTTGAGCAATCCTGTAAGCAATGTTTTCCAAAAGCAGCTTACAGATACAAGCGGGCATCACCCCCTGGTGGTGAACTTTACGTCCTACGCCTTGCTGTTATTCGTATGTTTCCTTACGTTCGGCATACATATAGACTGGACCGGCTTCCCTGCGGAGTTTTGGGTGTGGTCGGTGTTGGCAGGTGTCTTTGGGGGAGTGGGTAATGGTTTTCTCATCTTGGCTCTAAAAGGTGGCGACCTTTCTGTCCTTGGCCCCATAAACAGCTACAAAAGCATCATCGGGCTCATAACTGGTGTAATACTCCTTGGCGAGTTGCCGTCGTTGGCGGGCATTGCCGGCATGATGCTCATCATAGGTGGCAGCTATTTTGTTTTCGATACTACCGAAGAAGGCTTTTCCTGGCGTCTGTTTAAGAACAAGGCAATCCGCTACCGTGTGTATGCAATGGTTCTGACAGCAATAGAGGCTGTATTCTTGAAGAAGGTAGTGCTGTTGAGCGACACGCCTACAAGCCTTGTCATCTGGTGCGGCTTTGGCATGGTGTTCGCCTTGGCTTTTATGTGCGCCATGCGTGTGCCGCTGGCAAAAGACTGGCGGCGCAACAGCCACATGGACATTATGCGCTATCTGTTGCTCGTAGGGTCAATAGGGGTTATGCAGTTTACAACCAACTACAGTTTCAAATACATGAACGTGGGCTATGCTCTTGCGCTATTTCAGCTCTCCACGCTCGTCAGCATTGGCTTTGGCTATAAGTTTTTCCACGAAACAGGCATCCGCAAGAAGCTGCTCGGCTCGGTAATAATGATTGCCGGCTCAGCCATAATAATACTTTGCTAAGGCGTTTTCCTGTCGTTAAGCTCGCAAGGGCTTTCAACATGAACAAGGGCTTGCACCATGAACAAGGGCCTGCACCATGAACAAGAAGGTCTTGCACCATGAACAAGAAGGCCTTGCACCATGAACAAGGGCTTGCCCCATGAACAAGAAGGCCTTGCACCATGAACTTGGTTTTGCTCCAATACAATCAAACAGCCTTGGCAACCATTGCTGACGGCGGAAAGCCATATTCGCGCTTAAACGCGGTTGAGAAATGGCTGAGGTTTTTAAAGCCACACTGCAAGTAAACGTCAAGCGGCTTTTCGCCATTCTCTATCATCTTGTGCGCCTCTTGCAAACGGCGCTTGGTGAGCCAACGACCAGGCGACGTATGGAAAGTATCCTCAAAATCCTTCTTGAACGACGAGAGGCTGCGACCTGTGTAATGAGCAAACTCGTTAAGGTCGAGGTCCGACTTGAAATTGTTGTTCATGTAGCTCTCCAAGTCTATCTTGAAAGGCTCGGCAAAGTCGAAGAGCAGAGAAACCACCTCCGGTTTTACCTGCAACAGCGTCAGCACCGCCTCTTTTTCCTTATTCTCCATCAACGCCTCAGAAGGATATTCCTGTGCGTCGAAGTAGCTCTCTAAACTTTTGAAGAAACCTTTCAGAAAGGGATGCTCTGGCAACATGATGTAAGGCGTGGTCTCCGGCCTCAGGCGTTTAACCTTTGCCGAGAGGTCAACTTCGCTAATCATCTTTCTCAGGAAAGGCGTCTTCAGTTGCAGGAACAAGCCTTTGAATGGCTCGCCGTTCTTGCTTGGGTGCTTCACCTTCACCATCTTGTGGTTGCGCGGCAGGAAGAAGCTCTGTCCTTTTTCCAGATGATACTGCTTTTTGTTAGGCGCTATCAGGTCCAGCTCGCCGCTGCAAAGGTAGACGAGCATGTGCTCCGTAACCATCTCCTCGCAAAACTTGTCGCGAAATACTTCGCAGCAGTAGAAGGTGTCCATAAAATTATAGATAGTGATATTCTTGTCCATTACTATTTCTTCTATTAAATCTCTATATCCCTTAAATCTCTATATTTCTTTACAACCGCAAAGTTACATATATATAATGTAAAGTGGTTTACTGAAAAGTTAAAGTTGGTTTTCTGAAAAGATATTTTGCAATAAAGCTTTTGAGAAAAGTTAGAAAAGCTTTTGGACAAACTAACTTTCTAAGAAACTTCATAACTTTGCAACCGAAAACAAGAAAGAATTAAAAGCATAAGTATTATGTACAAAGATTTCACATTCTACATGCCCACCAAGGTATTGTTTGGTGCAGGCCAGTTACAGAACCTTCACAACGAACAGATGCCTGGCAAGAAAGCCCTCATCGTAACGAGTAACGGACAGAGCACAAAGAAGTTCGGCTATCTCGCAGCTACCGAGAAGGAGCTTGACCTTGCAGGTGTTGAGCACATTCTTTTCGACGAGGTTCGTCCTAATCCTACAAAGAAGAACGTCATGGACGGCGCAGCAAAGGCAAAGGCTGAGGATTGCGACTTCGTGGTAGCTCTCGGCGGTGGCTCGGTCATGGACTGCGCCAAGTGCATTGCGCTGATGATGGTAAATCCGGGCGACCTTTGGGACTATGCCTTCTCAGCAAAGGGCGGACATAAGAACTTCGTCAATCCATCGAAGCCTCTCATTGCTATCACAACCAATGCCGGCACAGGCTCTGAAGTGGACATGTTCTCCGTCATCAGCAATGACGAAGTGCAGGAAAAGACAGGCGTGTTTGACATCACGATGTTCCCGACTATCTCCGTCGTCGACTCCAATCTCATGATGAGTGTCCCGCCCAAGTTCACCGCATATCAGGGCATGGACGCGTTTTTCCACGCAGCGGAGAGTGTCATCAACACCAAGGAGCACCCGATGGGCGAAATGTTCGCACTGAAGGCAATCGAGCTTATAGCCAAAAACCTGCCTGTTGCCTACAGGGACGGCTCTAACAAGGAAGCACGGGCAAACATGGCTCTCGCCAACTCTCTTGCCGGCTACTATATGCTTTGCACTTCAGAGCATACAATGGAGCATGTGATGGGCTCTTACCATGAGAACCTCGTTCACGGCGCAGGCCTGATAATGATTTGCCACGAATATTTCGACTTCTTCGCTGAGCGCAAAGCTGCCGAGGAGCCAATGATAAAGATGGCTAAAGCTATGGGCGTTGAGAACCCTACAAGCGGCAAGGACTTCATAAAAGCTCTTGACAAGCTCGTAGCAAGTGTTGGCTGCGCAGATTTGAAGATGAGCGACGCCGGCATCACTCGTGAGGAGCTTAAGAAATATCCTAAGCACGTGCATGAGGTGCTGGGCGGCGACAACAGCGCAGACCCTCTGCCACTGAGCGATGAGGATTACCTCGGAATATACGAGAGAAGCTATAAATAGTTTTTATGGGGGGATGGGCCTACTATGCCTAATAGGCATAATA
>CAZZNO010000003.1:43376-47982 GCA_964655685.1 uncultured Prevotella sp.
GCCTACTATGCCCATTATGCCTATAAAAAAGGAGATTATGATGACAGAGATAGAAAAAAAGAATTTGAGATTGCCATTCTGCTTTGACGATCCGGAGGTGGATGCCTTGAAGCTTCATGCCGTGAAGGGATGTCAGAAGCTGGAATCGATAGACGTTCTTGACACGAAGGCAAAGCAGGCGGCAATACGTGAGCTTTTCGGCAGCGTGGGTGAGAATCCGAATGTCTTGCCGGGATTTGTCTGCGACAACGGCAGTAACATCCACGCCGGCAAAAACCTCATTATCAATTATAATGTTACGATTCTCGATGTAGATGAGGTGCACCTCGGCGACTACTGCATGATTGGGCCCGGCGTGCTCATCGCCACTGTCAACCACGGGATGGTGCCTTCCTCACGCCGCAAGCACCTCAGCTATATCAAGCCTGTGTACATTGGCGACGACGTATGGATTGGCGGCAACGCCACAATATTGCCCGGCGTGCACATTGGCAACAACTGCGTCATAGCTGCGGGAGCCGTAGTGACTCACGATGTGCCTGACAACACCCTCGTGGGCGGTGTTCCGGCTAAGCCAATAAAGACGCTCGATGACGATGTAGAGCGATAAGATGCTCGATGACGATGTAGAGCGACAAGACGCTCGATGACGATATTGAGCGTTGATTGATTGCCTTGCGATGTGAGCGGTGAATTTACGGCTGAGCTGTGAGATTTTCTACAGCGTTACGCCGTCTTTCCAAATAGCCATACCGTGTATGCCGTTTTGCTCAGACTTGACTTTTTTGCCGCTTGCCACGTCAAGAACAAGATTGACAAAAGACGGCAGGAGATGCCGTATGCTCATGTCTTCGACTATAGGACCGGCATTGAAGTCAATCCAGCCTGCCTTCCTACGGAACAAAAGGCTGTTTGACGAGACTTTCAGCGTAGGCACGGCTGTGGCGAAGGGTGTGCCGCGTCCCGTGGTAAAGAGCACCATCTGGCACCCTGCGGCGGCAAGAGCCGTAGCCGCCACGAGGTCGTTGCCCGGAGCCGAAAGCAGGTTCAGCCCTCGCTCTTGCAGAGTTTCGCCATAGCCGAGCACGCCGCATACAGGCGCCGAGCCCGACTTTTGCGTGCATCCGAGAGCTTTTTCCTCCAGTGTAGATATGCCTCCAGCCTTGTTTCCAGGCGACGGATTTTCGCCCACTGGTTGCCCGTGGCTTAGGAAATAGTGCTTGAAACCGTTTATGAGATGCTTTGTTTGTTCAAGCACGCTGTCGTTGATGCATCTCTCCATAAGTATCGTCTCCGCGCCAAACATCTCCGGCACTTCCGTCAATATTGTTGTTCCGCCCTGGCAAAGGCACAACCAGTCGCTGAACGCGCCAAGCAGCGGGTTAGCCGTAATGCCGGAAAAGCCGTCGCTGCCACCGCATTTCAGTCCGATGCGCAGCTCCGAGGCAGGAATAACCGTGCGTTTGTCGCGGCTTGCCAGCTCATAAAGCTCCATGAGCATCTGCACACCCGTCTCAACCTCGTTGCCTTCAACATCTTGACAGACAAGGAACTTTATGCGGTCGTGGTCGTAGTTGCCAAGTAGTTTTTCAAAATCCTTTGGTTGATTGTTTTCGCAACCGAGCCCTAACACGAGCACGCCTCCTGCATTAGGGTGAAGCACAAGGTCACGCAAAATTTTGCGTGTGTTCTCCATATCGTCGCCAAGCTGCGAGCAGCCATAGTTGTGAGGGAAATCCACGATGTCGTCCACGCCAGAGGCTCCGTTGGTCAGAGCCTTGACCTGCTCCACTATATTGTGCGCAATGCCGTTTACGCAACCCACCGTGGGAATGACCCACAGCTCGTTTCTCACCCCTACCCTGCCGTCACTGCGGCGATAGCCGAGAAACGTTTTCGGCTCAGCCTCAGAAGACTGCTGTACATCATTAAAGCGTTGCTTTATATGTATGTCGTCATAATTAAGCTCGCCTTTAAGATTTGTCTTTATGTCGTGGTGGTCAATCCATGTGCCTTTTTCCACGTCGTGCAGGGCGTTGCCTATGGGGAAACCGTACTTTATGATGTTCTCCCCTTGCTTTATGTCGCGCAAGGCAAACTTGTGACCTGCGGGGACGTTGGTGAGCAACGCTATTTTAACTCCTTCAACGTCGACCTTACTGCCCTTTTCTATATCTGTCAGGGCAACAGCCACATTGTCGGCTTCGTTTATCTTTATAACCTGTTTCATAACAATTGATTAGCCGTTGCCGTTTGGCAGGCATCCGGCTATTTTTTACAATGCAGTCTCAACCGCCTTGCGCATTCCCTGCTCTTGAATAGTTTTCAAGTCCTCAGCAAGCAGCTTCGTCAGCCCGGGCACATCGTTCAGGTTGCCTTCTTCTTTCCAGATGAGTTCCTTTGCAGCAAGCACTCCTTGCGCCACGCTGCCAATGTCGGCAGTAGCCCACAAATCCTTTAGCAACGCCGTGATAGCCGGATTGTCGTTTGGCACAATCTCAGTGCCGTCGGCGCGCTTGCCGCCTTTATAATAAGTAATGATGGCGGCAAGTCCGAGGACTATGCACTTAGGTAGCTCGCCCTTGCGCTCGAGGTAGATCTTCAGCGCCGGCAGGTCACGCGTCTTGAACTTGTCAAAGCTGTTCAGCATGATGCTTGTGAGCTGGTGGTCGATGTACGGATTCTTGAATCGGTCGAACACATCATCGGCAAACCTCACGAGCTCGTCGTGCGGCATGTCGAGCGTTGGCAGAAGCTCGTCAAGCTGAGCCTTGCGTATGAACCGGCATATAAGCTCGTCGGCGCAGGCATCGCGCACGATGTCTATTCCGGCAAGGAAAGCCACGGGCGAGAGCACCGTGTGAGCTCCGTTGAGCAGCGTTACCTTGCGTTTGTGGTATGGCGTTTCGTCGTCGGTGATAATGACGTTCAGCCCGGCTTTTGCGGCAGGCAGTTCCTCCTCGAGCTGTTCCTTTGTGATGTTCTTTGCCCGCTCTATTACCCACAGATGGAAGACCTCACCCTGCACCACCTGCAAGTCCTTATAGCCTATGCGTTGCCAAATGTTTTCGGCATTGCCGTGAGGATAGCCGTTCACGATGCGGTCTACGAGCGTAGTGCAGAAATAGCAGCTGTCTGCAACCCATGCCTTGAAGCCTTCGTAACAGTCGGCGAGGTCGTTTTTCCAAAGGTCAATGTACCGGTTTACGCACTGTTGCAGATGATGTCCGTTGCCGAAGATGAGCTCACATGGCAAGATAATCCATCCTTTCTTCGGGTCGCCGTTGAAAACGGTGTATCGGCGGAACAGCAGCTGTGTGAGCTTAGCCGGATAAGAAGAAGCGGGCTTGTCGCCGAGCCTGCAACTGTCGTCGAAGGCTATGCCCGCCTCGGTGGTGTTGGAGATGACGAAGCGCATGTCCGGCTGCCCGGCAAGAGCCATGAAGGCATCGTTCTGTGTATAAGGATTAAGTGCACGGCTCACGCTGTTCACGCGCTTGAACGAGTTCACGGGCTTGCCGTTTTCAAGCCCGAGCAGGTTGACATGGTAGAGGCAGTCTTGCGCTCTGAGCGCCTCCAGGTGGTTGCGCTCCCGTGGCTGCACTATCACTACCGAGCCGTTGAAGCTCGTGAGCTCGTTCATCTCGTTTATAATCCAGTCGGCGAACGCGCGCAGGAAGTTGCCCTCGCCAAACTGTATCACTCTCTCCGGTGCGTATGCTTTAGGCGCTGTCTTACAATTAAGAAATTTCAATCTGTCCATCTTGTTCATATATATATAGCTTTCGTGTTTTAACCTTTAGCAGAGTTTGCTTTTGCAAAAGTATAGAATAAAGTTCATATACACAAGCAGTCGGCGTGTTTTGTGAAAGAAGAAGACATTAAAAAAAGAAAAAAAACAATTGTGAATAATAAAGAGCACGATAAATGTCGCAATTTACTTGTAACTTTGCCAAAGAGGAATATTATAAAACAATGAAGACTATGAAAAGTTTCAAGCCGAATGCGTGGTTTTTGCCACAAGCCGTAATCGTTATCGGCACCTACGATGCCGACGGAACACCCAACGCCATGAATGCCGCATGGGCAGGCACATGGGACCAGGACGAAATATTCATCTCTATGGGAAACCACCAGACAACCGTGAACCTCAACGCCAATCCCGACTTTACCGTTGCCTTTGCCACAAAGGAGACGCTTGTGTCTGCCGACTACGTGGGCATAGTCAGCGGAAAGAAGACCAAGGACAAGGTTGCCCGGGCAGGCTGGACGGTGGAAAAGGCAGAAAAGGTTAATGCCCCTGTTTTCACCGACTTCCCCATGACTATGGAGTGCCGCATAGAAAAGAAGATAGACGAGTCGGCAACCGGCTTTTATCTTGTTGCAAAAGTGCTCAATATACAGTGCGACGACAAGTATCTTGCCGATGACGGCAAGCCGGACATTGAGAAGATGCACCTCATCACTTACGACCCTGTACACCACAGCTATCTCGAGATAGGCAGGAAAGCGGGCAATGCCTTCTCTGACGGCAAGTCATTGAAGCAGTAACGGGAGCTTGTTCAGCCTTCTGAAAAAGCATAGTCATGATGCAGATGCAGCGGGG
>CAZZNO010000004.1:0-4640 GCA_964655685.1 uncultured Prevotella sp.
ATGAGTGGGGGTTATGAGTGCGGCGAGCCCGCTGGGCTCATTTTGATACACCTCCAGTTTTATACGCCGCTTTTGTTTTCCTTTACGCCTCAGCCACCCTCCTATTTGGGGGAGGCTATTAATTATGCATTATGAATTATAAATTATGAATTAATTATGCATTAAGCATTGTGAATTATGCATTAGAATGAGCCTTCCAGGTTCATTAGGGTGAGGGCGGTAATTATGCATTAAGAATTATGAATTATGCATTAACAAATGGTCGCCGACGGCGGACTCAGAAAGCCACTGTCGGCGAACCATCGATGTTAGTAGTTCTTTATAATTATAAGAAAAGTGTGCTAATGAAATGTGCAATCAGTTGCAAAAGTAGCCCATAAAAGCGAATCGGGCAAAAAAAACATACCGCAAATATAGTCAAAACCTATTTTATTTTGTAATTTTGCAACGCAAAAGAGGTCAAAATACTATATCCATGAGCTATAAGATACGTTTCCCGAGACTGATGCGCACATTCAACTGGCTGTTTGCTAAAGAGCCTACGCTGATAGGCAGGCAGCGCGTGGGTTTGCTTGTCTTCTGCTATATACCGATAATGGTGCTCGGCGTGCTTGCCAATTTCCTCGGACTGACAGAGCCGACGGCTACTTTCTTCAAATACACCCACTCCGTCTGCATCGTGGCTGCCGTCATATACTTCTGGCTGTACTATAAAAGCAAGATCAGCATTACCATCTGCCTTGCTTCGTTCACGATAATAGGGCAGATAATCATTTCAATAGAAATGATATATTGTGCCCTGCGCCCTACGCCTTATTACACCATGCTCATCCTTGCCAACACCGTCTTGCTCGCCCTGAACACCACGGTGTCGCTTGCGGCTTACATGAAGAAGGACACGCTGATACTGGGCTCTGCCACGATTGGCGTCTACGTGGCTTGCGCGTTCATCAGCAACGACAGCCTGCTCAAGAGCTTCATCATAGTGTTTGCCATTGCCTTCTTCTTTGTCAGCCTCGTGGGCATGGGGTTGGCAAGGGTGTCCAGCAGGCTGGAAAAAGAAAACGAGCAGCTAAAGAAGGAGGAAACGGAGTTGCTGCATATCCTGAGGCTGAAGAAGGACGAGGTCAGGGCGTTTGCTGACCTTTCTGTCAAGCAGCACACGACGGACGGGACAAAGGTTCTGCTCGGCAGACTCGACAAGAAATCGAGAATAAACCTGCTCAACAATGTGGAGGAATATCTTAACAACCGCAATACGGAGCTCTTCAACCTCGAAAAGGTGTTTCCTGAGTTCACGCCCTCGGAAAGGAAGATTTGCCGACTTATATTGCAGGGCAAGAAGCTCGGCGAGATTTGCATGGCGCTGGGCAAGAGCGAGAGCAACATCAGCAGCCAGCGCACCAACATGCGCCGTAAGCTGGGCTTACAGCCTGCGGACAACCTGCAACTGAAGTTGCTGGAGCGGCTTGAACGTAAAGGATAGGAAGGCTGAAACAGGCTGCTCACCGCTTCAGCACCTTGCGACCTTTGTATATATAAACGTTTGCCGGAAGGTTGGCAATGCCTTTGCTCGACACCTTGCGCCCGCTGAGGTCATAAACATCCTCACAGCGAACGGCACCCGATGCCGATGGCGGAGCTTCAACAGCTGTTGTTTGTTTCTGTAATTTTATAAAGATGTAGTCCAAATAAGGAGCGGCGGCATCGCCGCCAATCCTTATAACATTACGCCCTGCGTTGAGATGAACGTTGAAGGTGACGCTCTTTTCACCATAGCGCACCTTCAAGCCACCTGTCGACGGGCAGTCCACCGTAGAGGCGGCTCCGCCGTTGACGCTGACAGACAGCTGCCTGTCGGCGTCGCAGACGTAGTAAGCCTCTACGGTATAGTCGCCCTCGTAGGGCGAGCCATAGACATATTCAAGCCAGTTGCCACCGCCCACGTTCTTTACCGTTGCCGAGCCAGATGCCATCATATCGTTGTTCTTTGTCAGCTCGCCGTCGGTGCTGCCATTGACGAATGTGGCAGCCTCAGCTTCATACTTGTTTCCAGCCACGCTCCAGTCTGATGACACAAAGTCGTCGACGTCGGTTCTGTCAAAGCGCACGAAGAAACCTCCATACTGATAGCAGTTTATGGAAATCTTAGAGTCCTTGGTGATGTTGTCCTTCGTTTCCGATGTCAGCACGTTTGCCTGCGTGTTGGCGCTCTGGTCACGCCATATCACGGCACGATAGGTGCCTTCGCCGAGGAACGAGCAGTCAAGCTTGTAGGTGCTTGGATTGTTGACCGTGCGGCCCACGAACCATTTGTTGCGGTAGCGGCGTGCCATCGTCAGGTTGCAGTCTATGTCGGCATTACCTTGAAGATCCTTTGCATTGCCGTCAGGCCCTATGGTGGCTTCAAGGCAGATGCTCTCGTCCCATGCGGCAGGCACGTCCTTCAGCGCGTTTTCCCATTTCTGACCTTTTATGTTCTTTGGCGCGTCGGCTATGTACTGCACGCCGCATTCCATTGTAGCCATGTGGGCCAGCTGGTGTGCCACGGTGGTGTTGTTGCGTATGGTTCCCTTGCCGTCGGTGCCCGTGCGGAACTCGCAGATGGTGTAGTCTATCGGGCCTACGACGTTGCGCATGAGCACGAGCATGCCGTTGTAACCCGGGTCGGTGCCCGTGTTGTTCCAGCCACCGGTGAAGTAGTCCTCGTTACCGTCAACCGCCTCTACGGCAACCTCGTTCTGCCACTTGCGGTTGAGCCCTGTCGGCGTGGGGCATCCGTGGAAGTTCACCATGATTTGGTTCTCGGCTGCGGCTTGCAGCAGTTCCTCCTGCTTCTGCATCACGCCCTTGGTGTCGCCGTCGTAGAAGAAGTCAATCTTTGCGCCCACTGCGCCATACTCCTTAAACTTCTTAAGCCTTGTGCGGTAGCCGGACAGTCCGCCTGAGAAGCTGCCTGAGCTTGCCCATAGGAACACGCCAATGCCTTTCTGCTTGGCGTAGGCGCAGATGTCTTTCACATAGTCGTCTTTAGAGCCGTTGAGCGAGCTGCTTTCCCATCCCTCGTCGAGCGTGAAGTATTGCCAGCCCATGTGCACGGCAAAGTCGATGTATTCCTTGGCAAGCGTGTTGTCGGTGCGGTTTTTCAGTCCGCCGCCTTGCTCTCCTCCCCAGTCCCATGACGAGAAGCCCGGCTTCACCCAGCTCCAGTTGTTGCCCGACGGGTCGTTGACCGTAGCATCGGAGACGTTGGTGCAGAGGTTCGACACGGCAATGTCGGTCAGCTTGCCCACTATGGCGCATCGCCACGGGGTGCTGAGCGGGCGCACGGTGGTCACGGCGAGCCCATTGTTCTTGGTTCCGCGCAGGAAGAAGGAGAAGCAGCCTGTGCCTTCGCTTGCCTTCAGCGGGGCACGCGAGAAGTTCTTGTCTACGCCGGCATCGGTCAGGAGCAGGTAGCAGTCGTCGCCCATAGAACTCTCTACGAGTAGCGGAGCGGCAAAGGTGCCGTTGCCCAGGCGGTCGTCGCCCTTAGGCGCTATCGCCCTTGCGCCCTCCCAATTGAGAGACTCGTAGCCTTGCGAATAGTCGTAGGTCCACTTCTGTCCCCAACAGCGCTTGAAAGAGGGTATGTTGATTTGGCTGTTGTCAGAGTTGACCACAAAGTTGCTTTTTGACGTTCCCTTGAAGACATAGCGGAAAGCCACGCCGTCGTCGTAGTTGCGGAAGACTACGTCCATCTTCTGCCCGTTGGAGGCGGTGAACGAGAGCGTAGCTTCGTTGCAATGGTTCTCTATGATTGAAGCCTTGCCCGTCAGCATGGAATAGGTCTCGTTGACGGTGGTGGTTGTGGCTCCTGTGAACGTAAGGTTCTTGGTGAAATCGCCGTCGCCGGTTGCCATGCCGAGCGCCGAGTTGCCGATGAGGGTCTTGCCGTTGCGCGCCATGCGGTAATAGATGGTGCCGTCTGATGTCTCCTGACAGATGCTCACAGTGTTTTTTCCGTCAGGCGACGCCAGCGTCTGCAACGCCTTCTCCTCTGCGTTGGCAGTGGCGGAGACAATGAGTGCCAATAGAAGTATACTATATTTCATTATCTGTTTGTTGTCTTGATGGTTAAATAAGTTGTTATTCGTTGAAAGATGGCAGCCTTCTTACATTTTCTTTGAACACCAATTGTCATGAATTCACCACAAATCATTCATCAATTATAGCCGACAGGCAAATTCATGAGAAATTACTTCCCTTTGGTCAGTGACCTTTGGTTCATGGCAAATTCATGATAATTCATGTTTACAAAGAGAATAATCTTCGCTAATCCATAATTAGATTAATTTGCTTAATTCGTTGAAAGAACAATACCGTCACTTCACGATGACTTTCTTGCCACCTCGGATGTACAGTCCCTTCGTTGAAGGCTTGGCAACACGTATGCCCTGCGGCGTGAACCATTCGGTTGAGCGTGCTGCGGCATTGCCGCCGGAAGGCGTGGTGACGGCGTCGATGCCGGTAGTCTTTTGCTTGAAGCTTGAGAAGGTGACCGTGTATTTGTCCAATACAGGAGCCTCGCCACTGTCAAGCCCAAGCTTGATGGTGTTGTTGCCTGCATGCAGGTAAACAACGAACGTCATGGTACCATA
>CAZZNO010000004.1:4740-47956 GCA_964655685.1 uncultured Prevotella sp.
ATTTTGTCAATAACGGGACAGCTTGCGTCATCGCTTCCCACCTCTACAGTATTGACACCTTGAACGAGGGGCAGGACAACGCTCACGGTGTCGTGGCCATGCCTGAACTTTATTCCGCTGCCTGTGACGGGGCAGGATGCGCTTGCGGCATAGCCATTGGCTCTGACCGTCAGGCTGGTTTCGGTGTCGGAGGCGTAGGAAATGTAGATGGTGTAATAGTCCTGCCTCATCTCGTCGGTAGTGAACTTAAGCCAGTTGCCGTTTCCAACGTTCTTGACCGTCTTTGAACCCGAAGCCATGTTGTCAGTAGAAGCAACTATAGACTCATTGCCGTCTTTATTTTCGAAGGCTGCCTTTTCCGCTTCAAGGTCTTGTGTGGTCTTACCTTTGGTCGACCATACGTCAACGTCGCGGTTGGTCGGCAGAATGATGCACGTGCCGTTCTCGTTTCTTATGCGTGACGCACTTGCCGCCATAAACTGGTACAGAGTCCATCCGTTGGGTATGGTGTTCAGCTTGCCTTTGACCTTTGAGGTATACGTCTTTGCTTTCCCCGTGTAGTCGGTGTATGTGCCATCATAGGCAGGCACCTGCCCTTTGAAGTCCCACAGGCTGTTGTCGGCGCAGAACATTGTCCATGCCCTGCCAGCCTCCCAGCACCATGAACCATCTCTTGCGCTGAAGGCGTTTTGTATGATGCCGTACTGGTCGAGACGGTATTGCAAGACGGTGTTTACTATCTTCCAGCACCACGCAAGATACACTTCCTCGCCCGTGCACTTCCACAAGGCGTTGGTAGCCTCGAAGAAAGAGCTCAGGTCGTGCATGGTGCGGCGCGTGCGGAAGCCTTCCGCCCTTTCGGGCTGGGTGTTGCCGTCCTTGTCCACGATTTCTGCCCTGTAAGGGTCGTAGCCCTCGTAGAGTCCGGAGTCGTCATTGTCGACCCAAAGGGTGTTCACCTCCCATTGCCACAGCTTGATGGCCTTGTCAAGATATTCCTGCTTGCCTGTGAATGAATAGAGGTAAGCACCGGTGCTGACGTGTGGGCTGACGGCGAGTGGCGACTTGTAGAAGTCCTGATTCTTGATAATGTATCCATTGCCCTCAGTACCGGAAGTGGCAAGCTCATTGCTTGGCTGCCAGCGCGAGGCAGGCACACGCCACCAAAGACCCTCGGAGCCGTCCTTTACGGTGTTCTCCACATCTTTGTAGGGGCCGAGGTTGCCACGCGTGAAACCGGTGTTGAACAGGCGAATAGCCTTGTTAAGGTATTTTGGGTTGTGGGTGATGCGGTAGCCAAGGGCGTAGGCGCATTGCACCCAGCCCAAGTCGTCGATATACTCGTTCCAGCCCACGCCCACGCCGTCGCCGTATTTTGCCAAGAAGCCGTCGAGGTTCTGCTTGAGCATGGTCGTGGCATCCTCGTTTGTCCCATACTCGGCAATGTTGGCGGTAGCCATAGTGCACAGCGCCTGCTCCCAATAGTAACGGTAGCCGTCGCCGTCTTTTGTCTGCCAGCCCCAATATTCGCCAAAGTCATGCCATTTGTTTGCCTTGAAATTGTCGAAGCTCTTGCTCGTCATTTCAATGATGGCTGACTCGTCGTTTAGATTAACAGTGGCTTGCGCCGGACAATTGGAGATATTGCCGGCTGCAAGCAGTAATGAGAATAATAAAGTCTTATGTTGCATGTATATTTGGTTTATCTCAACGGAAGGAACCAGTTACGCTCGTCGGTGAGGTCTACTACGGGGTTCTTGAACTCCAGTTTTCTTGCCAGCCACCGGCTGCCGTAGTTGGCGCCGTAGGTGTCGTCGGCGTTCTTGTGTCTTGCCAAGCGCATGAGGTCGCCGAAGCGCGAACCCTCGAAGGCTGCCTCAAGCGCGTATTCGTCGCATATAAGGTCTTCAACGGCATCGATGGCGCGCGGCCCGTAGAGCATGGTGCTGTCGGCAGCTTCCATGCCGAGCTTTTCGGCAATGCTGTTCATGCGATCCAAAACTATAGTTCCATATTGATAGAGCGACGACTTGCCGCCTGTGTATCCGCAACCGTGAGCATGTATGCCATGCGAGCCGGTGAAGGTGTAGGTGCTGCCGGCTCCCAACACTTGATTCATGAAATAGTGGGTTTCTTCGCGCATGTAGGTGGTGTCAATGCGCGATGCTTCTCCGAGACCGTCTTTCAGGATGGCAAAGGCGGCGTCGGGATAACCAAGGCGGTTGATGGCTTCGGCAAGCTTCAGGTAGATGACTGAGGCGCGGTACACGGGAATGTTGGCACCGTTGAACTTGTTCATGTTATAGAATATACGGTCGGTGTTGCCTGTAGACGCTACGCGCGATGTGAGCTCGGCATAGCGGCGCATGTCGCCAATCTCGGCTTTCATGGGTGATGAAACTCCAGAGTTGCTGACGATAGTGTAATAATACGGTTGGCGAGAAGACAGGCTCAGCAAAGAGTCGCTGGCATCAATCTGCGGATTCTCGTTGTACCGGCCGTTGCCCAGTGCATTTGAATAATAGATATTATAGCCAAAAAGATTGGGCAGGTCAGACACGGTGCCTTGAAGCTTGTTGACTGCCATAGGCACGTAGGTGATGACATCCTGCGGCGCGTTCATCCTGAAGACGTTTGCCCAAGAGCGCACGGCGGCTCCCGGCGGTGCCGTCTGCCCGGTCATGATGTCGCTTGGCAGATTCTGCCTGTCCTCGTAATTGCCTAAAGAAGCCTGGTAAAGGTATGCCGGCAACTGATTGTCACTAAGATACTTGTAATAGTGGGAGGCGGCTTTCATATATTGCCCCGACTCTAAGTAGAGATCACCAAGAACAAGATTCACCGGGAACATAAGCATCTGCGACGACACGGTCTTGGTTTCGCCGGCATTGGTATGGTAAGCGTTGATGTTGCCATAGTTAGGCACCCTCATGCCGCTGTATTGCTCAAGGTCGGCTGCCAACGCATCGGCTATGCCGTTTATGTCCTTATAAGTATTTACAGCCATGCCGTCAGACACGTTGCTGAGCGGATTGGTGTAAAACGGCACTGAGCCGTAGTTGCGTGCCAGCTGTATGTAGACCCAAGCCCTTATTGCCTTTGCCTGTACATACTCCGGGATGGCTATCAACTGGCTACCCGTGCGAAGTGTGGTGTCGCGGTGAGCAATGTAATAGTTGCAATTGTTTATGATGCGGTAGTAAACGTATGCAGAGTCATACTTGTTGCCTGCCTTTGCCGAGAAGTTGGCTATGCTTCGCAAGTCCAGCTCCGTGTTGGCGTTGGTCTGTGTAAGGTCGCCACGCATCTCGTTCACTATTACGTTTTGGTCTATAGCCTGCTGTACACCTTTCAGGATGCCCAGCGTATAGTACATGGAGTCGATGGGTTCTGACAGGCTCGGGTTGAACACCTGAGAGTCGGAACCGGTATCGAGAGCGTCAGAACAGCTGCCAAGGGTGGAAAGAAGGAGACATGCCCCAAATGCGGCACCACCCATGAACTTGGCAAGGCTTGTCTTGCCCGCTTTAACATTATATGCCATATTCTTCATTTGTCTATTCATGTTTACTTGTTTCACGTTAAAGGTTTATCCTGAGTCCCAATGTGAACGAACGTCCCAAAGCCACATTGCCTGCATCTATGCCCTGGTAAAGCACGCCGTTGGCGGCAGAGAACTCGGGATCGCTGCCAAGGTAATGGGTGAGGGTGAGGAGGTTGGTTGCCTCTGCCCAAATGGATAGCCTCTGGAGCCATGAGAAGTTTACGGGAACTTCATAGGTGAGGTTAAGGGTCTTAAGCCTCAGATAGCTTCCATCCTCAATCCATCTGTCGCTAAAGCGGCTGTTGCCCAGCGGGTCGCCGTATGTCAACTTAGGCACAAAGGTAATCTGACCTTCGCCACGCCATCTTTTCTCAACTGTTGTTGTTTGGTTGTAGAAATTACTCTCGCTTTCAAGCAATTGACGCTCATAGTTGAAAACGTCGTTGCCGAGGCTGTAGTTGAAAATTGCCGACAATGTGAAGTTCTTCCAGTTTATCTTTGCGAAGATGTTGCCATAGATGTCCGGATTCGGATTGCCTATTATGGTCCTGTCCGCATCGCTTATCTCGCCATCGCCGTTGAGGTCTTGGAAGTGCATGTCGCCTGCGCGGAAATCCTGTCGTGCTCCCTTTGTATCTGTCATGTAGAGGTAACCGCCATTGCCTGCCTCGCGTGCGGCTTCGTCGCTTGCAAAGACACCTGATGTCTTGTAGCCGTAGAACATGCCTATCGGCTTGCCTACAATCGTTGCAATGTTCTCCGTGCCATAGGCTGAGGACAGGAAGCCTGAGCCTGACGGCTTGCCGTCGATATAAACCACCTTGTTGTCAGGAAGCGACTTCACCTTGTTGCTATAGTGACCTACGCTTGCGCCGAGCTCGATGTTCAGGTTACGACCGACGACAGGCTTGCCCGTAAGCGTAGCCTCAAAACCGGTGTTGTCCAATGAGCCGCCATTGCTCAGATAGCTGTTGACGCCAAGCACGGGGTTGTCGATATCCTTAATGGTCAGCAGGTTGGACGTATGGTCATAGAAGTAGTCAAAGTTCAGACCTATTCTGTTGTTAAGCCACGACGACTTTATTCCTATGTCAAACTTGCCTGTCTGCTCCCACTTAATGCCATCGTTGCCAATGTTGTTGAGCTGTATACCGTTGGATGTGTAGAGATACTTTACAAGGTTGAAGGATGTGCGCGCGGCGTAGTTGCTTATGCCGTCGTTGCCGCTGATGTCGTAGCCCGTGTGCAACAGAAGGTAGTTGAGGACATCGGTCTTGGGGAACCAGCTTTCGCTCGTCAGTGCCCAGCCTGCTTGTACGCTTGGGAACAAACCCCATCTTACTCCTGCCAGCTTCAATGCGCCGCTTGCATTCTCACCAAAGCGGCTGTTCGACTCCATTGCCAATGACACCTGCAGGAAGTATGTGTTCCTATAGCTGTAGTCGGCATTACCGTACCAGGTGAAGCTTCTCCATTGGTCGTTCACGCCGCTTGCGCTTTGGAAGTCCATATCGGTGGATATGTTCGGTGTCTTGTCGTTACCGCCCGACGAATACTGTCCCTTTGGGGCGTTCTGGTCATACGAGAATGAGTTGAAGCGCAAGCCTCCGTATGCGGCAATAGTGCTTTGCCCCATAATCTTCTTGAACTCAAGCCTTGTATCGCTCTGGATGGAGTTTTCTTTTGCCGAGAACGCCATTGCCATGTTCTCCACACGCCCAATGTCAGGAATCGTGAACGAAGGCATTCCGCCCAACGGCCTGTAATAGCGCTGCGAGACATAGTCATAAGCATAGCTGAATGTCTCGGAGAGGCTCAGGTATTGGTTGAAATTATACTTTGGCGTAATGACGGCATTGAAATGCGTCATCTCCACCCTGTTCTTGTCTATTCGGCTGCCATTGGCAAGCAGTGCCGTCGGGTTTCCCAATGTAAGGTCTTTGTCAAGATCTGTCAGGAAGTCGTCGGGACCACTGAGAGTAGACGAGAGCTTGTGCGTAGTGTTGTTGTAAGTATAAGGGCTCAGTATGGGAGCCTTGATGAGTGACAGGAATGTTGGCGATGCAACAGGCCCTGCCGTGAAGTCCTCAGGCGCTCCGTTGTCGAAGACGTTCCTGTTGGTCTTTGAGAACGAGAGGTCGAAACGAGTGCTGAGGTCTCTCAGTATCTTGAGGTCGTTGTTGAAGCGCACGGCAAGGCGATTGAAACCGTTCTCGCGCGCTGTGCTCTGTGCGTCGGTGTAACCCAACGAGAGGTTATACATACCGATGTTGTCGCCACCCTGCACGTTGATGTTATAATTCTGCGTCAATGCCGTGTGATAAGCCTCCTTTGACCAGTCCGTGTCGTTATGATATGTGTTATAATAGAACTTGGACTTGTCGTCAGACAGGAACTTGAAGTTTCCCGTGAATTTGTCAATGTCAGGATATGTGCCCAGCATCTCGGCGGCATACAGCCGGTAGGATGTCGAGTTCATCATATCCGGAAGCTTAGGCACCAAGTTTACCCCAACCCCGATGTTGGCATCAATTCGAGTTGCCATAGAATGGCCGCGCTTTGTGGATATGAGTATTACGCCATTCGAGCCCTTGGCGCCATAGATGGCAGTACCGTTCTTCAGCACCTGCACTTGGTCGATGTCTTCAGGAATGATGTTAAGCCAGAAATTGACATAGTCGCCATCGTGAATGGCGTCTCTCGTGTACTGCATGTCCTGCACGATGCCGTCGACAACGACAAGCGGCATGGAATTGGCATTGAGAGAATGCAAGCCTCGGATGAACTGTATGGCTCCGTAGCCGGGACCTCCATTGCGTGACACGGTACGCATGTCGGCTCCAAGCTGTTCGCCTATTTGTGTTTCGGCGGTCAAGCCTGTAGTGTTATACATCGTCACCTTGGGCGAAGCCGTTATGTTGGTACCGTTTTCAAACATGGGGTTGAAGTGGTCATTAATGAGCTTTACCGTTATCTCTCTCCCACCCCTTTTGTCTATTGCTATTTTTTGGCTTATGTACTTTGGAGTATGCACATAAAGTGTGGTTTCAGTTACCGGCACTTTTATCGTGAATTCTCCCTTGGCATTGGTCATTGCTATGTACCTGTTGTCGCCTAATGCTTGCACCGATACGCCGGTGACAGGCTGGCGTGTGCCCATGTCGATGACCGTGCCCTTGATTTCCCTCATCTGTCTTGACGGCAACACCTCTGTGGACTTGGTCTTGGCTGCTGCGGATATATTTGCATCCTGTGCCACGGCAGGTACGCCATTGCACAAAGCCATAAGGCAGATGCACATTATATAATTTTTCCTCATTTTCTTTGATTTAATGACTTGAATTGAAGATCTTAAACTTCTTAAAGGCAAGAATCTCTAATAATCTTTTGGCAAGGTATATTCAGGATGCTCTTTCATGTAGTCGTCGAGCTCCTTAGGCACGAGCAATATGCAGTCTATGCCGAATGTGCGGCTGTAGAGGTCGCGCTCGCGGCTTTTCGACCTTTCGTTTATCTTAACGTATGGATAATAGTTGCCTGTGCCGTAATAAGCTATCGGGAACGTGAAGCTTCCCACAAGCATGGTATCTACCTTGCTGGCATTGGTTACAAAGTCGGAGCCTCTCAGTTCCTTTACCTTTCCCTTTACGTCGTTATAGCCGATAGTCAAGCGAAGCTTGCTCGGCTTGGGAAGGGTATCGTAAACATTGGTGATATTGGTAGGTACAAACACTATGTAGATATTGTATTCCGTAGAGCGCACGTTTGGCAGATAATAGTCTACCTCGGGGTTTGACTGGCTGCCTGACGGTGCTATCGACGCATACATGTTGTTTGACAACTTACCCGGCACTGCGGGGTTGCGGTTGGCGGCAGTAACCCGTGGCGACGAAATGACTGCCTGATTAGAATAAGACACATACCTTGTGGCTTCACCCTCAATGCGTATTATAGGATTCCACGTAAGCCAGGGCTGCATGCCGATGTTGTCGGTATAGAACACCGATCCATTGGAGGCATCACCCCGCGTGACGTTGGCAAACAGCTTTGCTGCATCGTCATGCATGAGCTTTGTTCCGCCTGTGGTGACCAAAGAGTCAGCCTCAAGCTTCTGCCCTGTCTGCAATGACTCCAAGCGCGAATTGTCATAAAGGTTGTTGTTGAAGAACAAGTCCTTCATTATATTCCTGTTGGTGATGGAGTCAAGCAGGTACTCGGCGTTGATGTTTACCTTTTGCTCCACTCTGCCTGAAGCCGCTGTGGCTGCTGTATTGGCAAGGAACGTGAAATTGGGCACATAGTTATAATACTTCTTAATCGCCTCCTTTGCCTTAATCCAAGCCTCGTTGGTTGGCACGAGCATGGTGTAGTTGCTGTCCTCGGCGTTTATCAGCGCGTTGTATCTCCTGTAGAGGTCGTTGGTCTCCGTATATACAGAGTCAAGATATGTCCTCTCTCCGTCTTTCAGCGGGCCTTCCGTACTCTTGCTTAGGTCAAGCTTGCGCACGTCGTAGCTGTGATAGAAACCTGCCACCGAATCAATAGGATGTATTTCTGGCGACAGCATCTCGTATATGTTCGCGAAGAAAGGCAATCTGCCTGTCGTGAGGTGTATTACGCCATTGGTGCTGAGAATGTTCGGCTGCGAAACCTGCACGCCGCCCATTGTATATGAACCGAAGCCCTTGAACTCCTTGAACTTGTCGTTAAGCAACAACACCTTTTTGTCAACAGCCCCTGAGGCAGAGATATTGTGCTTGGCTATATGGTTCTGCAAGAACTCTCTAAGCAACTTGTCGTTGCTTAGATTGTTGATGCTGTCGAAGTTGAAGGTTCCGTCGGCAGGAATCCACGCAGTATAGCTGTTGGGAGCGTTGAGCACCGAATCGTAGCCTGCCTTCAAGGCAAGCGTACGAAACTGTGACATATTTTCATTTGCAAGTATATTCTCCCAAATCGTTGAATTGGCAGAGCCTGCTACATTGTCGGCAGTATAGTGGTCGTCCCAGTCGGAGCAAGCCCCTGCCATAATTGCCGTGATTGCCACTGCGACGGGAAGGCACACCTTTCTAATATTATGTTTTTTATCCATAGTTCTTTAAGCTTTCGAGAAGTTAAAACATGTCTTCCGAGTATTGTGAATTGTTGTATACGTCTTCCGGTACGAGCTCGATGTAGTCCAAGTGGAGCATAGGTCCTGTGTCTTCGAGCACCGACTTGAACCTGAGCCAGTATTCGCCTTGCTTCATGGTAACCTTTGCAAGCACGCGGCGAATCGTACGATTATCAACCCTTGCGTTGCCGCCACCCATGATAAGCATGCCAAGCGGCGCGCGCATATATCCGAGGTTGTGCATAGAATAGTCGCTTTCCACACCATCGTCGTCGGTAAGTGTATACTGGCACCATCCCGTGATGGCATCAGGAGTTCCGTCTGAGTTTTTTGCAGGGCGATGACGCATGTCAAGCGGAATGTCCAATGGAGTCATTTGGTTTTGGTCGTTGGTGCCGTTGCCCAGGAAGATTTGCATCATTCCTCGGTTACCTGTTCCTGTTCCGCCAATAGCCTGATAGCCCAGACGTATTTCGTATGAGCCGTCCGGCACAGGTGGCAACTTTATGGCGATGTCGTACTTTCCCTGGACGTTTATCTCGTCTGCTTCCCACGAGAACCAACGAGCATGGTCACCATCCATCTCGGTAGGCATATAGCGCACCTTAGAATCAGTACCATTATATGCAATCATGTTCGTGAAATAGCCCACGGGTATACCCATAGAGTTCCCGGCAACACCATTTCCTAAATTTTTAAGCTCGTCATTTGACATGTGCCTGAAGCGATTGGACAGCAGTTCCGGGAACAGCGCCGTTACGTCAAATCTCAGACGCTCTTTGAGAACACCGCGTGGCACGTTCTCCTTGTAAACCAATGGGGCGTTGAGTGAATAAATCATGCCATTGAAAGCAGAAATAGGCTTTGTGGCGTTGGTTATTGTTACACCTTTGTCCAATATGGCGTGCATAGCGGCAGAGCCAATTTCCAACGGAGTGTCCGTCAGCGTACTGTTGTTGGTCCAGCGGTTTATCACCTTGTCACCATTCTCGTATGATATGCGCATGAGTGTTTGGGGCAGGAATGTCTCAAAGTAGTTCATGGCAGGAGAACCCTGTGACTTTGCATAGTCTTCGCCATAGTAAACCAAGTCGCTTGAGGATATGTTGCCATTGACGAGGTGATAGCGCACGAACATATTGAGCGCGTTGTTCGGATTCTTATAATCTGAGCCCGTGCTGACGTTTATGTTGTTGTTGCGGTAATAGTCATACCATCCAGTTCCTTCTTTGGCACAATCGGCATATTGACTGTTGGCATACGCCACCAAGTCCTCAAACGAGTTTATGCCAGCAGCCTGAAGGACCTCGTCGGTTTCCGCAAATATTGTAAACCCTACCTTGCACTCCGTAGGCACATAGACATTATTGTTATTATTGTCAGTCCTGTTCGGTGCCGTAGAGCTGTCAAATCCTTCACGCCTGTTTACGAGCAGCGAGTCAGAAAGCCCCGTTTTTTCCAAAGCCTCACAGAAGATGCTGTATTCCGGATGCTTTGCCAACTCATTGCTGAGCATGTTGTTCGAGCGTGGAATCACTTGGTCAATCTCATGCACCACGCCGTTTTGCAACTCTACGTCTATAGTGTCGGTAAGGTGGGCAAAGTTGTTTAGCGTTACTCTTCCGAGTGAATCGATTGACGTGTTTACGTCGCGTCTCAATATTGTGGTGAAGTAACCACCCTTGCTCATGCCTACGCTCATCACCTTGGTGTAGAGGAGATGGAAAAGCGCGATGTCCTCGCAAAGTGAGTCGGTGAGTCCTACAAGGCTTTTCTCCGTCATGCCGTTGTGCGGTATCTCAGCCTCTACGTCCTCATACAAGCTGTCTATATAAGCCTCCAACGCCTTGTTGTCAGGGGCAAGGCAAGTGTAGGTGCCATAGCTTGAGAGTATGGCATCGTAGCCTATCCTGTTGAGAATATAGCTGAAGTTGCTGAACTTCTCCGGACGGTTAGCAAGATAATCCTCTATTGTCTCGCCGGTAAAGCTGTACATGTTCGACTCGTCAATGTCTTCTTTGCACGAAGTCAAGCAGAATGCTATCTGGAGCGTTGCCAACAGCATCCATAATAATTTATATCGTTTCATAGTATCCGTTTTATTGTTTTACTGAGGTTTCAACAAGTTTGAAAGCCGGGTTTTGCTTCAGCAGCTTATTGACCTTTAAGTCATGTTGGTAAATGGGCCAATACAGGTAGGGCTCCGATTTCATCTTGTAGATGAACACATCACCGCCGCTTGTGTATTTTCTTGCTGCCATTGACAGCATTGTCGGGTAAAGTTGCGGCCATTCAGCCTGGTCAGCCATCAGCTTGGTTATGTCCACACCTTCCATGTGCCTGTAGCAATACCTCATGAGGTCAAACCAACGCTTTCCCTCGAAAGACAGCTCACGTCCTCTCTCGGCAAGTACAAGGTTTTCCATTTGTTCTTGTGTTTGGAAATCACCCATTTTCAGCGTGTCGGAGGGAGCTATTCCACGTGTTGACATGGATCGCTTGTTGACCACCTGCACGAGATTGAAAGCCTGATCCAGCGCGCCTTCATCCTCTTGCGATGTCTGTACAAGAGCCTCTGCCTTCATCAGCATGACATCAGTGAGACGATAGACCATCCAGTTCTGCGTGAAGCTGGCGACACGGCGTGTAGCTCCCTGCGCAAAATTCTGCCCGTGGCCTGAGGTAGGTGCGTTGTCACCGGTATCCGTAGCATATTTACGAATGTTCAACTCAGTATAGTCATCATTCTCAACTTCGAAGACATTGTCCCAATAGCGATGGTCGTTCTTTGAGAAGAACAGCTTCTGCGACGATTGGGCATTAGCGTCCGAGGCGGTTGCATTGAAAACCTGCGATGCCATAAAACGAGAGATGGCTGAGTTGTCACCTGTACGGTAGAGATAGTTGCAGAGAGTGGAATTGGCATTCGTGTTTCCGTCATACTGCAATTCCAGGATGCTTTCCCTTGAGTTGCCGTTTACGAATATCTCCCTCATTGCGTCCTCTGCCGCATATAGATGGTAGCGGTCGTTGGCGTCTCCCACCGTCACCTGGTCGGTATTGTTATTACGGAACCATTTGTCCTTTGACTCGATTATCATGTCGCAATAGGATATGCACTGCCTGTAATCGCTCACATTGTGGGTCATGGAGCCACGCCATAGGTATATGTCGGCAAGGAGCGCATTAACGGCGTCGCGTGTAAAATAGCCTTTGTTTCGCCAGTTGCCGGTGCCGTATGCACCCGATTTCATAACGAGATGCCCTGCCTCCTCTAAATCCTTGATGCAGAATGCGAGCACGCTGTCAGGAGCTGACTGCGGTATCACCATCTGCTCGTCATCGTCTTCATAAGCTTGCTTCGTGTAAGGAACATCACGGAACGCCCTCACGAGATAGAAGTAGCACAGCGAGCGCAATGCAAGCATATTGCCACGCACTACCTCATAGTCGCCCTGCGTGAACTCCGGGTCAATCTCCATCACCTTTGGTGCGTGCTCAAGCACTATGTTGCAACGGTTTATGACAGCGTAGAAAGAAGCCCAGTCACATACGTTTTGCGTTTGCAGCAGGTTGACCGCGCTGATGTTTTCAAAGTCATTGTTTGTATAACTTGTACTCTGTATCACCTCATCCGAACGGAACGTGCTCCAAACAATAGCTCTTTCCTCGGTTGCGCCTGAAATCATTTGCGCGTATGCTGCCGCCATAGTTTCCTGGACGTCACCTGCCGTTTTCCAGAAATCCTTGCCCGTGACACGGTCGGTAGGATAAATCGTGAGATAGTCATTGCAAGAAGTGACCGTCATCAATCCCACTGACGCTAATGCGAGCATACTGAAAATATGTTTGATTTTCATTTCGTGTTTTTTTAGATTAGAATCCAATGTTTAAGTTCATTGTCACCGACTTGCTTCTCGGAGTTTGCGAGTTGTCCTCGGCAATGCCGAACGAACCTGCCGAGTGCTCTGGGTCGGTACCGCTGTAATGGCTCCACACAAATGGGTTTTGTATTGAAACCGAGAGGGCGAGCTGGTTCAGTCCGATATTCTTCAGCATCTTCCTGTCGAAGGAATAGCGCAGCTGTATATAGCTCAGGCGCAAGAAGCTGCCAGTCTCCACGAAGCGGTCGCTTCCAAGCCAGTTGTAGCCGGTGTTGTACATTGCTCTCGGAATCTGCGTCACGTCGCCGTCCTTGCGCCAGCGAAAGTTGACCGCCGTGCTTTGGTTGTAAGCGTTATACATTTCCTCAAGCGACATTCTTGCTTTATTGATTTCCTTGAAACCTACGCGATAGCTGAAGTTGGAGCGCAGCGAGAACCTGCCATAATTGAAGGTCAGGTTGAAGCCACCTTGCCACTGTGGGTTGGAGTTACCAAGATAAACAATGTCGAGCTGGTTTATTTGTCCGTCGTGGTTCACGTCCTCGTAGATGGCGTCACCACCCTGGAACTGGTATGTAGAGGCGCCGTTAAGGTAGTTGTAGACCACACGCACGGGCTCGCCGTTACGGTTCATCAGCACACGTCCATTAGCATCGGTTGCCACAGGGGCAGTCTTTCCTGATGCGAGGAACTGGTTTATGAAATCTCTGAACTGGTTGCTGTCCCAATTGTTCAAGTCGCGCTGGTCGGTCAGGTACTCGTAGCTGTACTGGTAAACACCCTTGTATCTCAGTCCAAAGATAGAGCCCAACGGGTTGCCCACCTGTATGCGCTTGAGCCATGTGCCACGTGAGCCGGCGTTCCACTGGTCGTTCAGTGATTCGAGCACGCTCTCGTCCATGCTCTCGATGCGGTTGAAGTTCTGCGCAACGTTTACGCTTGCCGTCATTGAGAACTTGCCCACATTGATAATCTTGTTGAGGCTTACGTTCAACTCCCAACCCTTGTTGCTCATCTCGCCGACGTTTGAATAGGCAAGCACGCTGAAGCCGGCGGTCGAAGGAATGTCTACATTACCCATGAGCAGGTTCTTGGTGCGCTTGTAATAATAGTTGAAGTCACCCGTAATCTTGTCATTGAAGAAACCGAAGTCACCACCGATGTTCAGCTGTGATGTTCTTTCCCATTTCAGCTTGTTCAGCTGAAGGCCTTCAAGATAAGTGACACTCTGGTTGCCGGAACCGCTACCGTATGAGCCATCTGTGCGATAGCGGGCATACTGCAAGTACTCCCTGCCAGGTGTCCTACCCACGATTCCCCACGACGGGCGGAATGACAGCATAGAGATTACCCTGCGGCTCCAGTCCATCCAAGGTTCCTCGGAGATGTTCCATCGTGCGCTGAAGCCGGGGAAGATGCCCCACTTGCTTGAATCACCGAAACGCGTAGTACCGTCAAGGCGGAGCGACGGGTCAACAGCGTAACGTCCCTTGTAAGAGAAGTGGCCGGTGTAGATGACGCCCATGCTGCGTCCCTCGCCGTTTCCAGTACTCATGGACGACAGGTTACCACCAGTTGAAGGCGACGTAATGCCTGAAGGCAAGTTGCGTGAGCCCACGTTCTGGCTTGTGCTGTTGTTGAATTTCATTTCCCAACGAGCCATCATGGTGCTGTAGAAATCTTTGTTCTTGAAGCGAGGCGTGAAGGTGAGCGTGTGCCTTGTCGTGAGCGAAAGGCTGCTGTTGTCGTTGGTAGAGATGCGGTTGTAGTCGTCGTCGGTCCAGCCATTGGTCTCCAGTGAGCCAGGATAGAATACGTTCGATGACGAAGAGTAGATGTCAAAGTACACCTGTCCGGTATATTTCAGCTGTGTTTCGTCGTCGTGTATTCCAAGCAACTGGTACTCAAGCCTGAAGTCGGGCGATATACGGTATTGGCTTTCGTGATTGTAAGCCTCGTTGGCGATTGCCACAGGGTTGCCAAGCGAACGTATGGAGCTAAGCTGTGGTGCAGACGTGTTGCTGACCGACGAGCCGGCTGCGTTGTTGGCGCCTGACGGTAACATTATATAATATATGTCAGTGTCGTTGCCGTTTGCGTCCTGCCTGTATATGCTCATGTTCGGCGCAATTTTCTGTGCAATGCCGAGCAGTCCGGTGTAGTTTTTATTGTTCCTTGTGTATGTGAGAGGGAACTGCGTTGAGAACTTTATGCGGTCACTCACAAAGTAGTCGAGCGTCAACCTCGTGGAGAAACGGTCAAGGCTTTGCTTGATGATGGAACCAATCTGGTGGTCATAGCCCGCGCTGACGCGGAAGTTAGCCTTCTCGCCACCACCGCTGATGGTAATATAGTGATATTGCGAAATGCCCGTTTGTGTAACGGCTTTCACCCAGTCGGTGTTGTTGTTCCAGTTTTCATACTCAGCCCACGACTTGTTGTAGTTTATCTCGTTGATATTAGTCGTAGCGTCAGCAGCCTGCGAAGGATTGTAGTACATTTCCTTCAGCATCATGGTGTAGTCGTCACCGTTGAGCAGGTTGTAGCCCTTTGGCTGCCAGTTTGCCTGCATGCGCAGCGAGTAGTCTACGCGTATCTTTCCGCGTGAGCCGCGCTTGGTGGTAATCTCAATTACACCGTTTGCACCTCTCGAACCCCATATAGCCGTAGCGGCGGCATCCTTCAGGACGCTGATGGTCGAAATGTCCTCCGGGTTGATGGAGAGCAGCGAGGCGTAAGTCTCCTCATTGGCGTTGGCGAAGTCGAAGTTCTCATCGTCGGCAGTCTCGAAGATGTTGCCGTCCACCACGATAAGTGGCTCTGATGAACCCGTGATTGAGGTGATACCACGCAGGCGCATAGAGGTTCCTGCACCGAGGTTACCTGAGTTCACCACCACGTCGAGACCTGCTATTTGTCCTTGCAAAGCCTCGTCGGCAGAGGTAAAGCCCAAGCCTTCCACCTGCGACATGTCGAACTTCTGCACAGCCATAGAGACCTCCTTTTCGGGAATGTTCAGTCCGCCACGGTTGAAGCGGTTGCCTGCCGTGACCACGACCTCTTGAAGCTGGGTCTCCGACTTAAGCATGATGTTGAACTCACGCTTGTTGCCGATAACAGCAGAATAAGTCTGGTATCCTACGTATGTTATGCGCAGCTTGTGTTTGGGATTCTTGATGTCAAGGGAGAAGTTACCGTTGATGTCCGTCTGCGTGTAAGCCACGTTACGGTTGTTCTCGTCTATCTCCACGACGTTACACATCATCACTGGGCCTTCGTCAGAATTGACGACACCTGTAATACGTGTGCCCTGCGCATGAATGTCATGCGGGAAGGCGCAACACAAAATTGTCAGTATGAAAAATATTAAACTCTTAGCTTTCATATCCTTTTAGGTGTGATTGTTAATACCGTTTGCTAAGCCTGTTATCGAAGTCATGCCTGAAGTTGGCAAGTTTCTTCGCAGCATTGGCACCAGTCCACTTGCTGTCGAACCTGCCGTCCTGACTATAGATCAACGGCGTGTTTATTTCATGCACTACAGCGAATGAAGACGTGTTGATGCGTGTTGCCGACTCTGGCAGTGCGTTGAGCACATAGTCGCGTGTCATCTTGTTGAACATCAGCCCATTGTCTTTTATCGTCACTGCCTGCCCCGAAGCGTCGTGCACCGTGAACTGGTTGCTTCCGCCTGTAAGTCTGAGGCGTTGTTTCACGCCAAGGTCAGAAGAATATGCCGTGCTGAACTCCTCGCCTTGCGTTGTGCTAAGGACGGTAAGGTTGTCAGACCGCACGGTGTTGTCTACATATATAGATACGCTCTGTATGTGATAGCGTATGAAGGCGTTGATAGCCTCTATCATAGCCAGTGCCTTGTTGCGTGCGTTGCTGTATTCCGGATCCGGGTCTTCAGGATCGAACTCGATGTCCTCATAAGGCTCATACAATTTATATACATCGTCCCATGACGGCAGACCCAGCTCATGAGCTTTGTTCATTGCGTCGTTGTCGGGCACATAGAACGTGTAGTTGTATGAATTGAAATAGTTTACATTGTCAGTCAAGCCGTTGTTGGCTATGAACACGTGGTAAGGCTCAGTCTTCGGCTTCTTGGTCACGGTGCTTGTACCCACGAACTTCTCGCTCGACCACTCCATGAGCAAATCCATGCGCTCGTCGGTGCAAAGCTCAAAGAACTGAGAGAACTGGGGCGTGTTAGCCACCACGTCGTACACCGACTGGCGCGGTGCTTCTATCACATGGTTCAAGATGTAGGTCACGCCATTCTTTTCCTGATACATTTTCTCCACGCCGGAGACAGGACGAACGTTCTCTATCTGCGCGCCGCTGGCAACACTGTTGCCGTCGAAATATATTTCGCCGCCATGCTTTGTCTTGTAATAGCGGTTCGAGCCAAAAGTCTCACCCTGTGGCAACACTATCGTATGATAGTTGAGGATGTCGGTCAGCTGCGTGGTGAAATCTGCGATGCCCACTTCGCCTATAGAGTCGCCTACCTCGTGAGTGTTAGGATTGTATGCCCATGCCGAGCAATACACAAGGGAGTTGTGACCCGCTGTTTGAGCGGCAGGATAGAACTTCAAGGCGCGAGGCTGGTCGGAGCCGAGCCTTGTCGGGTCTATATAATATTGTCCGAAAGCATCGTCTGTGGGAATGAAAAGTGCGTAACGTGCCTTCATTGCAAGCAGATACGCGTAGTAGTTCAAGTTAAGGTTTAGCGGACTGCTGTTGTTTTTGCCGTCGTTGATTGCCGAAAGCATGATGCGCATGTTGTCAGCAAAGAGGGCTGGCGAATAAACCGATTGATATTGATCTGGAGCGATGACGGTGTTGAGCATGTAAGCCACGCCGTTGTTTGCAATCTTCACGTCGTAAGAGCCGTCGCCGTTGGTTTTCAGTATGTTTGTGGACAGTCCCATAGGCTCAGATGCATCGTTCAGCACGCTTCCAAACTTGCTCGGCACCGAAGCAATGAACGAGTTCTTCATGAGGTTGTTGAGGAATGTCTGCACCACGTCTATGCGTATGGAGTCGATGTTCTCAGCCAAGAACTCCTCTGTGTTGGGCTGTTTTCCAAACTGGTCGATGATGAACGACCCCTCGCCGCCTGGCAAGAAATACTTCTTCATTGCCTCGTCCGTGGGCACGAAGATAGTACCCATGTCGCTGAGGTTGGATGCTCCGTTGGGATAATAGCCGTTCCAGCCCGGGTCGAACGACAACGGGTAAGCGAACGACGGCGCAAGGCGGTCTTTCGGGTCGGTCGTCACGTATGCATTGCCTCCCTGCGAGCGGCTGCTGAAATAACGGCGCTCGTATATAGAGTCTATCATTTCCTTGCCGTTGGCAAGTGCATAGTCGTTATAGTTGTTTGTAATTGCCTGGTTGAAGACAGGAATGCTGAAACGGTCGAGCATGCGGCTGAAGTAGCGGCTGTTCTCGTTGTTACGCAACACGTCGGCAAGGTTGCTTGGTGGCACAAGCACATCTTGCAGCTGATGTATATATCCGTTCAGGCAGGATATATCCGAGTTTATGACCGGATTGCGGAAAATGTACAGCGCGCCGTCTTGATATGGCTTGCCGGTAATAATCTGGAAATCGTTGTCGGCACCGGTTACGGTGATACCATTGCCGGTCATTTGCGATTGCGTGAAGTGCACCATCATGGGCTGCGTGCCATCGTTGACAAGGTTTATGCCCTTCTGGTAATGTTTTTCCCAGTAACTGTTGTTAGCCGGCATGCCTGTCACATTATATATATATTGTATAGAGTCGATGACATTCAGTGCCGTGGTGTGCTTTAGCGCCCTGCCTCTTGTTACGCTTGTTGCTCCATTCGATACATTTGACAACATGTTTGAGAGAATGGCGTTGTCGAGCATAGAGCCGTAAAGAAGAAACTTCTTCTGTGCCTCTGACAGGTCTTCGTATTTCTTCACTCCCATTGTGTTGTCGGCGAAGAAACGCTCGAAGGCTTCGTCGTTTGCAGGGAACACGGTTTTAGAGCCGGTTCGTTGCAAGGTTTCGGCATAACCCAAGTCATTGACAAGCCGTAAGTAATAATTGAACGATCCCGTCAGTTTCGTCTGGTCGGGTTCACTCAACTGTGCATAAATACTCGTCATGCCGGGACTAACCCCGTCATCGTCGAGCTTGTAGCTGTCAGTGCACGACGATATTATCGCTAAGCATGACAGCGACCCGAAAACCGTACATAGTGCGGATTTGGTCAGTTTAAGAAAATAATAATCCATCATATTTATGGTTCTGATTGTATGTTTGTCAAATTTTATATGTTTAACTGGTTTTTATTTTCCAATTGCGAAGTTAATATTTTATAATTATATATTTGTCTGAATTTTTCCAATATTAGTACGTTTTAAAGAAACGGCATTACTTTCATACACATTTGTCAAGAAAACGTAGTTTAGAACATGTAATCATACGTTTTGTATATCTTTTAGCATAACAAGTCCGAATTTGTCAAAATTTTATACGTTTTTGCGCTGTAAAGGATTTTACACAATTTTGTCAAGAAAGCAGACACCATAATTAAAATAATTTTGCCAAATTTGCAGCGATATTTTAATGTAACTATTTTTCATAAGCTAAAAATGAAAATATACATTATTAATAATAGGCATTTGCCCCTTTATCGTGATGCGACAAAAGTTTTGCCGCATTGCGACAAAACTTTTACCGGAGTGCCGTAAAACTTTCATCGGCATGCGATAAAACTTTCGCCGCAATGCGTCACAAGCACAATCGCAAACGCACGATACTTTTAAATGACACTTTTACAAAAACAAATATAATTAACATTATTAATCTTAGTTCAACCTAAAAAGAATCAAAAAGTTATGATTAAAAGGTTTACTTCAATAGCGATTATGGCAGCGAGCTGCATCTTCGCTTTTGCCCAGGAGGTGGATTTGACTCCGTTCCAGACCCTTCCTAAAGAGGAAGGCAAGGGTGTGACCACATCTCTGCGCAACAACAACATTTGGGTTGCCTACAAGGCTGCGCCAGGCACCAATCTCGGTTCTGCCACATGGGCAAAGTTTAACAATCCTTGGGGCGGCAACGGCCGTGTGTACTTGGAGAATCACGGTAAGGACGCGAACGGCAACGACACTTATATCATTGCCGGACAGGGAAGGTTCATCACCGATTTCGGCGATGACGGCCGTTCAATAGTTGGCATAAAGGCTGATGCCAAGGCTTTCTCGGCAGTATACGACGCAGATGGCAAGCTGTATTTCAAGGACCCTGTTGACGATAAATTCCTTATAGCCGACAATGGTAATGGTAACAACATTCTCATGAAAAGTGAAACTGACGCCACTGGCTGGGAAGTAGGTACATGGCAGGGTGTCACTTTCGCACGTCTCGACGTGAAGACGTTTGACGGCGACGCTTCTGGCGTAAACATCGCGAAATGCGCTGACGGCTACTACTATGGCACACTCTATTTGCCTTTCGCAACAAAGGTACCTAACGGCAACACACTGCCTAACCAAGCACATGGCGACAAGGCTGTAAAGGTTTGGAAACTTGGCGGTTATGCTGATGCCATCGAGGTAACTGAGCTGAACCCTGGCGATGACGTTCCGGCAGGAACACCAATCCTCGTACGTGCAACAGCCATGAATGTTGACTTCCCCATCGTTCCGACATCAGAGTATGTTGACCAGCCAGCCGATGAAGGTTTCTTCACAGGCTATTACACCGTAGCACCTGAAGGCGAACATTTCCAGCTCCGCATCAACGACGGCTATCCCAAATTCAGCAAAGCAGCAATCATCACTGACCCGGAATCGCCAAACGTAATAAGGCAGGCAGCCGTGAACCTCGGCTACATCTTGGCAAACAACGACAACGAGGACATCGTTGAGTATCGTTTCGACTTCGAGAAGAACACATTGACAGGTTATCAAAATCCTGACTATAAGAAAATTCTTGAAAACAAATACTTAGAACAACTGCGCAACGCAGGCACTCCTTTCAGCATCAACCCTGCCGACACGGCAAGCATCATAGCTGAAATTGCCGCTCTCGACGACCCGACAGAGGATGAATATAATGCTATAGTTGAAAAAATCTCTAACAGCGTTTACTATCTCGACGATGTTTACACTGCCATCAAGAACAATGGCTTTGCAGGAGACAGAGCTCAGACTGACAAGCAAGGCTTGTATGCAGACTTCGGCACTCCTAACGGAGCCAACAGCCGTGCATACCTGAAGAAAGCTAACGAAAGCGGCTCACAATACTATCTTGGCTTCAACGGACGCTACGTGCAGGCTCCTGTAGTAGGCGAGCAACCAGCACTCGGCACCGATCCTGTGGCTTTCGACCTGACAGTAACTGAACCCGGCAAGTTTACCTTGACATACGGAGGCGTGGCTCTCGTCGATGCAGGTGCACAAATGCAGGGTGGCAACCTCTACGTACAGGATGAAGACGGCAACGACGTAGAAGACGATGAAGGCAACAAGACCATAAACTCTACTGCCATCTGGACTGTCGACAACAACTATACCGGTATTGTAAGGGCTGACGCAAAGGTTGATCTTACTGGCGTGACCGGCTTGCGCTATGGCACCGTAACATTGCCGTATGACGTGAAGGCTGACAAGGAAAGGGATGCAGAGGCACGCTTGTTCCTCTTGCAGTATGATGCCGACGACAACCTCGTGCTCAATGAGGTAGAGACTCTCAAGGCTGGCACACCTGGTATCGTGGCTGGTTCAAGCAACTCGATTGTTCTCAACATTCTCGGCGGATATGCCACAGCACCTGTAAGCGATGTTGATAATGCACTGATTGGCATAATGAACGAGTCTAACAAACCGGCTGAGGGCGACTACAAATATCCTCACTTCCTCGCAGCAGGCACAAAGACCGTAAACGATGATGAAGGCGACGAAGTCATTGGTACCTCAGAGAGCTGCTTGGTTATGTCTACCGCAGGCGGTTATGATGTCAACATGGCTTTCCTCAACGGAGGCGAAAACGCTGACGACATTGAAATCTTGAACTTCAAGGATGTCGTTACCGGCATCGAGAGCGTACAGACTCCAGCCATCAAGAAGGCAAGCAACGCCATCTACAACATGGCAGGACAGCGCGTAGGTGCTGACTACAAGGGCATCGTGATAAAGAATGGCAAGAAGTACATCAACAAGTAATTCCTCCCATAACCCGCAGCTTTTAAAAGCTGTAATTTAGTAATACTTCTATCGCGCCACGCACAGATTGCTAAAAAATCTGTGCGTGGCTTTTCTTATGCAAGAAAAAGAACATGTATGACACAAATTCATACAGCGGCTACGTTCTTTTTCCTTAACTTTGCAAAGCTTAAATATAAAAACAGCAATTATATGAACACAAAACCAATTAGGAAAATTACCACATCCCTATTGCTCCTTGCGAGCTTGACTTCAACGGCAAAAAACATCGACATCCAGAACTACGGTGTCGTGGCTGACGGCGTTACCATGCAGACGGCTAAGATACAGCAGGCAATCGACGAATGTTCAGCTACAGGCGGCGGCGTGGTGACGTTCTCACCCGGCAAATACCTCACGGGCACACTGCGCCTCAAGAGCAACGTGGAGATGCGCATTGAGCGTGGAGCAACAATACTCGGCAGCACCAACGTGCCCGGCGACTATCCCGTTCGTGCTCTGATATACGCCGAAGGCATAGAAAACGCAGGCATCTCGGGCGAGGGAATCATCGACGGACAGGCTGACACGCCCGAATATCTCGCCCACGGCTTCAGGGTGAACGACGGTGTGCGCCCCAACGGCATCTTCTTCAAGGACTGCAAGAACATGACCGCAAAGGACTTCGAGATACGCGACGTGGACAGCTGGACGTTCCGCCTCTTCCGTTGTGACGGCGTGAGAATACAGGGCATCAAGATCCACTCGCTCATGCAGGGCAACAACGACGGCATTGACGTTGACGCACGCAACGTGACCATAACAGGATGCCTCATAGAGTGTGACGACGACGGCATCTGCCTGAAAAGCGACGACCCGAAGTTCCTGCCTGAGAACATCGTCGTGAGCAACTGCGTCATAGCAAGCAACTGCAACCCGATAAAGTTCGGCACGTCGTGCTACGCCGGCTTCCGCAACGTGACTATCACCAACTGCACCATCCGTCCAGCCACGGAAAGCCATATCTGGGACTGGTCGAAGGATTATGACAGCCTTGCCCCGAAAACCATCACGGGCCTCGCCGGCATAGCCATAGAATGCCCAGACGGCGGCAAGATAGAGCAGGTGGCAATATCAAACATCACCATGAGCGGCATCATAACGCCTATATTCATCAACCTCAACAAGCGTCACGGCGGCGGCAAGGGATATATCAAGGATGTCACCATCTCGCAGATCAAGGCTGTTGCCTACGGCATCATTCCGAGCATCATAAGCGGCATACCAGGCTTGCGCGTAAGCGACATAACCCTTCGCGACATAACCGTGGAGCACGAGGGCGGCGAGGCTGTCATGACAAAGAGGCTGCCTGAAAACCTCACAGGCTATCCTGAGAACAGGATGTTCGGCAGGAAAAACCCGGCAGGCGGACTGTTCGTGCGCCATGCTGACAACGTGAGGGTGTACAACCTGCGCGTCATACAGCGCAACAAAGACATGCGCCCGGCAGTTGTTGCCGACGACGTGAACGGTATGCAAATAAACGGACTGCAAACCGTGAACACGGGCAAGGACGCTGTACAGGCAATCGAGAGCAGCAACATTACCCTTGACGGAAAGAAAATCTAAAAGGGCATTACTCACAGCAGTAACTTCACTGAAATTCTGAACATAAAGATGAAGACTACGCTTATACTTATAACGTCGCTCGCCTTCGCCGCTGATGTCATGGCACAACAAACGTTCAGCCCTGAAACCGTGGTAAAGGCATGCGACGTAGTACGCAACGACTTCGTAGCCGAGACGGTAGGCCTGTACCAAGGCAACGGCGAGATGGGCTGCACATACGCGCCCCTCGGCTTGCACTGGCATACCGATTACTCCAACAAATACGGCGAGACAAAACTGGTGAACCTCAACCACAGAGTCAGGGCAAGGTATCATCACGACTACCTCGTGCCGCTGTTGCAGGTCTATTGGAACGACTTTCCAAACAAGTCGGCGGCTACGGGCATAACCAACTATGAGCAACGGCAGAGCTTCTACGACGGCACCGTGGACACCCGCTTCACGGCGAAAGGCGTCACGTATAATGTCAAGACATGGTTCGACCCCGTTGAGCCAACCCTCGGCTTTATCAAAATAAATGCGTCGGAGGCGGGGACAAAGATAACCGTCGACCCGATGGAGAACCCACAGGCACACTACAGCCAGAAAATGGTGCAACAGGTTTCTCTTGCCAAAGAAGGCGGCAACACCTATCGCGTGACGGTGAACTGCACGCAATGGCAGCAGAACGGCACGCACGACTGCTACATCCCCCACAGCAGCGACGTATATGTGTCCACCAACGCCACGATGAGCGTCGAGAACAACAATATCGTCATCTCCTTGGCAAAGGGCGACAACTATGTGAGCCTTTCCTACGGGAAACAGGCAGCCATAACCTCCGAGGCTTCGCTTGCCCAAACAAGCGGCTGGTGGCACGGCAAATGGGACGAGCAAGGCATGATAAGCGTGAGCGACAAGAATGCCGAAAACACGTGGGTGCGCTCCGTGGCTATGTTCCTCTCCAGCTATGACGACAGGAAAAACGGACTTTGCCCGCCGCTGAGCTTCTCAGGAACCAACTGGAGTTTCTATTATCCGCAGGACGTGAGCTACGTGCATCCGGTGCTGCTCTCGACAGGCAACCTGAGCATTGCGAAGTCATGGATTGAGAAATGGGCTACGGAAATAGATGGGCAGCGCGACTACACCAAGCGCATATACAAGCAGAACGGCGTGATGATACCGTGGGTATATCCATACAATGGCTTCGAGGGCTACCATGAAGGCGGCTTCCCCATGCACACCTACGGACAGATACACCAGGGCGCCTACTACGTGCGCATGGCTCTGCAAGTGGCTAACCTCGTAAACGACGCTGCATGGACTTCCACTTACGCCATGCCCGTGCTCAAGGGAGTGGCTGAGTTTTATAGCAACATTGCCTCAAAGCACGACGACGGCTACTGGCACTTTTACAACAACCCGTCGAGCGGACAGGACGAGTTCGGCGGCGACAACAGGACAGACTATGTGGACGTGCTCTACAGTGCCCTGTACGTGCTTCAGCAAGCCGTAGAGCACGGCATTGACCCCGATGGAAGGTATTCGCAAATACTGAAAGACGGGCTTGCCTTCCCTGCCCTACTTGACCCCACAGGCAGCTACTACTATGCTTTCCTTGGCGGCGAGAACACTTTCGGCTCACAAAAACATCCGTCGCAGCTGAACGAGCTAATAGACGACCCTGTTTACAACAATCCTTCCAACCCTGCTATATTCGTTTACCTGAAGCGCAACGAAATGACCATAGATGCCGCGAAGCCATTCTATTGGGGCTGGACGCTTGGCGCCTTCTTGCTCTCAGGGTCGCGTCTCGGACTGACGGAGCAATGGAAAGCCGACTGGGAAAACATGAGGAAGTCTGACTATGTGGACTCCGAATGGATACAAAGCTTCGAGACCTCCACACACTGGAACATGTCTTACTATAACATCAACAACGGTTTCATAGCCCAATCCCTGCTTTGCAACCTTGTGGACGACTGGTACGGAAGGCTGGAGATTGGCAAGTGTAATCCTTGGGAAGGCACCCAATACTTCCGCAACATCGTTTCACAGCTCGGCGTGAGCGTAAGCGGCACGGTGGACGGCAAGGACTATGACGTGATGCTCACGGCATGGAAAGACTGCTCTTTCAAGCTGTACGATCAGGAAGTCAACCTGAAGAAAGGCGAAAGCAAGAGGTTTAAAGGCACCGCGCCCGATTTCAAATATGACATCGTAATACCCGTAAACTATAGTCTGGAGGCTGAAAAAGCCTCCTTTCAAGGCGGGGCACGCGTGTCAACGGACAACGACTGCTCAGGTGGAGCAAGGCTGGGCTATCTCGGCAAGGGAGCTACTGTGACTTTCAACTACAATGCTAAAAAAAAAGGATTGTATGACCTCACAATCTTCTACATGACGCGCAACGACCGCTTTTTTGAGATAAATGTCAACGGCGGCGAGACAATCGCCACGCCAAGCCTTAACAGCGGAGGTTGGAATGGCAACTCGGCAGGCAGGCACACCATGCAAATAGCGTTGCAGGAGGGAGACAACGAGATAACGCTCGGCAACGCCAACGACGACGCGCCCAACCTGGACAAAATTGAATTGAGTTTCAACGAAAAGGCAACATCCATAAGCATCCCTACCAAAAAACAAAAGCGTTCGGCTACATACACCATTAGCGGACAACGTGTCAATGAAGATATATCAGCGCCGGGACTGTATATTGAAAACGGGAAAAAAGTGATAAAAGGATAATATAAGACCAATCAGAGACATGAGAAAAAGCTACTTATTCAGCCTGTTGTTTAGCGTGTTGTTTGCTTTGCTGCCCATACACGTGCAGGCGCAAAGCGTGACAGGCTTCCTAAAAGTGTCGCAGCCAAGGCAGGGCGAAGTTGTCTTGAGCTATCAGCCATCAAGGCTTGGCTTCATGGACGCTATAGAAATAGTTGTGCCGAAAGGCATAAATATCAAGGGCACAAACACATACGTAAACATAATAGGGCGCGGAGAAGTGCTTCTCGACAGCCTGAGCAGCCAGTCGATAGGCCGTCATGGCAACAAGTCGGCTATCAAAAGCGTAGGCTCCTACAGCATGGGCAAGTCGGCACGGGGCAAGCTCCTCACGCTGCGCAACATTGATCTACGCCCTGCCAACACGCCTGCCGTCACGCTTCGCTTTACCAATGTCTCGCTTAGGAAAGGCAGCACAAGCAGCTTCAAGACTCGCTACTTGATGAGCGACAAATACAAGATTGACAACGAGGCTTGGCGCGGCGAGGCTTACGCCGTGGGCAATGGCGAATGGTCGGCACAGTCGGAAGCAAAGTTTGTCTACGGAAAGCTCGACCCCACGGTGACTCACAAGGAGATACATGCTTCGGAGCTCGGCATCAAGCCCGGCGACGACTGCACGACACGGCTTAACGAGGCAATAGAAAACCTTAGCCAAAAGGGCGGCGGCACCATAGTTTTTGGCGACGGAACCTACAATGTACGCACGGTGAAGCTGAAAAGCCACGTGTGGTTGCGCCTTTCCAAAGGCACCTCCATACTGATGTGCGGCAGGGGAGACGCGCCGGAAAAGACTTGGTATAAAGACCATTCAGTAAACGCAGGCTCAGGCAGCCTTGATGCCGCGCCGTATGACGACACCGACAACTACCTCATAAAGCAGGACATGGGGCACAGCTTTTTCCATAACGCCATGTTCGTGGCTGAACGCCAGGAGGACATACGCATCATCGGCAACGGGCGCATTTCGGGCAACAACTGGCTGAAAACAGGCAACGGCGAGCGCAACGACAAGATGTTCTCGCTAAAGCAATGCCGCGACATAGAGATTGGCGGCACATCCAACGGGCTTGACCTTTGGTACGACCAGCAGGCTGACGAGCCTTGCTACCTGAACACCGGCGGGCAGAGGGAAGGCGATACGTCGGGCATGATGCACATAGACAACGGCGGCCACTTCGTGCTTCTCGCCACCGGCACCGACAGCATAAGCTTCCACGATGTGTATTGCGGCAAGGCAAGCACTAACAACGCACGAGATATTCTCGACTTCATGGAGTGCCGCTACGTAAATGTCTACAACCTCTACTCGAAGGTCAACGGCGACGACATCATGAAGATTGGCTCCGATTGCTCTTTGGGATTCACACGCAAGGCATGGCATTACATGGTGAGAAACGTCATAGGCGACACCAATTGCAATGTCTTCCAGATAGGCTCCGAGACAGCCGACGACATAACCGACGTATGGGTGGACAACCTCTACGTTCTCGGTACCAACAAGGCAGGCTTCTCCATTTCGTCAAACGATGGCGGAACCGTGAGCCGTATATGGTTCGGCAGCGGCAAGACGGGGACGCTGCGCCGCTCCCAATTCTTGCGCACGCGCACGCCTTTCTTCCTTTCCATAGCCAATCGCGCACGCGTAATAGGCTCTGACGCAAAGCCTTTCACCTACAACGAGAACGGGAAAGAGCGCAAGGAGCTGCTTGTGACAAACATCCCCATAGGCAGGGTAGAGAACATCAGCATACGGGGCGTTGACGTGAAGGAAGTGTATGCAGGCAGCTGCTACAGGACAACAAGATGGAAGCCATACAGCGGACAGGCTGAGTCGACACCTATCATTGCCGGCTACAAACTCCCTGATGAAAAGGACGTAAAGGGCGGATTGGGCTTCACCCTGCCCGACGGAGACATGAAGCGCAACATAGAAAACGTCACGATAGAGGATGTGAATGTCATACTGAAAGGTGGGCACAAGCAAGAGGATGCCAACAACATACCGCCGGAGATGGGCTTTGGCAAGTTCAATATCCGCGATTTCCTCGTACAGCCGTCGTGGGCAGTATGGGCAAGACATGTCAACGGACTGAAAATATCCAACAGCCATTTCAGCACGGAAAAGAGCGACGGCAGGCCTGCTTTCCGCTTTGACGATGCCACCAACTGCGTGACAACAAACGTAACCACCCATAATGGCGAATGATTCAGCCCTTGCTTCTTAGGAAATAAGACTGCATATTTAAACCGAGAAGGTGTGTCAAAATAGCTTATAGAGCCTGGAAGGCTCTACGCTTGCTTAAGAGGTTGTATCAAAATGAGCCCGCTGGGCTCATTTTGATACAACCTCTCGTTTTCCTCGTACGCCGTACGGTCCTCGCATGTACGGCTTATGTGCGTTGTACATACGGCGTGCGTGTCCTATACGTACGGCGAATGTGTCCTGTACGTACGGCGAATGTAAGATTCACGTGCGCCGTGCGTGACTTGTCCGTAAGCCGTACAAACCATATTCGTACAAATATTCTTGCTTGCTATACTTATTTTGCTGTTTTTTGAAGAAAATATTTGTCATTATTGAAAAAAACAACTAACTTTGTAAAATATACTATGAAAATGCGAAATCTACTTAAGAATATAGCTATACTCGTTTGCTTCATGCTCGCGCCCCTTGGCTTGAAGTCAGAGAATGTGCGAATAATAAATTCCTCAAACGGGCTGTCAAGCCAGTCGGTTCTGCGGCTGTGCCAGGACTCGAACGGCTTTATACTTGCCGGCACCTATACGGGGCTGAACCTGCTCAACGGCTTTACCTGTGAGCCGTTCGGAATAGGCATTGGCCCTTTCCTGACGGCAGGCTCCATAATCGACGACTTGCAAAATGGTGAAGGCTCGGAAATCTGGGTGCATACGAGCTTAGGACTTGAGAAATTCGACTTGCCCACCGGAAAGTTTGAATACCATCCAGAGATTTCCGGAACGTTCCGCTTGGCTGTAAACAAAAACGGCGTTGTGGTGGTAATGAAAGACGATGGCAAGATATACCTGTATAACAAAGCCAATGCTAAGTTTGACTATACGGGCACACGGGTTCAAGGATATAACAGAATTTATTGTTTCTTTGCCGACAACCACGACTTTCTTCACATTGCGTACGACGACGGTCATGTATATGGAAAAATAAGCAAGGACGGCAACGGCAGCTACACACTAAAGTCCCTGCGAAGGCAAAGGTCGATGAAAGCGGGCGTGAAGGGCGCATGGTATAAAGACAACAACGTGTTCGTGCTTGACCCGCAATATAACATATTCAAGGCTGACATCTCGAAGAACAGTCATGGAAGCCTGCAACCTTCGTTTGTTTACAACATTGCAGGGCTGATAAAAGAACGCGGCGCAGTGTCCAAGGTCATAAACGACGGCAAGGACATCATTTTAGGCTTCCAGCACCAAGGAGCCGTGAGGCTTAAGTTCCAATCGATGAACACAAAGGTTTATGCCGAGGAACCTCTGCCGGTAAAGGGAGGAGTGATGGACATCCTGAAGGACCGCAACCAAGACATCCTTTGGTTTGCCACCGACGGCATGGGCATATACCAGATTAACCACGAGAGCTACAGCTTCCAAAACGAGCTTTTCAGCAGGCTGAGCGACAAGCTTATATCGCCCGTGCGCTCGCTGTACCGCGACAAGCAAGGCAACTTGTGGGTAGGAACGAAAGGAAACGGAATACTGCGTTATCCGGCTTACCAGCCTTTTGGCAATTCAGGGACACCGCAATACATAAACAGCGGCAACAGCCAGATTGTGAACAACTCCATCTACTGCTTTGCACCAAGCCGCATGAACATCCTGTGGATAGGCTCTGACGGCGATGCGCTGAACTATTATTCATACGCCACACAAAGCGTTGGAACCCTTAAGGCAGGCGGCGGGAAGATGTACAACGTGCACGACATTGTGGAGGTGAGCCCTTCGGAGATATGGGTTGCGACGGGCGGACACGGCGTTTTCCGCATATTGCTTGACTATAAGCAAGGCAAGCCCGTAGCCCGCAGCGTGAAGCAGCTTTTCTACGACAAGACGCATCCGGGCAACTCGCAGTTTACGTCCTTCTGCCGGCAGGGCAACAGATACCTGTGGATAGGCAGCCGCAACAAGGGCGTGTATCGTTACGACCTGAAAACAGGCAAGACAAGGATATTCAGCTTTGGCGACACTGTGAACAATCCAAAGAACGACATTCTTTCGGTGAAGGTGCTTGACAACGGGCACGTGTTCTGCGCTACGTCTGCCGGACTTATTAGGCTCTATAATACCAATGACCCGATAAAGTGGGAAGTGGTTGGAGGACAGAACTGGCAGCGGGGCAACGTGGTTTTCAGAAGCGCTACTGCAACAAAGAACAGCGTGTGGGCGGTGACCTCGAACGACATGATTGTTTATAACGACAAGACCAACTCGCTGACAAGGCTGACTGCCGACAACGGCATCAAGATTTCGGAATTCAGCGACGGTGCGGCATATTACGACCCAGGCACGGGCATCAAGTACTTTGGAGGAACCAATGGCTTCGTGGCGGTGTCTCGCGTAGACCCAACCGCAAAGACCAACTATCACCCGCCACTCTATTTCCAAAACATATCCTTCGGCGACTCCATCATGGCTCTGCCACATGAAGACGGCGGCAAGGTGAAAATATCTTATCGGTATAACGATTTCGTGTTGTCATACAATGCCCCAGACTATATCGACGGAAGCAGCTATTTCTTCCAATATCGTTTCAGCGGCAGCGACCAATGGGTGGACAACGGCAACCACAGGCAGCTGAGCTTTACCAATCTTGACTATGGCACGTACAACATCAAGGTGCGCTATATCAAGGGCGACTATACCAGTCCTGAATACAGCCTCGTCATACGTGTGCTGCCGCCCTGGTATCTGTCATGGTGGATGAAGACGCTCTACCTGCTGTTCTTCCTTGCCGTTGGCGGATATATAGTCTACCAATACATGGCAAGGCAACAGGAGAAGCGCCAACGCCTCGTGAACGAGATGAACCAGCAACGCAAGAACGATGTCTACACGTCGAAGCTGCGCTTCTTCACCAACGTTACATACGAGTTCTCAGCTCCGTTGTCCCTCATTGTCGGCCCTTGCCAACGTATACTCGGCATGAGCGGGCTCAACGATCAGGTACGGCACTATGTGGAAATAATACAGCGCAACTGCCAGAGGCTCAACAAGCTTATTGCCGAGATATTGGAATTTCAACGCATAGAGTCAAGCCACAGGCAAATGAACATTGTAAACGTAAAGGTGTCAGACGAAAGCCTGAGCCTGGCTGACATGTTCTCAGTGATGGCAGAGTCGAGGCACGTGAGGTTCACTACCAAAGTGCAGCCCAACATAACATGGGGCACCGACTATGACGCGTTTGTCAACATAGCCACCAACATGCTTTCCAACGCATTCAAGAATGTGCACGACTATGGCAGCGTTGGCATGAGCGTGTCGGTTAAGGACGACTGCCTGGTGATGACGTTCTCCAATACAGGCCCCGCCATCTCGCAGGAAAAGTTTGCGAAGATGTTTGACCGCTACAGCATTCTCGACCGTATAGAAGGAGGCAATGGCAAGGCTAAAAAAGACGCTACGGTGCTCGAATTTGCCATAAGCCGCGGACTTATCCTGTTGCTTAAGGGCGACCTGAGCATGGAAAACAAAGATGGCGTGAATGTATTCACGGTGAAGTTGCCGAAACAAGAGGTTGGAAGCAACGAAAAGGCAGACAACGCAATAAGCTATATGGGCGAGCCTCATGCCATTGTGGAAAGCGAGCTCAGGTATAAGCCAAAGAACAAGATTGTTGACGATAAGCCGACGATAGTGTTGATAGATGACAACGACGAAATGTTGTGGTTTATCAACGACTGCTTTGAACAGGATTACAACGTGGTGAGCTTCCGCGACAGCAAGGAGGCACTGGATGAGCTTGTGCACTACAGCCCGGAGGTCATAATGTCGGAGATTGTATTGCAGCCATACAGCGGCATTGAGGTATGCCAACGATTGAAGCAAAACGCCGTAACGGCACACATACCTGTAGTGCTTATCTCTACTGTCAACGACGACAAGACACGCATAGCCGCTATGGATGCCGATGCCGACGCGTACATCCCCTTGCCGTGCGACATCAACTACATGCGCTCTGTTGTCAATAAATTCATGAAGTCTAACAAGACTCTGAAGAAATACTATGAGTCGTCGCTCTCAAGCTACGAGTTCCTGAACGCCAAGTTCATACATAAGGAAGACAAGGAACTGTTTGACAGCATGATGGAAATTATCAAAGATAACCTCACCAATCCTGACCTGTCCACACAGTTCATAGCCGACAAGCTTGGATTAGGCGTAAGAAACCTCTACAGGCGGCTGCAAAACATTACCGACAAGAAACCAAGTGCTTTCATCAAGGACGTGAGATTGGAGAAGGCGCGGCAGTTGCTCACAAAGTCTAAAATGTCGATGGAGGAAGTCTGTTATAATTCAGGCTTTGTCAACCGCGGCACCTTCTACAAGTTGTTTGCGGCGAAGTTCAACTGCACCCCCAAACAGTATCATGACATGATGATTGGCAAGACTGAGGAGATGCTGTCGGACTATACCGATGAGAACCAATGAGCTTTCAAGCGGCTTTGCGCTGAAAATCAATGAGCTTTCAGCGGCTTTGCGCTGCCCATCGGTATGAATATGAACTCTATGCCTTTGCCATGCTTGCGGTCGAGGTTTCGGCTGTAGCGCATGGTTTCGGGCGAATCCCAATGCTCAAACACGCCAAGACTTTCCACGGGCTTGCCGCCTTGCATGTACTTTGTGCCTGAAGGCGCATGCTGTGGGTCTGCCATTTCAAGGAGATAGTCGCTTGCCTGGTTGCGAACGAGAATGCGCGGCACGTTGTAAAAGCCGGGCTCCGTATTGTTAATGCTTTGAGCATAAAGCAAATCAAGACCTACGCTTTCAAGCGCCACTTCGTCAAGCGAGGCAAGCAGCGATGCAGGCCAGTCGGTGTTTTCATAAGGCTCCATTCTATTGTAGAAAGGCGCATTGGGGAAATGCAATGGGAATGAGGCATGCTTTCGGCCGCAATAAAGCCCGTCGAGCATATACAGGATAGTCTTCGCTCCGAGGTTGGGCGACGCGTTCAGATCAACGAGCGGTGAGTAGGCATGAGGCTTTCCGTCTTGCTGCGTATTAAGAAAATGATGCATCTCCCACGGAGCGCGCACGCTTCCTGCATGGTTTTTCGCCGTCATGGTGACAGCCGTCTGCCCCTCGTCGCCAAGCTCCATATAGTTGAACGGATAGCTGTGCAGCTTCAGCATGGCAAGGTTTACGATATAAGTAGCATCATACACCTGCCGCGGAATGAGCCTTGCGCCGTCAAATTTGCCAGCCGAATAATCTATGGCACGAATCCAATTGGGCTTTTGAAGAAGAGAGTAATCGCCTGTCTTGGGGTTCACAGGCTGGTACTTGCGAACGCCCGGGTCGTCTTGCACAAACTTCACATCGGGATATTCGCCCCAAACAAGCCTCAACGTTTCAGCGGCTATAGGACGGCGGCCGTCATATATAATAATGTCTTGCGGGCGAACGCCTGCCGCTTTCACAAGCTGCCGCACCATTGACAGTATCACCTGCGGAGCCTCGTCGCTCATGTTGCTCTGCTTTTCACGAGCCTTGGCGTTGTTAAGGTTCACCTTCACAGCAACAACTTCGCCAGGCTTATAAGCACCGTCCTTCTTGCCGAAACGCTGCTGGTAATAATACTTGAAAATCTTACGCCACGCCTCCTTGTCACTTTTTGCGCCGGTCAGCCGCCTGAGCGTCACCGACATCATTTCCGAGCATTTCTCCAAGTCGGTATTCTCTGGCAAGAACCATTGGTCTTCCTCCACATTCCATCTTCCCTTCCAACGGCACACCTCCGGGTAGCGAGTCATGACTACGCGTCCCGGATAGATGCCGCGCGCCTTGCCTATTGGCTGGTTGCTGACGCCGGGCTTCCATGTAAACTCTTTCAGCAGACTCTCCTTTATAGGTTCGGCGTTGGGATACTTCTTCTTGTCCCACGTGCCCTGCTGCGCCTGAATGTTGACGGCAAATCCAAGTAATGCCGTAAAGATAAAAACTTTTCTGTTCATAAATGTCCTTTTTAGATTAATTTCTTAAAAGCGATACAAATATACGGAAAGTTTGATGTGTATCGCGTCTGTTTTACTGACAATTCTGTTATTTAGCTCTATATTGTAAATGTTTGGCACAAATTCGGACAAAAAGATGCCACAATAATACTAATTTTGCACTACGTAAACTTAAAAATCAAAAGAAACTATGAGAAACACAATTGCAACAATCTGCTTCCTGCTTTTACCGGCACTGTCACAGGCTCAGGATTTGAAGATGGAATGGACTCGAAACTTCGATGAGTCTAAGGTTCCTGCCTACACACTGCCAGACCCTCTGCTGTGTGAGAACGGCGAAAAGGTCAAGACTGTAGAAGAATGGGAGAAGCATCGCCGCCCCGAACTGCTTAACCTCGTCACTACCTACATGTACGGAAAAGCACCCGTACTGAAACATCCGTTGCAATGGCGTGTTGACTCAGTTGACAAAAGCTACAGGTTCGCCAAAGGCAAGAACCAGCCCCTATACACCCGCAAGATAGTTACGATATACCTCACCGAGAAGAAAGCCAATGGGCCCTTGTTCCATGCAGAGATAATAACACCAAACGCGGTGTCAAGCCCGGTGCCTGCCTTCATGATGTTCGGAGGCAACAAGCTTGCCAAGGGCTTTGGCGCAACGCAGAAGATACTGAACCGAGGCTATGGCGTAGCTGTGCTGAACACAACCGAGGGCGTACCCGACGGCATGGACGCTTTCAAGCGCGGAGCCATTCCGGCTTATTATGCCGAAGGGCAGACCTATCGCCTGCCCGACCAGTGGGGATGCCTTGCCGCATGGGCATGGGAGGCAAGCCGCCTGTTGGACTACTTGCAGGCAGATGAGTCAGTAGATGCCTCTAAAGTAGCCATACTCGGACACTCACGAATGGGGAAAGCCGCACTATGGACTGCTGCACAAGACGAGCGCTTCGCTATGGCTATTCCCGTGAACTCAGGCTGTGGCGGCGGCGCGCTTTCAAGGAGGATGATAGGCGAAACACTGTGGGCAATGAACGACCGCTTCCCCTACTGGACATGCGACAATTTCCAGCAATTCAACATGCGCGAGTCCTACCTGCCTTTCGACCAGCATTCGGTTATATCGCTCGTAGCGCCAAGACCTGTCTACCTCGCCACCGGTAAAGATGACAGCTGGGCAGACCCGTTAGGCGAGTTTCTTGCCGGCAAGGCAGCCGAGCCCGTCTATGCCCTTTATGGACTTCCAGGCATAGGATGCGACAAACAACCTGCCGTGGACGTTGCCATGAACAAAGGTTATATAGCCTACCACATACGCACGGGCGGACATGCCATACTCGACTTCGATTGGGACAAGTTCCTGGAATATGCCGACCGATATTTGAAATAATAAAACTCTAATATAAACACATGAACAAAAAAATCTTAACCACTTTTACTCTTGCTCTCGCCATAGCGTCGGCTATGGCGCAGGGCAAACTTGACGTAGCCACTCAAAAGGCTAAAGCCACACTTGCGAAGATGACGCTCGACGAGAAGCTTCGCCTCATCGACGGCAAAGGCTTTGACATACAGCCAATAGAGCGCCTCGGCATAAAGCGCGTGCACATGTATGACGGCCCTATTGGCGTGCGCGGCACAAAGCCAGCTAACGCCATATATCCATCAGGCATCGAAGGAGCCATTGCCGAGCGACTGGCACCTACAAACAGCACCGCCTACCCTGCGTCGGTGATGCTCGCCGCTACGTGGAACCCTCTGTTGGCTCACGACTATGGCTATGCCCTCGGACGCGACAGCAGGGCGCGCGGCATCAACATTATACTTGGCCCAGGCGTAAACATATACCGTTCGCCACGCAACGCACGCAACTTCGAATATATGGGTGAAGACCCGTTCCTGACATCCCGCATGGCCGTAGGATACATACAGGGTGTGCAGGCTAACCCGGGCGTGATAGCATGCGTGAAGCATTTTGCCGCAAACAATCCGGAGAGCGGACGATATGACGTAAGCTCCGACGTAGACGAACGCACCATGCACGAGATATACCTGCCGGCATTCAAGGCAGCCGTGCAAGAGGGAGGCGTAGGCTCCATTATGTCAAGCTACAACCGTATATGGGGCACGTGGACATCGGAGAACAACTGGCTCATGCACGAGGTGCTGCGCGGCCAATGGCATTTCCCGTTTATCTCAATGACCGACTGGGGAGCCGCTCACCATACCATACCAATAGTAAAATACGGAGTAGACTTGGAGATGCCCGGCGGCTCGGCAATGTCTGCCAAAAGAGTAAAGCCGCTCATTGAAAGCGGAAAGCTCACCGAGGCAATGATAGACGAGAAGGTGCTAAACATCCTTCGCACGTGCTATTATTTCAATCTCTACGACTATGACAAGCCCGATCTGTCTATCCCCCTCGACAACAAGGAAAATGCCGAAACAGCTTATCGTGTAGCCAAGGAGGGATTCGTGTTGCTGAAAAACGAAGGCGTGCTGCCAATAGGCAAGAACGTGAAGCGTATCTGCATCACCGGACACAATGCCCTCGACTATGTGTCGGGCGGAGGAAGCAGCATCGTCACGCCTTTCAGGAAGACATCGCCCTATGAGCAGATTGCAGTCCTGTGCAAGAAGAATGGTATAAAGCTTGAATACAGAGACTTGGAGGAAAACCCGGATGTGGTAAGCACATGCTGCTTCACTGACGCCAATCTGAAGAAGCAAGGCATCAGCGCCACTTATTATAACAACAAGAACCTGCAAGGCGAGCCGATGCTCTCACGCATAGAGAAAAGCGTGCATTCGCCGTGGCTTAAGAATCCCATAAAGAACCTTAACCCCGACAACAGTTTCTCAGCACGCTACAAGACATGGGTGCGCGTGAAGGAAAGCGGAGCCTACATTATCAGCGTCAGCGGCGACGACGGCTACAGGATGAAAGTGGACGGGCAGATAATCGTTGACGACTGGCACGACGGCACAGCACGTCTTTTCACCAAGGAACTGCAGCTGGAGGCAGGCAAGACCTACCCTGTAGAGATAGAATATTTCCAAAGCGGCGGAGGCTGCTCTGTAGACTTTAAGCTGAACCGCGTAGACGCAAACGGCAAGGCGCGCATACGACAGGAACTGTCAGGCTTCGACCTTGTGCTGGTGTGCGAAGGCCTTGACAAGAACCTTGAGGCAGAGGGCGGCGATCGCACATTCGCTTTGAACAAAGACCGCGAGTCGGTGCTTGAGGCAGCGGCAAACAGCGGTATACCGGCAATAGCCATAATAAATGCTGGCGGCAACATAGAAAGCAGCCAATGGGAACCGAAGATGAAAGGACTGATATGGGCATGGTACTCAGGGCAGGAAGGCAACCGCGCCCTTGCCGACATACTGTTCGGAAACGTCAACCCAAGCGGCAAGCTGCCCATGACATTCGAGCGCAAGGCAGAGGACAATCCGTCATATTACACCTACTCAGACCAAGGCGGAAAGCACGTGCAGTGGACGGAAGGCGTGTTCACAGGCTATCGCGGCTATGAGAAGAAAGGCATAAGGCCACTCTATCCCTTCGGATACGGGCTGAGTTATACGTCGTTCGAGCTGTCGAAGTTCGACTTGTCTCTTTCAGGCGATACCATAGCGGTCAATGCAAACATTGCCAACACCGGCAAGCGTGAAGGCGCCGAGGTAGTGCAGCTCTATGTGGGCAAAGCAGGGAGCAGCCCCGTGCTGCGTCCGGCAAAGGAACTGAAAGGTTTCCAGAAAGTATCGCTCCAGCCGGGCGAGAATAAGAACCTTACAATAAAGGTGCCTGTAGATGCACTTAAATATTATGATGTCAACACCCACCAGTGGGTAAGTGACCCAGGCAAATACAATGTCTACATGGGCACGTCCGTCGAGGACATCAAGCATCAGTGGCAGGTAGAGATACCGGAACCTTAACTTTAAAAAGACGGTGGTATCGTTGGTGTGAAACGAAACCACCGCCTTTCTTTTTTGATGAAAGCATGTTTTTATTTTATAGATAGAAGTACAGTTATGTTGAAACACAAAATTATTTTAAGCCTCGCCCTCCTGTGCCTTGCATGGGGCAAGGCTTCGTCTCAAAACAGCATCACGATTGACGGCAACGCCTCCCTGGGCAAAGTGTCGCCCTACGTGTTCGGCCAGTTCATAGAGTACATGGGGCAGTGCATCAATGGCGGCGTATTCGACGAAGGGTCGCCACTCTCCAATGCCAAAGGCGTGCGGCAGGATGTGCTCGCCAAGGCAAAGGAGCTCGCGCCCACCATGCTCCGCTTCCCCGGCGGCACATCCGTCAAGGTGTTCCATTGGGAAGACGGTGTAGGGCCTCTTTCGGAAAGGAAAAGCCGCAAAAACCTCGTGTGGGGCGGCATAGACAATTATCATTTCGGCACCTGCGAGTTCATACAGTATTGCCGAGAGCTCGGCTGCGAGCCTGTGCTCGTCATAAACATCTCCACTGGCACACCCGACGAGGCAGCCAACTGGGTGGAGTATTGCAATGGCACGGGCGACACCTATTATGCCAACCTGCGCCGCCGCCACGGATTCAACGAGCCGTTTAACGTGAAATATTGGGCTCTCGGCAATGAAGAAGCTGCCGAACCCGACGCTGGCAGGCACCAGGATCCCAAATTCTACGTGAAAGACGTATGGCAATACGTCAAGCTCATGAAACTCACCGACCCGTCCATTGAGCTCATAGCCGATGGCGAGCGTGGCAAGCCCGAATGGAACAAGACCATACTCGAAGGTCTCGACGGAGCCATCAACTACATTTCTTACCACGGTTATGTGAGCACTGCCTCCAGCCGCCCCTACTCTATCTTCGAGGGCATCAGCCAAGTGGACAGAGAGCTCACCGCCTTTGCTGCCGACATACGCAAGTACGCTCCCGGCAACAAGCCCAAGACGTGGCAACGCTGGTACCGCTTTCCGGCACGTACCAAGCCTATCCAAATAGCAATGGACGAATGGGGAATATGGGAACGGCAGGGAGCCGTCTACGGCACCACCGACATCTACGAGTGGCGGCACGGCCTTGCCACAGCATGCTACCTCAACGTCATCCTGCGCCATGCCGCCGACATGGGCATGTGCAACTGGGCACAGATGGTAAACGTACTCGCGCCAATCATGACCAACAAGGAGACCTCAATCCGCCAAACCGTCTTCTTTCCCTTAAAGGAGTATCGCCACGCCGCTCTCGGCGAGAGCCTGACAACAGAAGTAGTATCAGATAAAGCCAACGGCAACCTAAATGCTCTTGACGCTGCTGCTACTATCGACAGAGACAATCGGCAGATAGTGCTTTTCGTGGTCAATATCTCACCAAAGGCAGTCAAGACATCGCTCAACACCAAGAATCTCGGCAAGCTCACGCTCACCAAGTCAACCACTCTCACCGGCGACAAGCTTGACGCAACCAATGTCTTGGAAAAACCCGAACGCAACGTAGTGAAAACAGACGTAAAGACTGAAAAGCGCAACGTCAAGGACTATACATTTGCAGCCAACTCTGTAACAGTGCTGAAATTGTCCTTTTGATTTTTAATCATACTATGCGACATAGGCATTAGACAACACAAGAAAATGATTTAGTGATAATATTACCAAGTTTACTTGAATCAGTAAAGAAGGTAACCTATCCGTTATCCATGAAAATGGGTAACGGATTTTTTGTATTGTTTCGTATTTTTGTCTTCCCATGAGTAGGTGTTTTTTTAGGGGAAATGCGTCATAGAAATAAAAAGAACACGGATGTCAGCGAACAGCTTTTCGAATAAGTTGTCACTCAGTCGGTTAAATACATCTTCGTTCCTGTAGTCAACGTTGGCCTTTGTAAGCATGAAGTTGAGCAGCTCACCTCTTTCGTTGCATATGAGATGCAACTTAACCCCGAAGTACCATCCCATGGTGCTTTTACCTATCTCTGCATAGTTCTTGAACACCTTGTTTCTGGTTATCCGTTTGTTGTGGCAGACCGACACACATGTGCTGTCTATGAAACTAATGCCTGTACACCTGCCAAAACAAAACAACTGAAGGAACAGCATCATCTCTACGCACACACGGGACTCCAATTCCACAAAGCGATTGTACGAGAGCTGATGAGGGAACAAATCCTTGAGGTGTTCACGCACATAAAAAAGGTAATAATGTTTAAATTGCGAAACTGATTAAAGTGGAAGCACGCGAGAATGGTCACGATCTCGGAACGGTTCATGGTACAGGGACGTATACGGAATACATCCACGATTAGAAATTGATTTAAAACGACGGAAACATAGGCTTTGACATGAACGGCAATATGAAATACTTTGATATTCTGTATTTTATACAAAATCAAATTCACGCCTTAATTTTAAATGGCAAGATTATTTTACTTTTTCTTTTTTCTCCTTACAGGCACCTTGTACGGTATTGCGGAGTCATCAAGAAACTTGGACCCAGATTTAGGCATCTCATGGATTGCACTCTTGGGATAATAAAGGCCATTCTTCCACAATACCATTTCTTCGCCAGCACGCATGGAATAGAAACTACTCATTCCAAGATGCATGCTTTCCCTATCTTCACTTATGAAGTACCAGTCATCTGCATCCTCAGGCTCCATTCCATATTCATCATCGTATAACGGGTCATTAAGGTCATAGTCATAACGTGAATCGAAAGAAAATGACATTCCGTCAAGTGGTTCATCTTCATCAGAATCGTCATCTGTTAGTTCATCACCATCGTATAGTTCTTCATCATCGAAATCATCATCGTCGTCAAAGTCATCATCGTATTCGTCATAGTCGTCATTGACAAAGTCATCATCGTCAAGATTTTCATCATTGTCTATTGATGTGTCGTTTGTTGATTCGTACTTTTTATCGATAGTATCTTCTTTCTTAGATGAAGCGTTGTTTAGAGTAGGAGGAATATAGTCTTTGCTTGTATACCTACTACGCCAATCATTCAATATCTGTTCTTTTCTCTTTTTCTCTGAATAGGAAGCAAATTGCCTAATAATATATAGAAACAAAGCAATAGAGATAAGAATGAACAATATTTCCATTATGACATCAGTTTACGCCAATTTATTTTTCTTTCGTCATTTCCGCATACATCTCGAACAGTTTTGCCACACATTCCGACTCCGTCATCTTTGTAGAGAAACCGTAGGCGGACATCACCGCACGGTCGTTGGCGCGATGGGCTTCGAGCAAGTCGTATGGCATTGTTGTCGGGTCGTAAAGGTCGGCAAGACTGCTGTCTGGGTATTTGGCACGAGCGTCAAGGATGGCTTGGGCTGACTTCTCGATTTTCTCTTTCTGACTGTCCGTTGGTGTAGGCCATGGAAAGCAATTATATACATCATTCACTGTATAACTGTAATCACTTTTCAATCTACATGAAATTACTCTCATCCATGCCATGTGTACATTTGACTCAAGCACACCAAAATGGTATAATGTTCCATTTGCCATTATACGCACTTTATCACTGCAAATGACTCCCTCATTCATGTAGCCCATAGGTATGTAGCGCCTTCTTTGAGACGAAACCTGAGGAATGACGATGTAGGAGCCTTTTGGGAAGTTTTCTACGTGGAACCTTGTCGGCTTATCTGCAAGTTCGCGAGTTGGAGCGCTTGTACTATTTAAGCGATATTGTCTGACTGCTTCAACCCGTTTTAAGCATTGCGGCATCTGCATGAGTTGATGCGGTGAGCAATCGCCTAACCACAAGCAGTATCTGGGCTGGTTGTGGATAAACTCCTTCGCACCATACCATTCATGAAAATATTGTTCAGAGGCTGGCTCTGCCTTAATAAAAGATTCCATTTCATCTTTGGTAAACAAATAATAGCCTCCGTCAATAGGCTTATTACCTATACCAATAGAAGGTACATCGCATAGAGGTTCTTTTCTGCTGTAGACAAAGATATCCTTTGCCTCCATAAGATATGGATTAATGTGACTGACATTTATAACATTTCCATTATCAAAAATAGTTTTATTAGGAATGTCAACGTAAGAAAATCCTATAACGACAACATGCACATGTGCTTTTAAAGAAGCCTCACTGTCCCAACGGAAAGTGCGATAAGCAAAGTTGATGTGAATACCCTTCTTGATTAAAGGTGCCCAAAGGTCAGGCACTTCCTCACCTTGTGTTATAGAGTTTGTTGAAACAAAAGCAGCCTTGATATTGGTATTAAACATCATTTCAGATGCTTTCTTATACCAAGCTCCTACATAGTCTATATTTCCGACATTCTTCCAATCTTTGCCAAAAACATACTTCATATCTTCCTTTTGGGAAGCAGACATAAATCTTGCCCCCACAAACGGTGGATTGCCAATGATATAATCAGGCTTTACCTGCTTAAGCTTAGGAGTATTCGGACCGATATGCAGGTTAGAAGTTACCAAGTTTAGCTTCTCGTACTCAGCAGGCTCGCCAGCAAGCTCTGGCTCGGTTTCAGGAAGGACGTATGTATCCTTAGCATGGATTGTAGGGATGTTTTCTATCTCTTCAATATTGTTCCAATCCATCCGTAGCGCATTGCCCTCACGGATATTGGCATAACTTTTCAGTGGCAGGAAGTTGATGTCGTGATGGATGATTCTCTCCGTCTCAGCCATCATCTGACTCTCGGAAATCCACAGAGCGGTAGTAGCAACTGTAACGGCGAAGTCGTTAATCTCTATGCCAAAGAATTGGTCGATACTTACTTTTATTGGGTTGGTGAAAGCATCCAACGGTTCAAGACTGTATATTTCTTTGATGACTTCATTCTCCAAGCGGCGCAGGGAAAGATAAGTCTCAGTAAGGAAGTTACCAGAACCGCA
>CAZZNO010000005.1:0-28862 GCA_964655685.1 uncultured Prevotella sp.
CTCGTACGCCGTACGTACCACGTTCGCACGCCGTATGTGCAAAGGTGGCTGAGAATTACTCTCTGCCTTGGCAACATAAAAAACAATTGCGGCATAAAGAGGTTGTGACCAAGTTTCAGCCACCATGCCTTTACGCCGCAATTGCTTGTACGCCTAAAGCGTTATATTAGAAAAAATCTATAGTCTTTTACTTTATGATGCCCTCGTCAACGAAAATCTTCTTCAGAGCCTTCACTGCACGCTCCACCTGCTCCTTGGTGTGGGTTGCCATAAGGGCAAAGCGCACAAGCGTGTCTTGCGGAGCACATGCCGGAGGAATGACCGGATTGATGAAAACGCCTGCATCGAAAGCGAGAGCCGTAACCTTGAAGGTCTTGGTGTCGTCGCGGACATAAAGCGGGATGATGGGGCTCTCGGTGTCGCCAATCTCAAAGCCCTCCTCACGGAAGCGCTTCAATGCGTAGTTGGTTACGTCCCACAGACGCTGGCGGCGTTCCGGCTCATTCTCAATGATGTGCAGAGCCTCAAGCGCGCAAGCCGTAGCGGCAGGAGTATCGCTCGCCGAGAATATATAAGTACGGGTTGTGTGGCGAAGATAATTTATTGTATCCCAGTCTGATGCAATGAAGCCACCAATAGAAGCAAGGCTCTTTGAGAATGTGCCCATGATGAGGTCAATGTCATCCTGCAAGCCAAAGTAATGGCAAACGCCCTGTCCCTTGTCGCCAAAAACGCCAAGTCCATGAGCTTCGTCTACCATGATAGAGCAATTGTACTTATGCTTAAGCTCGACTATCTCGGGCAGTTTTGCCAAGTCACCCTCCATAGAGAAGACTCCGTCTACCACGATGAGCTTGATAGCCTCGTGCGGCAGCTTCTCGAGAATGCGCTCAAGGTCTGCCATGTCGTTGTGCTTGTAATGAAGCTGGGTGGCGAAGCTCAAGCGCCTGCCGTCAACAATTGACGCATGGTCGCGGTCGTCGCAAATAAGGTAATCGCCACGTCCTACGACTGCCGGTATCACGCCGGAGTTTACTGAAAAACCTGTAGAGAAGCACAAAGCATCATCTTTATGCTCAAATTCGGCGAGCTCTTTCTCGAGCTGCACATGGATGTCAAGTGTACCATTGAGGAAACGGCTTCCAGCACAACCGGAGCCATACTTGTCGAGGGCTGCCTTGCCTGCATCTATGATACGCTGGTCACCAGTAAGACCGGTGTAGGCATTGCTGCCAAACATTAAAATCTTGCGGCCACCCATCATGACTTCCGGGCCTTGCTTGCTCGTTATCTCACGGAAATAAGGGTAAACGCCTTCTTCCATGTACTTCTGAGGTACACGATAATGCTTATATCTTTCTGTTAACTGTCCCATTTTTAATAATAGGTGTAGAAATACTACAATTATATATTTAGACTGCAAAGTTACAAAAAAAGACTTATTCACAACACAAAAAACAGAAGAAATGAATAAAATACTAAAAAAAAGGTGGTTTTAGGGTTAGAATACGAATAAAAAAGGCTATTTTTGCGGAAGAAAAGAAACAAACATGAAGAAGAAAATACTCTTTGTCATAAATCCCATATCAGGAACTGTGAGCAAGGCAGGCGTACCTGATGCTATTGAAAAATATATAGACAAGGATTTGTATGATTACCGCATAGCGAATACCGAACGACCGGGGCATGCCACCGAACTGGCGCGCCAGGCGGCTGCCGACGGCTACGACGTGGTAGTGGCAATAGGCGGCGACGGCACCGTGAACGAAGTGGGGCGAGGGCTCACCCATACTGACACAGCTATGGCAGTAATCCCCTGTGGCTCAGGCAATGGGCTTGCGCGCCACCTGCTCATTCCCTTGAACATAAAGAAAAGCATCGACATTATAAATAAATGTGTGGTGAAAAGTCTCGACTATGGGGTAATCAACGAGCACGACTTCTTCTGCACCTGTGGCATGGGCTTTGACGCGTTCATCAGCTTCAAGTTTGCCGAAGCCGGCAAGCGGGGCCCTATAACCTACGTACAGCAAATTCTTGAAAAAGGCCTCAGCTATAAACCTGAGACCTACGAGATAAGAGTGGACGAAAGCACCGAAAAGTTCAAGGCTTTCCTCATCTCATGCGCCAACGCGTCGCAATACGGCAACAACGCCTACATTGCGCCACAAGCAAGCATGAGCGATGGCATGTTGGACGTGGTCATAATGGAGCCTTTCGACTTGATAGAAGCCCCGCAGATAGCCATCGACATGTTCAGCAAAACCCTTAACAAGAGCTCGCGCATAAAGACACTGCGCACAAAACACCTCAGCATTCATCGCTCGCAAGCCGGACCTATACACTACGACGGCGAACCGGTGATGACCGGTGCCGACATCGATATACACGTGGAAGCAGGAGGAATAAACGTGGTCATAAACCCGGACGAGAGGCGCGACATACGCCGTCCGAACGCCATACAAACCGCAGCCGCCGACCTGTTCAACCAGCTGAACGGCATACACGACGACCTCATAAAACATACACGGAGAGGCATGGCTCTGACTAAAATATTACAGAAGAAAATAGAGAAAAACCTGCCTTCAATATAATTATCTTGAAAAAAGAGCCAATAAATTTCATTATCACAGAGGAAAGTTGTAACTTTGCACTTCCGTAAATGCATTGTAAATAAACAAGATATAAACGTAAGATATTTATAACAAATGACAAAAGCTGATATTATCAACGAAATCACTGAGCAGACAGGCCTACAGAAAAAAGAAGTGACTGTAGTAGTAGAGAGCTTCATGGCTAACGTAAAGAACGCCATGCTCGAAAAGAAAGAGAACGTCTACCTTCGTGGCTTTGGCAGTTTCATCATCAAGCACAGGGCTGCAAAAACCGCCCGTGACATTGGCAAGAACACTACCATCACCATCGATGCACACGACATTCCTGCCTTCAAGCCTGCCAAGGCTTTCATCGACGAGATGAAGAACGAATAAAAAAACAAGTAATATTATCAACAACATTAAAAAAATTTAGCTATGCCAAACGGTAAGAAAAAGAAGGGCCACAAGATGGCTACGCATAAGCGTAAAAAGAGATTGCGCAAGAACCGCCATAAGAGCAAGTAAGCCCAACGGGCAGTTCTTGGAGGGGGCGTGCCTCACAGGCGTGCCCCTTTCTTATAATGTTAAACAAATGAGAAATGACAAGTGAAGTAGTTATCGACGTTAAGCCGAAAGAGATTTCCATTGCTCTGCTCGAAGACAAACGGTTGGTGGAATACCAAAACGAGCAACGCTCTGCCAACTTCTCCGTAGGCAACATCTACATCGCGAAGGTGAAGAAGCTCATGCCAGGGCTGAACGCCTGCTTCGTCGATGTGGGCTATGAGCGCGACGCTTTCTTGCATTATCTTGATTTGGGAAATCAATTCAACTCCTACGCCAAATATCTTAAGCAGGTACAAAGCGACCGCAAGAAGCTCTTCCCATTTGAGAAAGCTACAAAGCTGCCCGACCTGCAAAAAGACGGCAGCGTGCAGCAAACCCTGACCGTAGGCCAGGAGGTGCTTGTACAAATAGTAAAGGAACCAATATCCACAAAGGGGCCGCGCCTGACAAGCGAGCTTAGTTTTGCAGGACGCTTCCTCGTGCTCATTCCTTTCGGAGACAAGGTCTCGGTGTCGTCTAAGATTAAAAGCGGAGAAGAAAGGTCAAGACTAAAACAACTCATCCACAGCATCAAGCCTAAGAACTGTGGCGTCATTGTGCGCACAGTGGCTGAGGGCAAACGCGTGGCAGAACTGGACGCAGAACTGAAAATACTCGTTGAGCGTTGGCAAAACGCGCTGAAGAAAGTACAGAAAGCCCAGAAACTGCCACAACTCGTATATGAGGAGACAGGCAGAGCTGTCGCCATGTTGCGCGACCTCTTTAATCCGACCTACGAGAACATTTATGTCAACGACGAAGAAGTGTGCAAAGAAGTAAAACACTATGTGACACTGATCGCCCCTGAAAAGGCAGGTATAGTAAAGCTCTATACCGGAAAGGTGCCAATCTTCGACAACTTCAACGTCACTAAACAGATTAAGTCTGGCTTCGGCAAAACCGTGAACTATGCTCACGGAGCTTACCTTATCATTGAGCACACTGAAGCCATGCACGTTGTGGATGTAAACAGTGGAAACCGTTCAAAGAACCAGAACGGACAAGAGGCGACTGCTTTGGACACCAATCTTGGTGCTGCCGACGAACTCGCCCGCCAGCTCAGGCTACGTGATATGGGAGGAATCATCGTAGTGGACTTCATCGACATGAACCTCGCAGAAGACAGGCAGATGCTTTACGAGCGCATGTGCAAAAACATGCAGAAAGACAGGGCACGCCATAACATTCTGCCTCTGAGCAAATTCGGGCTTATGCAAATCACAAGGCAGCGCGTGCGCCCGGCTATGGACGTAAACGTAGAGGAAACTTGTCCGACATGCAACGGCACTGGAAAAATAAAGTCAAGCATTTTGTTCACCGACCAGCTGGAGGGAAAGATTGACCAACTCGTAAACAAGATAGGCATCAGAAAGTTTTATTTGCACGTACATCCTTATGTTGCCGCTTACATCAATCAAGGCATCGTAAGCCTGAAGCGCAAGTGGCAAATGAAGTACGGCTTCGGTGTCCATATCATTCCTTCACAGAAGCTCGCCTTTTTGCAATATGAATTTTATGACGCAAAGGGGCAGTTCATAGACATGAAGGAAGAAATGGATGGAAAGTAAACCAAGAGTAAAAAAGTAAAAGGGTAAAAAGCAATGAGCACAACAGAGTTTCTCTTGCTTTTTACCCTTTTACTTTTTGTCTTTATCCTTTATTAAGGCACAACCTTGAACCTTATGCGGAAAGTATGCGTCGGCTCGTCCCAATTGGTGCCAAGCAAAACAAACTTGCCTATCTGCGAGGTTGAACGGACATGCTTGCCAACACACGGGCAGACATCGAAATCGCCAATGCGCACAAGCCGTATCTTCTCAGACGCATCCTTTGGCAGGCGGTCGAGGCTGACGCCTTCCGGCACATGGTCACGATCAACAGTCTCATAAGTCACTGGAAGGTCAGCCTCTATAAGACGATTCATCTCGTCTTCTATAGCCTTTTCCTCCTTCCGAGTAGGCTTATGGTCAAGCTGATAGCTTATTTTGCTTTTCTTGCGCTCTATATGCGCATTTGAAGATCGTTCACAACCAAACATGCGAATCATTACCTGATTGAGCAAATGCTCAGCAGTATGCGCCGGCGGAAATTCTTCCTTGTTGTGCTCATTGAACACGCTGCTGTCCTCTTTCATCTTTATGCTAAACTTTAGTATTGTTCCGCTGTATGGTTGCAACACCACTTCTGTTGCCTCGTTTTTCTTAAGGTGAACCGTAGTTGTGTCACCGGTAAGCAAGTCGACGGCAGGTATGTCCCTCTCCGGCAAGCCGAGAAAGTCAAAAGCATGTGCGGGAATAATGACCGAAGCCTTTACCATAGGGCGTGAGAAGTTTACCACTATGAGCAAGACCTCGTCGTCTTTCTTGCGCATGAAAGCATACTGTGAACGGGGGTTGAAATGCCACGTTTGCGTGTTGACATACATAAGGTCGAAGCATTCGCCCTCGTATATTGCCTTTTCCTTGTTGACAATACGCAGCAACGAACGATACAATTTCATCAGCGAGCTTTCATCTGCGGAGAGCCCGTGAGGCGTAAAGTAGCCGCGTCTTACGCTGTCAACAGTCCAATAGTCGAATATTGTGGTTCTCCCGTCCTTGCCGGAATAGCCTTCCTCGTCCATGCCACGCTCTCCAAACTCCTGTCCGCTGTAAAGCATGAAAGGGTTGGTTTGCAACATCATTGCCACAATGGCGGCAGGTATAGCCTTGCGTCCGTCACCACAGAAGAAGTCGCTTGCTATGCGCTGCTCGTCGTGGTTCTCAAGGAAATAAAGCATGTGGTCCTTGATGTCGTTAGTGCTCTGCCAGCTATAGGTAATATTGTTTGCAGGACGACGCTCACAAACCACATCACGAAGGCAGTCGTACATGCCTACCTTGTCATAAAGATAATCGAAGCCAGACCTGATGTAAACACGATATTGGTTGGGATCGTACACCTCACCAATGAAGACAAGCTTTGGGAAACGTTCCTTGACAATTGCCGTGGCATAAGACCAAAACTCATGCGGCACCATCTCAGCCATGTCGCACCTGAAGCCGTCTATGCCCTTGCCTGCCCAGAAAAGAAGGATGTCCGTCATCTTCTTCCATGTGCTTGGAATGGGGTCGAAGTGACAGCTTCTACCGCCAAAGTCACAATAGTCTACGCCATAATTGAGCTTTACCGTCTCGTACCAGTCGTACATGCCCGGAGTGGCGTTGAACTTGTCATTGCCGGTACACTTAGCCGGTCTTTCTATATATGCTTCCTCGCCTGGCTTCGGAGCCACAGGAGGCACAAACTGCTGGCCGGGGCAATAATAGAAATTGTTTTGCGGGTCAAAATGCTTTGTATCGTCATCGTCCTCACCAAGGTCGCGCACTCCGTCTGGCTTGGCTATGGAATGATATTCACGCGCCACGTGGTTGGGAACAAAGTCCATAATGACCTTCATCCCAGCCAAGTGGGTACGCTTGACAAGACTTTCAAATTCTTCCATGCGATGCTCAATGTCCACCGCAATGTCCGGGTCTACATCATAATAATCGGTAATGGCATACGGCGAGCCTGCCTTTCCTTTCACTACGGACGGATGCTGCCGTGGTATGCCATACTGCGTATAATTGGTGGTAGTGGCATGTCTGATAATTCCCGTATACCAGATATGCGTAAAACCCATGTCGTGAATGTGGCGCAAGCGGACGGCATCGAAGTCGTTCATCTTGCCGCTCCCATTCTCGGCGATGGTTCCATCCTTCTTGTTGGTTGTATTCTTATTACCGAAAAGACGAGGAAGAACTTGATAAATCGTTATCTTCTTGTTCATTTGGAAGCTTAAGCTATTCCGTGTGCAGGTATGGTCTTGTCGATACGGCGAATCATTCCTTGCAATGCTTTGCCCGGTCCGCACTCTGTGAAGTCGTCGGCACCGTCGGCTATCATGTTCTGCACGCTCTTTGTCCAGCGCACAGGGCTCGTGAGCTGAGCTATGAGGTTAGCCTGTATCTCCTTAGGATCGGTGTGTGGCATTGCGTCCACATTCTGATAAACAGGGCACTTGGGAGCAGAGAACGTGGTTTTCTCTATAGCCTCTTGCAGTTCTTCCTTCGCGGGCTGCATCAGCGGCGAATGGAAAGCTCCGCCTACCTTCAATGGCAACGCGCGCTTTGCACCTGCTGCGGAAAGCTTCTCGCAAGCCTCTGCTATGGCATCCTTGTCGCCGGATATTACGAGCTGGCCAGGGCAGTTGTAGTTGGCTGCAACCACTACCTTGCCTTCATTACGGATTTCAGCGCACACTTCTTCTATCTTTTCGTCGGGCAAGCCGATTATAGCTGCCATAGTGCCAGGATTCTTCTCGCAAGCCTTCTGCATGGCATTGGCGCGGGCGGCAACAAGTTTCAAGCCGTCCTCAAAATTCAGCGCGCCGGCAGCCACAAGAGCTGAGAACTCACCAAGCGAATGACCTGCTACCATTGCCGGCTTGAAGCCGTCGCCAAGGCATAGAGCTGAGATTACACTGTCGAGGAACACAGCCGGCTGGGTGACCTTTGTCTCCTTGAGCTGCTCGTCGGTACCGGCAAACATGATGTCGGTTATCTTGAAACCGAGCGTCTCGTCAGCCTTGTCGTAGAGTTGTTTTGCCAATGCGTTGCTCTCATACAGGTCTTTGCCCATGCCCACATACTGCGAGCCCTGTCCGGGGAATACAAATGCTTTCATCTTTTTCTGATTTAAATACTCTTATGCAAAGGTACACAAAAAAATCCCAATCACCACGCGGATGAAAGGGATTTTCATATTGATTTGCTTTACAGTGCTAAAAATTTTGCTTTCTTTAGTTACTCAGCTGCAGGAGCTTCTGTTTCAGCCTTAGGAGCCTCCTCTACAGGAGCCTCTGTGGCAGGTGCCTCGGCAGCTTTCGGAGCCTCAGCCTCTACAGGAGCCTCAACCTTGTTTTCAGCAACAACTTTCACAGGAACCTTCACCTCTACATCGTGGTGGAAGTGCACGGTAGCCTCATACTCGCCAACCTTGCGGGCTTCCTTCATGGTGATGATCTTGCGATCAACCTCAATGCCCTGCTTTGCGAGCTCCTCGGCAACCTTAGCCGGGCCAACTGAGCCATAGAGATGGCCTGTAACGGCAACCTTGGCAGCCACAGTTACAACCACGTCTTTCAGCTGCTCAGCGCGCTTCTCTGCCTCAGCCTTCTTAGCTGCAAGCTTGCTTGCCTGCTGCTTCAGGTTCTCAGCAAGAACCTTGCGTGCGCTTGCAGAAGCAATGACGCCTTTGCCGGTAGGAATGAGATAGTTGCGGCCATAACCGCTCTTTACATTCACAATATCGTTCTTGTATCCAAGACCGATAATATCTTCTTTCAGTATAATTTCCATGTCTTAGCCTCCTTCTTTATTTCATCAAATCGGTTACGAATGGAAGCAAGGCAATCTGGCGGGCACGCTTCACTGCCTGAGCCACACGGCGCTGATACTTCAAAGAAGTACCGGTGATGCGACGCGGGAGAATCTTACCCTGCTCGTTGAGGAACTTCTTCAGGAACTCAGGATCCTTGTAGTCGATGTACTTGATGCCACTCTTCTTGAAACGGCAATACTTCTTCCTCTTGGTATCAATGGAAGGAGCTGTCAAATAACGAATTTCAGAATTGTTGTTTCTCTGCTCTGCCATAATTAAGCCTCCAATTTTTTACCCAGCTTTGCACGACGCTTCTCTGCATAAGCCACAGCATACTTGTCGAGCTTCACTGTCATGAAACGAATAACTTTCTCGTCGCGGCGGAAGCCGGTCTCGAGAGTGTTGATTACTGATGGCTCTGCCTTGAACTCAAGCAGGCAATAGAAGCCTGTCGATTTCTTCTCAATGGCGTAAGCCATCTTCTTAAGTCCCCAGGCCTCCTCGTTCAGAATCTCAGCACCTTTATCGGTGAGCAGCTTCTTGAATTTAGCGACCGTTTCCTTCATCTGTTCATCAGACAAAACGGGAGTCAAAATGAAAACGGTTTCGTATTGATTCATACTACTTTGAATGAATTGAAAATGTTGTTTTGCAAAAATGCGACTGCAAAGGTAGTTAAATTCTTATAAACAACGGTACATTATGAACGCCGCCGCCCGTTTTTTAACTTTTATTACATGCCACAGAACCATTTTATTTGTACTTTTGCAACCGATTAACGAAAGCTATAAAGAAATGAGAGCTAACATCATAAAGCTAGCGCAAGCATTGAAAAGGGCATGCGTTGCATGTGCCAACCACGCCGGACTGCCACTTGTATACATGGGAGTGGCTCTGCTTGCCATATTCTACATCGCCGGATGGACCAACAATAATTTGTTGCTTTTGCTGCCGTTGGCACTCATGCTGGTTGGCACCATTGGCTTTGTAAGAAATGAAAAACAAAAAGAAACCTACTGATTGTCATTGACCACGACTCTGCCGCATGGCGACAAAGCCATAGACGCATCGCGATAGAACTTTAACCGCATACCGATAAAGCTTTAACCGCAAACCGGTAAAACTTTTAACGCATCGCGATAAAACTTTAACCAAAGCTCAATACAGCTATCACCGCATAATGCCTGCATTGAAACCAAGAACAGCCTTTATTTAGAAGATTTTTCGCCAAAATAAGTTAATATTCCACAATTGTAAATATAAAAGACAATACTAAAGCCTAATTATCAAATATTTTTAATATTTTTGCAAAACCGATCAGGAAAAGCATTATTAGAGCTTTATTGAATATATGGCTAAATACAACATTACACACAAGAAAGAGAAAGAAGCCAGTTACCGTTCACTTGTAAGCCCGAAATTGATGGATGAATTGGAACAAAAGATTAACGACATCATCATCATTAAGAAAAAGTACAAGGAGAAAAATTACTCAGCAAAGCAATTGGCTGAGGATTTAAATACGAATACAAGGTATATCTCTGCTGTAGTAAACGTGAGGTTCCACATGAACTACACGTCGTATGTAAACAAATACCGCATCCAGGAAGCTATGTCGCTTTTGGTGGATAGACGTTATCAGGAACTGAACATGGAGGACATATCCGACATGGTAGGCTTCTCTAACCGGCAGTCGTTCTATGCATCATTTTATAAGATTAATGGCATTACGCCAAGAGATTATAAAATGAAGCATCTAAAGGAGCACCCGTCACTGGTGGAAAAACCGAAAAAGAGAGGTCGCAAGCCCGGCTCGAAAAACAAGCCAAAGGCTTTGGCAATACAGGCATAAGTCCGGAGACGCAGAGACAACATTAACACAAATGGACAAAACAACATTCAGATACGCCGACGAGAAATTTGCCGACTTACAGATGTTGCGCTATAAGCTGGAGGGCTTTGACAAACTCAGCCCAAAGCAAAAGGCGTACGTCTATTATCTTTCAAAAGCCACACTGTCAGGACGCGACATCACGACAGACCAGTATGGGCGATACAACCTCGACATCAGAAAGATGCTCGAGGCTGTTCTTGTATATGCCAATACTGAAGCCAGGTCGGAAGAATACGCTAAAATGAAAGAATACCTGAAGCGCGTGTGGTTCTCTAACGGCATATATCATCACTATGGCTGCGAGAAATTCAAACCGGAGTTCTCAGAAAAGTGGCTCAGGAAAAGTGTCAGTTCTATAAACCCTGAGCTTCTTCCTAAAGACAAATATGGAGGTGTAGAGCAGATGCTCGACGCCCTGTGCCCCGTGATATTCAACCCGGAAATCCTACCAAAGCGAGTAAACCAAAACGATGGCGACGACTTGGTAAAGACTTCGGCATGCAACCTCTATGATGGCGTGAGCCAGCAAGAGGCTGAAAGCTTTTATGCCGCAATGAGAAATCCTGCCGACGGCGATTGCCAGCCATCGTGGGGACTCAACTCTAAGCTTATAAAGAATGCCGACGGAAGCATTGTGGAGCAAAAATATATTGTCGGAGGACTGTATGATGAAGCAATAAAGCAAATCATCTATTGGCTCGATAAAGCTGCCAACGTTGCGGAAAACGACCGGCAAAGAAAGTTAATTGGTTTGCTGACAGATTATTATAAGACCGGCGACTTACGCACTTTCGATAAATACAGCATCGAATGGTTGAAGGAACAAGACGGTGACATAGATTTCATAAACGGATTTATAGAGGTTTATGGTGACCCTCTCGGATTGAAAGGAACGTGGGAAGGCATTGTGGAATATCGCGACAATGAGGCTACACGCCGCACACAGACTATAGCCGAGAACGCACAATGGTTTGAAGACCACTCACCTGTAGACCCGCGCTTTAAAAAGCCGAAAGTGAAAGGAGTGTCAGCCCACGTTGTACGCGCTGCCATGCTTGGCGGCGAAGAATACCCATCGACTGCCATCGGAATAAACCTGCCAAACGCCGACTGGATACGCGCACGATATGGTTCTAAAAGCGTCACCATTGGCAACCTTACCGATGCCTACAACAAGGCAGCACATGGAAATGGTTTCAACGAGGAATTTGTAATTGATAACGACACGCTCGCTATAATAGATAAATACGGTGACATTTGTGATGACCTGCATACTGACCTGCACGAATGCCTCGGACACGGAAGCGGACAACTGCTGCCTGGCGTTTCAGCTGATGCCTTGAAAGCATACGGCAGTACCAATGAGGAAGCACGGGCTGACTTGTTTGGCTTGTATTATCTTGCCGATCCTAAGCTCATAGAACTTGGACTCGTGCCCGACGGCGAAGCTTACAAAAGCCAATATTACCACTACATGATGAACGGACTGCTCACCCAGCTCGTAAGGATAAAGCCAGGACATCAAATAGAAGAAGCCCACATGCGCAATCGTGCCATTATAGCCCATTGGTGCTTGGACAATGGCAACGGCGTAGTGGAGCTCGTCAAAATTAACGGCAAGACCTTTGTTAAAATAAACGACTACCAGGCATTGCGTCAACTGTTTGGCAAACTGCTCGCGGAGGTTCAGCGCATAAAGAGCGAAGGCGATTATGACGGAGCACGTAATCTTGTAGAAACATACGGTGTGAAGGTTGACCAAGGCATTCACCGTGAGGTGCTGCAACGCTACGAAAAGCTGGACATAGCCCCATACAAGGGCTTCATAAATCCGTGGATGAAACCTGTTACTGACGAAAACGGCAACATTATAGACGTAAATATTGACTATACAGAAAGCTATGAGCACCAGATGCTGCGCTATTCCAAGGAATATGGCTTTCTGTAAGTCTGGCTTACATTAAATGAGCCATAAAACTCTACTGCATAAACTCAAGACGCAACAAATATACATAAAGGATGTCTGAACAGGAAATAAAAGAAACCATACAAAGACTGAAGCGTAGCTTCCGTCTTGTCATGAATGGTCCTGCCTCACAATCAATGCGCGAAAAAGGCCTTGACTATAAGCTCAATTGGGGCGTGCCGTTCATACAACTTAAACAGATGGCAAAAGAGCTTACGCCTGACTATCACCTTGCTGTAGCACTATGGAAAGAAGATATACGCGAGTGCAAAATATTAGCTACGCTTCTGATGCCAGCAGACCAAATGCCAGAGGAAGTGGCTGACATCTGGATTGAGCAAACTCACACGCAGGAGCTGGCAGAGATGTTGGCGTTTAACCTCCTGCAAAACGTGAGCTACGCACCAAAATTGGCTTATCGCTGGATGGCTTCGGACGATGTAACGAAGCAAATATGCGCTTACGACATCATTGGCCGCCTTTTCATGAAAGGTTTGGAGCCAAACGAGCGAGGCATCAACGAATTTATCGACCAAGCCATAACTGCCCTTCGCTCGCCGTCGGTAGGCGTAAGGCACGCTGCAATGAACGCTTTAACACGTTTCGCCGACCTTGGCATTGTATACGAAAGGCTCGCAAAGTCTGCACTAAAGCAAATTAAAAAAGAGAAGTGAAAGCATGGAGAATACTATCTCCAGCTTTCACTTCTCTTTTTATTCTTAACCTATAGTTATATAGCTTTTACTTTTACTCCTCGTCTGGTATGATGAGCTTGTAGCCTTGACCGTGGATGTTGATAATCTCCACTTGGTCATCATCCTTGAGGTGCTTGCGCAGTTTAGTGATGTACACGTCCATTGAGCGTGCGTTGAAATAGTTATCGTCAATCCAAATGGTGCGCAGGGCATCATTGCGTTTCAGTATCTCATTAGCATGAGAGCAGAGCAATGACAGCAGCTCATTCTCCTTCGTCGTAAGCTTCGTCTGCTTGTCGCCTATGGTGAGCAGTTGCTTCTGCGTATCGAAGCTGTAACGCCCAATCTTATACTTAGTGCTCTCGTGTGTGCGCTTGCCACGAACACGACGCAGGATAGCCTCAACCCTCTTAACCAGTTCTTCCATAGAGAAAGGTTTGGTGATGTAGTCGTCAGCACCCTTGTCAAAGCCTTCAAGCACATCTTCCTTTTGGGCACGTGCTGTAAGGAAGATTATTGGTACTTGAGAATTGATCTGGCGAATCTCAGAAGCCAAAGTGAAACCATCCTTCTTTGGCATCATTACATCGAGGATGCAGATGTCGAACTTGTCTTTCTGAAACTCGCGATAGCCAACCTCGCCGTCAGGGCAAAGCACAGCGTCGAAACCCTTTGCAATAAGGTATTCACAAAGCAGAGTGCCGAGGTTCTCATCATCCTCACACAGCAGGATTTTTGTCTTCTCTTCCATAGTATTAGACTTTAAATTGTTTGTATTATTCTTATTAATGGTGTGTTATATTTAGTCTATTCTCGTGTTACTCGTCCTTTATCACAGGCAACTTTATAGTGAAGGTGGTGCCTTTACCCAAATCACTGTCAACCTTTATGTCCCCATCATGCAGGTCAACAACCTTCTTGACATAAGCCAAGCCAAGGCCGAAACCTTTGACATCATGCACATTGCCCGTATGTACACGGTAGAATTTTTCAAAGATCTTCTTCAAATCATCTTTTTTCATGCCCAAGCCAGTGTCACGCACAGAGAGATAAAGCCACTTGTCATCGTTCCACGTCTTTAAATAAACGTCAAGAGGTTTATCCGGCTTGCGGTATTTCACAGCATTGTCCATGAGGTTGAATATGACATTCTGGAAGTTTACCTCGTCCACATATATTGTAGAGTCTACCGCTCCAACGTCTACATATATTTTTCCTCCGGTATGTTCCACTCGCAAAGAGAAAGAGTTGGCAATGGATTCCACCATCTCATTAAGGTCAAGCATCTTCTTTTTGAAAGACGACTTCTTACGGTCGAACATTGACATTTGCAGCACTTTCTCCACAAGGAAACGCAGTCGCTTGGTTTCATCAGTAACCACTCCAACAAGATGCTTCATCATCTTCTCACTCTTGGTCACGCCATCATCATTGAGCATCTGTGCCGCAAGCGAAATACTCGCGATAGGTGTCTTCAGCTCATGCGTCATGTTATTGATGAAATCATTCTTTATCTCGTTGTAACGCTTCTGGCGGAACACCACCACTATCGTAAAGATGAATGTGATAAGCAATATCAAAGTGAAGACCACGCTCGGTATCATGAAACGTACACTGGAATAGATATAGCTGTTGATGTCAGGGAAATGAACCCTTATCACGCCCATCTTCGATGCAGGATCGTTACGGAAAAGCATCTGAGTGTAAGTATATTCTGAACCCTCGTCAGTGTAATCAGGACAACGATACACCTCACGACCGTCTTGTGTTGTCACCGTGAAATGATACGGTATGTTGATGCCATTGTTTATCAATTCAGCCTTAAGGTCCTGATCAAGTATCTTAAAGTTTACGCGTTCCTTAAGAGGCTTGTCAGAAGCTGAATATAGCATATTCATCACCACCTCATCAAGTAAAGCTTTCTGGTAAACATACCTGTTTTTTACTATCTCTTGAAGTGACTTGCTCGCCTCATTGTTAGAATTGCGGTCATTGCGCAAAATCATTGCCTTTGGCACCTTTACAGGATTGTTGCTCACCGTCTTTAGACGGAACGTAACATAATCGGAGCCACGCCTGCCAGAATATTGATGAAGACCAAGGCTGTCGGTCTTGTCATCAACATTACCATTAGACACCTTGCCACCGCCTCTCCTTTGCGACTCAGTTACATCCTTTTCGAGATAGCGAAGGGTTTCGTTCAGCTCCAAGTTGCGCGAAGCTTGATAAAGAGCGCGATTGACACTTTCATCAAACTGCTCTTTCTTCATGTTGGCCATCTCCTGAATGTATTTCAGTTGCAAGCCAAGCAATATAACAAAGGACGCTCCCATGATTATGGCTATCGTCCATATCGTTTTCTTCTTCATGCCGCAAAGATAATAATTAACTTAATTGATTAACATTTGAATGTTAAGAAAAAGAGGATGCTTTTCCTAAATTAACATAGTTAATCTTTTTAATTCATTATATGTAACTAAAACGAAAATCCCCATTGCCTCAAAGGCAATGGGGAAATATGATCATGAAAGAGGGTTATTCTATTCGTCGTCCTTTTCTTCTTTCTCGTGCTCAGCAATAAGCTTGGTCTGGAGATCTCCAGGAACAAGCTCATAGCTTGCGAACTTAGCATTGAACGAAGCACGGCCACCAGTCAATGAGCTCAGAGCCACACTGTAATTGGCAAGCTCCTTATAAGGTATCTTAGCTGACAGTTTTTGGTAACCAGCTTCCGAGTCCATGCCCATGATGATTGCCCTGCGACCCTGCAAGTCACTCATTACATCGCCCATGTAGTCACTTGGCACATATACCTCAAGGTCATAGATTGGTTCAAGAATCTTCGGGCCTGCCTCCTTGAAGGCATCGGAGAAAGCATGGCGGGCAGCAAGAGTGAACGAAAGCTCATTTGAGTCAACCGGGTGCATCTTGCCATCGTAGACAACCACTCGAACGTCACGGGCATAGCTGCCTGTAAGAGGGCCACGCTCCATGCAATCCATCACGCCCTTCAAAATGGCAGGCATGAAACGAAGGTCGATTGCTCCACCAACAACAGAGTTGATGAATTGAAGCTTACCGCCCCACGGCAGATCTTTTTCTTCCTTCGACTTGATGTTCATCTTGAACTCCTGACCATCAAACTTATACACAGTTGGATCAGGCATGCCCTCTGCGTATGGCTCAATGATAAGAGCCACCTCACCAAACTGACCGGCGCCACCGCTCTGCTTCTTATGGCGGTAAGTGGCACGAGCCTTCTTGGTAATTGTCTCACGATAAGGCACACGTGGCTCCTCATACTCCACCTGTAGCTTCTCATTGTTCTCCAAACGCCACTTCAATACACGCAGGTGGAATTCACCTTGTCCGTGAACAATTGTCTGGCGAAGCTCCTTGCTCTGTTCAACGATCCACGTAGGATCTTCTTGGCGCATCTTTGTCAATGCAGCCATAACCTTTTCAAGATCTTGCGGGTTCTTAGCCTTGATGGCACGTGAATATTTCGGGCGCGGATACTTAACAAAGTCGAACTTGATGTTGTCGTGATCCTTATCATCAAGAGTGTTGCCAGTCTTAACGTCTTTCAGCTTAACCGTGCAACCAATGTCGCCGGCATCAAGCTCATCTACAGGTATGCGGTTTGAACCTGCGCAAGCATATATGGTTCCAAGACGTTCTTTAGAGCCGCGGTCGGCATTGGTAAGATCATCACCAGCCTTCACCTTGCCACTCATTACCTTGAAGTAGCTCACCTCGCCGATGTGCGGCTCCAAGCCGGTCTTGAAGAAATAAAGACTCTCCGGGCCATTAGTATCAGCAGGCACTTCTTCGCCACGGGTGTCACGATAAGCAGGCATGTCGCTCACAAAAGGCACCACATTGCCAAGGAATTCCATCAACCTCTGCACGCCCATGTCCTTGACTGCATCAACACAGAATATCGGGAACATGTCACGGTTAATCAAGCCCTTGCGAATGCCAAGACGCAACTCGTCTTCCGTAAGGCTGTTCTCGTCTTCGAAGAACTTCTCCATCAGCGAGTCGTCATTTTCGGCAGCAGCCTCAACGAGAGCACGATGAAGCTCCTGAGCTTTATCCATTTCGTCAGCAGGTATCTCCTCACGCTTAGGCTCGCCGCCATCAGGCCCCCACGTGAGCTTCTTCATTATGAGAACGTCTATGATGCTGTTGAAATCAGGGCCAGTGGCAAGAGGATACTGAATTTGGACACACTTTGAGCCATAGATGTCCTGCATCTGCTCTATTATGTTGTCGAAATCGCACTTATCTGAGTCAAGCTGGTTGATGAGGAAGATAACCGGCTTCTTCAGCTTCTCTGTATAGCGGAAGTTGTTCTGGGTGCCAACCTCGGGGCCATACTGGCCATTGATAAGGATTACAGCCTGGTCAGTAACATTGAGTGCCGTTATAGCTCCTCCAACGAAGTCATCAGAACCAGGGCAGTCAATGATGTTGAGCTTTTTGTTATTCCACTCGACATGAAACACCGTCGGGAAAACAGAATATCCAAGGTTTAGTTCCACGGGCATGAAATCACTGACGGTGTTCTTCTGCTCCACCGTTCCACGACGCTTGATGATTCCAGCCTCGAAAAGCATACTCTCGGCAAGCGTGGTCTTGCCGCTACCTTTGGCGCCAATGAGCGCGATGTTCTTGATCTCGTTTGTTTGATACACTCTCATATCAAAAGCTTTTATATGTTAGTAAATATTAGTTTTTAAGCCATGAGTTTTTTAAGTTCATGGGGCAGGCAACCTGCCATGTTTCGGACCTTAAGTTCCGAATCGTTGTTAAAGTTAAACAAAAAAATTATTGCTGCAAAGGAAATGACCAAAAAAGTGATTTTTTTTAAAACAAATTAGTATATCGGTTGCTTTACAATACGTTTATGGCATTGTGTGAAGCCATGCCATTTTTGTAAAAAAACATTTTTCAGCACCCCCTCTGTGAGCAGCATCGTTTCAATAAAGTCAACTCTGTTTTCATACAGTGCAATTATGAAAATTCTCATAAATAGCTATAAATCAACGATATAAGAAACCGCATCATTTTTCATAGATTTATATCAATCTTATTTACGGCGGCAAGAAGCATTATATACGGCGTAAAAGAGACATAATTACGGCGTACAAGAAGCATCTGTACGCCGTAATAACAACACATAAGCGGCGTAGAGACGTTGCACCATCACTTTTGTACTGCTCAAACAGCTACTGCCAGCTTCTGGAACACCACTTTCGCTTTGTCATCATCTTTTACTTTTTGTAGAATTATTTCATAATTTTCAGACAAACAGCCCACCGATAACCCATCCTTTCACAACACACTTTTCCAACACAATGTGACGCAGTTACAGATAAAGTGAGTAACTTTGCAGTGCTTAGGACTTCTTGCCTCAAGCAATCAAAAAAAGATATGGAAAACAACGCAGGCCTTTACATACACATTCCCTTTTGCGCCTCTCGGTGCATATATTGCGGATTTTATTCCACTACGTTGCTGTCGTTGCGTGAAAAATATATTGATGCTTTATGCCGAGAGATGGACATGTTGGCTTATAAACCAAAGTTGACTACCATATATCTTGGCGGTGGCACGCCAAGCCAGCTGACTCACGAGGAACTATCCAAGTTGTTCTCACATATTTATAAAACATACGATGTGAGCGACAATGCAGAGGTGACAATGGAATGCAATCCCGACGACATACATCCCGGCTTCCTGCACGACCTGCCGGTAAACCGCGTGAGCATGGGCGCACAGACGTTTTCTGACCAAAGGCTAAGTTTTCTGCATCGCCGACACAACGCAAAAGAGGTTGACGACGCTGTGGAAACATTAAGAAACGACGGCATAAAGAATATCAGTATAGACTTGATGTTCGGCTTCCCGAATGAGACTCTTGACGATTGGAAGCAAGACATAAAACATGCTTTAAGCCTAAAACCTGAACATATCTCTGCCTATGGACTGATGTATGAAGAAGGAACACCACTTTACCGCCTTCTCAGGCAGGGCAAAGTGAAGGAGGCAGACGAGGATTTGAGCATAGCCATGTACACCATTCTAATAGACATGCTCACTGCCGCCAATTATGAACATTATGAGATAAGCAATTTCGCCCGCATAGATAAAGACTGCCCGTCTTACTTATCCAATGTGGATGGAGAAAGCAAATGGAGAAGCCACCACAACAGCAGCTACTGGCACGACACGCCATACATTGGACTCGGTGCAGGGGCACATTCTTATTATAATGGCACACGCCATTGGAATCCAGACGACATAAAAGAATATATTGATGAAATAGGTAAAGGTAATTTACCTTACAAGGAAGAAAAGATTGATTCTGACACCCACTATGACGACATAATAACGACCGCCCTGCGCACACGTGAAGGCATAGATATCACGAAACTTGATAACAAATACAGGAAATATCTTTTGCAAAACGCAGAAGACTACATCCGCCGCGGCATGCTAATACTTCGTGACGGGCATGTAAGCTTGTCACGCGAAGGCATCAATATCAGCAATATGATTATGAGTGACTTGATGTATGTGTAAAACCGCTTGGCACATGCGAGCTTCTTATCTTCCACTCCTGCGGATATAGATTGTTGGCTCGATTGCCAAGATTTTTCACAAAGCCAAGCGGCTCGCCTCCATAAGTAACAATGGTAAAGCCTTTCTGCACCGACGAATCAAGACAGATGGCCTCCTTGCGAAGATATTTTATGGCATCATCATAGGCGAGCTTCACAATGGGGAAAGCATCTTTACGCAAAGCAATGCTTTGAGCCAAAGACACATCAGGAATAACGTCTTTCCCCTTAACCGTACCTATTCCTACTCCTGCGTGAATGACATGCAGCCTGCTTTTCACATTATTATATACCTCACTCCATCTTGCCGGGACAGCCCTTATGAAATCCTTATCCCCGGAAAAAGAGAAAGAGCCGTCAAGCAATGTATCAAAAGATTTGAGATTCGAGAATTGAGATTTATCTTTATGCCTCTCTTTTGTTTCTGGAATGCCACTGCTGCCATGTTTGCGCAAAACAGCCATAAAAAGCCCTTCACCTTTTGACACGCCTGGAATAAACCTGCAAATAGGATTAGAGCCTGCCAATGCGCCTGTGATATTCCATTCAGGCTTTATCTCTATTCTGACAAAGTCCGCCCCCAAGTTCTTAGCTATCCAGTCTACGTTTTCTTCGTTTTCATGGGCATTAAAAGTGCAGGTGGAATAAATGAGCAAACCACCGGGGCGCAAACAAGGCCAAATATCCTCAATGATGGAGCGCTGCAACTGCTGGCATTTCTCTACATTATTCACACTCCACTCGGCTATAGCATTGGCATCCTTGCGAAACATGCCTTCGCCGGAGCATGGCACGTCAGCAAGTATTGCATCAAAAAGGAGCTTGCTTTTCTTATAATCTTTAGGGTAATTATTCGTAACAATAACATCAGGATGCCCAAGTTTAATTACATTCTCCTTAAGAATGCTCGCCCGAGTCTTTATTGGCTCATTTGCAAAAAGCAGACTGCCATCTGGCAAAGCCGACCTCAAAGCCGTGGTCTTGCCTCCAGGCGCAGCACAAAGGTCAAGCATCAGCACCGGCTCATGAATAAGTTGCCTCACGACCTCGCAGACAAACATTGACGAAGCCTCCTGCACATAGTAGAGACCGGCATGAAGCAATGGGTCGAAAGTGAAAGCCGGTCGGGCATTAAGATAACGACCAAATCTACACCAAGGAACTTCATTCTTTTGCGAAAGAAGCGTTGGAAATAGAGAGTTAATCTTTGAATCATCTATTTCCAATGCTTCATCTGACTCTAAATATTGAGTCTTGAAAGGATTCAGGCGAATGCTTACCGGCGATTCTTCGCCTATGGCTTGCCTGAATTTTTCATAAAGTTCGTTGCCAAACAATTGTCTGGTGTATGCTTCAAATTCCTCGGGCAAATTCATCTTTATTCTACTATGATATAATCGTCATCTCCCGTTTGCTTCTGCGGCTTGGGCTTCGGCAGTTGCTTCAAATTCCCGTTTTTGTCAAACATACCGTATGTAGTCCTTAGCACAGAGAACTCGGTGCGACGGTTAAGCTGATTGCATATCTCCTGCTGCTTAGGGTCTTTTAGCTGTTTTATAAATTCTTCTGTCAGTACATCGCCCTCTTTAAGCCAAGGATATTTTTCGGTAAGCTTCTTTTTCACCTTCCGCGGACTTTCTTTGCCATAGCCTTTTGGCGTAAGCCTGTCGGCTGCAATGCCGTGGGCAATAAGATAATTGATTACCGACTCAGCCCGTCGTTGTGACAACCGTTGGTTGTAAGCTGCCGAACCTTTGTAATCAGTGTGAGCAGCAAGCTCTATGGTTATGTTCGGGTTTTCATTGAGTATAGACACAAGTTTGTCAAGCGCGGTCTTGCTGCTGTCTCGAAGTGTCGCCTTGTCGAAATCGTAGAAAATATTGTCTATGAGCGTAGGAGCGGATATATTTGCAAGGGCAAATTGCAAGGTTGTATCACGACTTTCTTTTGGATTCTGCTCTGCTTTCACTTCCTCCTTATGGTTAAGATAACCCTTGCAAGTAGCCATAAAGAGATAGCTCACACCAGGTTCCATCACTTTAGTAAACGAACCGTCACTGCGAACACTTAGCTTTTCGTTTGTGCCGTCATCACCCACACAATATACTTGCGCAGCCGGGAGCTCATAGCCGTCCATCTCATAGACCCATCCCTTTACAGTCTGTATAATCTCAGGATTGTCAAAAGAATATATATGATCCCAACCTTTGCCATCTCCACGATTTGACGAGAAGAAGCCACGGTTGTAAGCACCTTCGAAGGTCATGCCAAAGTCATCTCCTTGTGAATTAAGAGGGTAGCCAGGATGTGAGAGATGATAGCGCCGGTCTTTGCCAACCTTGGCTATGAAAATATCATAGCCTCCAAGCCCTGGATGACCATTACTTGAAAAATAAAGGTCTCCATTTGGACGAAACGTAGGGAAAGCCTCGTCGCCTGCGGTGTTTATAGGCTCACCTAAGTTCTCCACTCCGCCCAATCCAGCCGTTGTAATCCTGACTCGCCAAATATCAAGCCCGCCCTTGCTGCCCGGCATATCAGACGTAAAGTAAAGCCATTCTCCGTCTGGTGAAATCGCAGGATGAGCATAACTCGAAAGCGTATCGTTGGTAAGCTTAACTTCTGTAGCTTTCCCCCATGCCGCATCTGAGCGATTCGACTTTACAATCTGGGCATAACGGGGAAATGACGGGTCGGTGACACACTGCGTAAGATACATTTCACGTCCGTCTGGAGAAAAGCAGCAAGCCCCTTCGTCGTAAGCTGTATTCAGTCCGCCCGTTACGGCTTCTGGCTTTGTCCATTTTCCTTTGTCATCTTTCTCTGATACGAATATGTCGCCAGGCTTAGTACCTGTTATACCACTAAGCTCATCCCCCTCTGCATCATTGCGAGTTGACGTGAAATAAATCTCATCATAATTGTCTCCTGTTAGCATTGGGGAATAGTCAGCCCTACGCGAATTGAGGACATCTATTCTTTTTACAGTATAGCGGCTGCCAAGTTCTTTTATGTGCGGAGCATTGTTTGCAGCAATTAGCCCATCCTTGGCAATACTATTGTCTGGCATTGAGTCAAGGACTAATTTGTATTCTTGTGCAGCCTCCTTATAGCTGCCATTCTTCATAAGTTGTCCTGCAAGAGCAAGATGATCGTTGGCATCATCCTGATGATAACGTATAACATTACGATAAGCAGCTATTGCCTTTGCCGTCTGCAAACTCTTTCCATAGCAGAAAGCCATTTTCTTAGCAATCTGCCCACGGCGGTCACGTTCCTTTGCTGGTGTTTTCTGATAGGCTTGCTTAAATTCGGCTGCCGCATCGTAATATTCGCCAATAGCCAAATGCTTTTCGCCGCGCTTCATGTTGCGCTCGGCTCCGCAGCCTGCTACAAGCAAGACAATGCTTGTAAGCAAGCATAGCACTTTAAAGCATTTAATGCACTCCTTCATCTATACTCTTATCGTAGGATGTTCTTTTTTCGTCCCGCTACTCTGGATTATTGCTTACCTTTACTATATGTGTCTTTGGCAATTCCTTATTGCGAAGATTAACACGTGTCACCACAGCCTGGGCAAGGTTAATGAATGCTTGTCCTGTTGCGGTATCTGAATGCAAAGCAGCCGGTTCACCATTGTCACCGCTGTCGCATATACTCTGAACAATAGGAATTTGGGCAAGCAATGGCACATTCATTTCCTTAGCGAGATTTTTGCAGCCATCTTTGCCAAAGATATAATACTTGTTATTAGGCAATTCAGCCGGCGTGAACCAAGCCATGTTCTCTACAAGTCCAAGGATGGGTACATTAACTTTATCGTTAGTGTACATATCAATACCCTTACGCGCATCAGCAAGGGCTACCTTTTGAGGCGTGGAAACTATCACCGCTCCCGTTATGGCAAGCGTCTGCAACAAGGTAAGATGGATGTCAGAAGTACCTGGAGGGGTATCAAGTATGAAGTAATCGAGCTGACCCCAGTCTGCATCGGCTATGAGTTGTTTCAGAGCAGCTGTAGCCATGCCCCCACGCCACAGGGTGGCAGTGTCTGGATTAACGAAGAAACCAATAGACAGAAGTTTTACTCCATATTTCTCAATAGGCTCAATAAGCTGTCTGCCGTCTTTTTCTATGCCGTATGGACGTTCATTTTCCACTCCAAACATCTTTGGCAAAGAGGGGCCGAAAATGTCAGTGTCAAGTATTCCCACCTTATAGCCAAGGCGAGCCAACGCTATGGCAAGATTGGCAGAAACAGTGCTTTTCCCCACTCCACCTTTGCCGGAACTCACGGCTATAATATTTTTTACATCAGGCAACAGTTTCTCAACCTCAGGCCGCGGAGCCGACTTGAACTCTGTGCCTATGCTGATCTCTACGTCCGGACCGAGCTTGTATTTCAATGTTGCCTCAGTCGACTTCAATGTTGACTTGATGAACGGGTCGGTATCACGTGGGAAGATCAGCGAGAAACTGACCTTATTGCCGTCAATGCGGAGGTTGTCAGCAACCATCCCGCTTTCTATCAGATTCTTTTTCGTGCCAGGATAAATAACCGTGGCAAGTATGTCGCGAATAAGCTTTGGATAAAGTGTCATATGCTATGTTTTGTTATAATGAATAGCAAAAGTAGAAAATAATCAGCTAAAATACAAATAAAAACTAAATATTTTCCTTTTGAATACAGTTTTTAATAACTTTGTCCCTATAGATTTATTAGATTATCAATGAAGTTACACCATATTTTATTGGCAGTTGCACTCGCCCTTCTGCCTTTTAGTACTAATGCCAAAGCTTTAAATTGGGCAGACGGCAATGATATAACCTACAGTATACAAAAGAGTTATAGCGCTGTCGTAGACAAAGCAGCACAGCTTTTAGCAGCCGACATAATGAGCAGCAAAGGCAAAAACGTAAAGAGAACTGCCTCGGGTAATATTGCTATATACCAACTCGACCAGGCTTCAAACAAGGACATGAAAGCATTAGGGGCGATGAAAGTGCCTGTAATGAACTTCATAGCCAAGAGAGACGCTTATTGGATTGGCGTGAGGAAAGGTAAGTTAATAATTGTCGGAAGCAACGGCAGGGGCACGGCTTACGGATTGATGCAACTTGCGAACATGGATGGAACTATTGACGATAAGTTTGAAGACACACAGGCTCCGTCAGTAGAATTTCGTGGAATATCAATGGACAACGTCAGGTTGGAGCAAGACGACTATCATAAGCTTTTTGAAATGATGCTCAGAATGAGAGCAAACATTTTCTGCTCTGGATTTGACTCTGGCGATACGAACGCCCATATAACGAAAGAACTACGAACTTTGGCAGACTCTTTCGGCATTGACATTGCAACGCCACACGAAGGCAACTCACTTCGCCTGCATGGGCATAAGAAAGAGGCTATGACCGTAAGCATAACCTGGCACGACGACGGATATGGTTATGTTTTACCAACAAACGGCAACGACGAAGACAGCAATGGAGGATGTGTGTACCATTTAAGTCACTCAGGGCTTCCACATGATTACCTTTGGCTTTCAACAACGCAACCAGGTTTGCTTTACAACGAAATGCTTACTGCATACAAACACGGGGCAAAACAACTGTGGTTGGCAACACTTAATAATCCAAACATAGCTGCTTACCAGTTGAGCCTGTTTATGGACATGGCGTGGAATATCAATACGGTCAGTGCCAACGGCGTGCGTGCTCATCTAAAATCATGGCTTGGAAAAAACTTCGGAGAAAATGCTGCCGACAGCCTTATTGAGCCTTTATCCAAATACTATAAACTTGCAGGCATCCGCAGACCTGAATTTATGGATTTCAGTATGCAGACGACACCATCGAAGAACAACGGAAATGGAGACGGAGGAGTAAACAACACTGATTTTAACGCTGAAGAATTTGGCAATGAGCTTGAACGCTATATAAATGATTATAGGGATGTTTACAAGAAGATAAGTGATGCAGGAGACCTGATAGACAGCACACGTAAGAATGCATATTTCATAAATATTGAATATGCAGTCTTAAGCTCAGCCCTTATGGCTGAAAAGACATTGCAAGCCCAGGAGTCTCGTCTCATCGGCAGGCCGGCGAGTTTCCATCATGACGACGAGGCATTGGAATCGGCAGCACGAAGCATGAAAGCCTACTGGAGGATGCAGGAGTTGACAAAACAGTACAATGACATTGTTGCCAAGCTATATTGGAACAAGCCCATTGATGCAGCCCCACGAGGCTTGGCAGTTTTTGGAAAACCAAAACTTACCGACACAGTAAGCGTTGCGGAAGTTGAGAAATATTATAATCCAGAACCTGTATATGCACCATTGTCAAATGACGGTTGTATAGTCAGAAACGCTTTTGAGTTTACCTCTGCTACCAAAGAAGTGCAAAGACTTGAATTAATAGGCCATTCTCTCAAGGCAATAGAGTTGCAGAAAGGCGACTCGCTGACTTACCGTTTCCATACCGGCATCGTAGGGGGAGTAATGCACCTTGCTTTCGTACCCACATTCTCGCCAGACGGAGGTTCTTCTCAATGCACTGTAAGCATAGACGGAGGTTCGCCGACGACTGTCATCATCAATGATGGCTCAGCATCATCCAACCGTTGGGCAAAAGGGGTACTTCGCGGGCAGGCGCTCATAACGTTGCCCGTGTCCCTGTCTTCAGGCACTCACACTCTGACAATCAAAGCTTTGAGTGACCACATACTGTTTGACCAATGGATGATTGACAAAGACACCGACCGACATTTCTATATCATTCCAGCTAAATGAAGCTTAAAAAAGCTTCACTCATTCCTGTGGTAGCTTCGATACCCGTCTTTTGGAATGTCTACATCCGGCTCCACAAGCATGCCTTCATGCGGCAGGTGGAAGCGCATGTAGCGAATGTTTAGCCCACGCTCCATCCACATGTGCTCATAATAAGTCTGTATGGTGAGAATAGGCGAACCTTGCAGCACAGCCGGCGTTTCATGATAAAGATCATCAGCTGAGAAGTCAAGAGGCAAGTGGTTCTCCGCTACCATATACTTTGTATAAGTAAAAAGGAAATTAGAGTCTGTCTTGAGATGTATTATGCCGCCGTCAACAAGGAAGCGGCGATAACGATCCATGAAATAGGTGGAAGTGAGCCTTTTTCGTACATTCTTCTGCTGTGGGTCTGAGAAAGTCAGCCATATTTCCTGCACTTCGTCTTTGTCAAAGAACCTGTCTATAATCTCAATGTTTGTCCTCAGGAAAGCCACGTTTTGCAACCCTTGCTCCAAGGCAAGCTTCGCCCCTGTCCACATGCGAGCGCCCTTTATGTCTACACCTATAAAGTTGACTTGCGGAAACAGTCTTGCCAAACCCACTGTATATTCTCCTTTGCCGCAGCCAAGCTCCAACACAATAGGGTTGGAATTGTGAAAATACTGCTCACGCCAATGCCCTTTCATATCGAACGGCACATCACTAATGACAGAGAACGGGTATTGGAATACGTTCTTGAAAGTCTCCATTTCAGCGAATTTCGCCAGCTTGCCTTTTCCCATAATGCTTATTTTTAGTGCAAAGGTAAGGATAAATGGGGAAAATCATGGCACTTGCCGACATGATTTTTCTCAAATCATAGGCTATGACATTGTAAAATAAAAACAGCCCCCACGAAGGAGGCTGTCATATTTTTTAGTCAATTACCACGGTTGTCCACCCGTGCTTATCCTCTATCGTACCATACTGGATGCCGCGCAGAGTGTTGTAAAGCTTTGTAGACCAAGGTCCAGGTTTGTCGCCAAAGCGGTATTTCTTGCCCGTGTCAAGGTCGTCGAGCTCACTTATTGGCGATATGACGGCTGCTGTGCCACAGGCTCCAGCCTCCTCAAACGTACCAAGTTCTTCTTCCGGAATCTGACGACGCTCTACCTTCAAGCCTAAGTCCTCAGCCAACTGCATGAGGCTCTTGTTGGTGATTGAGGGCAAAATGCTCGTACTCTTTGGCGTAACGTAAGTATTGTTTTTGATGCCGAAGAAGTTGGCTGCGCCACATTCATCAACATATTTCTTTTCCTTCGCGTCAAGGTAGAACTCTGAATCGTAGCCTCTCTCGGCAGCATACATGTGTGCACGGAGAGATGCTGCATAGTTTCCGCCTACCTTGTATATGCCTGTCCCAAGTGGAGCCGAACGATCCCATTGGCGCACGATGGCATACTTATTGCAAGCGAAACCACCCTTAAAGTATGGTCCTACAGGAGTAACGAAAATGAGGAATAGATAGTCCTTGGCGGGATGAACGCCAACCTGCGGCGTGATGCCAACCAGAAGCGGGCGGATGTATAGGGTTGCACCACTCTCATAGGTCGGTATCCACTCCTGGTTAAGGCGAACAACCTTTTTCACCATTTCCTCGAACAGCTCTGTAGGAACCTTAGGCATCACGATGCCATCACAGGTACTCTGCAAACGAGCCGCATTGTCCTTTACACGGAAAACACGCACTTTGCCGTCAGGGCAGCGATAGGCTTTCAAGCCCTCAAAAGCCTCCTGACCATAGTGCAGACATGTAGCAGCCATGTGCATGTTTATGTATTCTTCGGAGCATACTTCTATCTCCCCCCATTTGCCGTCATGGTAATAACAACGAACGTTGTAATCGGTCTTGCGGTAACCGAAAGTCAAATTCCCCCAATCTAAATCTTTCATAATAATATAGCTTTATTAATTATCCTTTTACCTATTGTTTAATTCTGCCTTATAAATCGGTGCAAAATTAGCAATAATAATTATCAACTGCAATAAAAAGCAAGGAAATTTATTCTTTCTCTAAGATTTTCTTGATTTCCATATCAGTTTTTGTCAACTTATCCTTGCAAAGCTTTATCAATTGTTGAGCTTTCTTCAGTTGAGCGGACAGTTCATCAATATCCATTTCATTGTTTTCCAGCTTCTCAACTATAGCTTCCAGTTGGTGAACGGCCTCCTCATATTTAAGTTGTTCAGACATAATATTTTGTTTGTTATCGTTTTATTAATGTTTTTCTTTTGTAACACCCTGTTTGCGATTATG
>CAZZNO010000005.1:28962-35144 GCA_964655685.1 uncultured Prevotella sp.
GCATTGCGGTAAAAGCTTTACCGCAATGCGATGAAAGCTTTACCGCAAAACGGCTCAAGCCGTGTTAATTATAGATTTGATTCTGCCTTTATTCAAAACCGTCTCTATCTCGTCACCTCCCCTTAGTTTCGACGCATCCTTAACCGCCTTCCCATTGAAAAGCGTAATGCTATATCCACGTTCCAGCAAGCGTTGAGGGTCAAGGGCATCAGCACGAAGCTTCAATTGCGCCAGTCGGCTTTTCTCATTCATCATTATGCGGTCGGTCAATGGAACAATGTTATTGTGCAATATATCAAGGTGATGACGTGCCTTAGCCACATGCTCTTTTACACTTGTGGCTATCAACGTTTGCATACGGTCGAGCCGTGCGCTTTGTTTCTCTTTTACCAATGAGAATAATGTTGGTATACGCTCAGAGAGGCGGCGCAGACGCGCCTGTTCCATATCCATGCGGTGGACAACATTGTTTATTATGCGATTCTGGCAGTCGGATATGACACTCCATACCTGCGCAAGATTGTCAACAAGGAACGCCGCAGCAGCCGTAGGTGTCTTTACGCGAGTGTTGGACACCATGTCGAGCACGCTCTCGTCGCGGTCGTGACCAATGCCAGTGATAATTGGCAAAGGGAAATTGGCAACATTTTCTGCCAAGGCAAGTGTATCGAAGCCACTCATGTCAGCAGTAGCCCCGCCGCCACGAATAATGACCACCACGTCAAAATCTGCCTGTTGCCCATATATATCGTTCAGTGCGTTTATGACTGTAGCTTCCACCTGTTCGCCCTGCATGATGGCAGGAAAGAGTTCTGTCTTGAAGAAGAAGCCATAGTCGTTATTAAGAAGCTGATTACAAAAATCGCCATATCCTGCGGCATTTTCGCTTGAAATAACAGCCACTCGCTGGGCAAACATGGGTATTTTGAGTTCCTTTTGCAAATCAAACACTCCCTCGTCTTTCAGCTGTTTTATTATTTCAAGCCGCTTGCGAGCCATATCACCGAGGGTATAGGTAGGGTCGATGTCTTGCACTATCCAAGAAAAGCCATAAGCCTCATGGAAGCTGGCGGTCACGAGCAACATGACCTTCATGCCAGGATGAAGCTGCTGTCCGGTGGCACTCTCAAACTTTGGCCTGAGCCTAAGCCACGTTGTGCGCCAACATTTAGCCGAAGCTCGCGCCACAGGAGTGGCAGAGAATATATCTTTTTGGATTAATTCCATGTAGCAGTGTCCACGCACTTCGCGGGCTTCTGACAGCTCAGCCTCAACCCAATAGGCACGGTCTATGGTGGTCTCAATGACATCTCGAACCATTGAGTTCAGTTCAAAAAGGGTGAGCGCGTGTCTTTCCTGCATAACTTTCAAATGACCTGCAAACGGTAAAATATAAATATTTTTTGCAAAAGTAAGCCGAAAAAAGCAAAAGCCCAAATATTTTTGTTACTTTTGCACCATGCCAGAAGATTTCAATAATAAGAAAGCAACATTGGCGTTAGGAACCCAGCCTGTAGGCAAGCTCCTTGCGCAGTATGCCATGCCGGCAATCATAGCTCAAGTGGCTTCGTCGCTTTACAACATCATCGACCGAGCCTTCATCGGACAGGTGGTGGGACCGCTTGCCATATCTGGTCTTGCCATCACTTTTCCGTTCATGAACCTGTCGGGCGCATTCGGGGCTGCAATAGGCGTGGGAGCATCAACAGCCATATCGGTAAAACTCGGGCAGAAAGACTATAAGACTGCCGAGGAATTGCTTGGCAACACTGTAACGCTCAACCTGCTCATAGGCTTTCTATTTGCCGTCATCTGCCTCATTTTCCTTGATCCAATACTCTATTTCTTTGGCGCAAGCAAGGAAACAATTCCCTATGCTCGCGACTTCATGCAGGTCATATTAATAGGAAACCCCATAACGCACATGTATTTCGGCATGAATGCCGTACTACGCGCTGCCAGTAAACCACGCCAAGCCATGAACGCCACTGTCTTTACTGTGGCGATGAACATATTGCTCGACATTGTGTTTATCCTTTGGTGGGGATGGGGCATCCGTGGTGCTGCACTTGCTACGGTTCTCTCGCAAAGCATGGCCCTCATATACCAAATAAGGCTGTTCATGAACAAAAGTGAATTGTTGCACCTCAAGAAAGGCATATATAGACTAAAAGCGAGTCTTGTGAAAAACATAATAGCAATAGGCATATCGCCTTTCCTAATGAACGTATGCACTTGCATAATTGTCATTTTCATGAACAACCAGTTTGTGCGATATGGCGGTGATCTCTCCGTAGGCTCCTATGGCATAGCCTCGGCTATTGGTACCGTCTTTGCAATGTTCGTCATTGGCCTCAACCAAGGTATGCAACCTATAGCCGGATATAACTTCGGTGCACAAAAGATTGACCGACTGCTACGTGTGTTGAACCTGGCCATGATAACAGCCACTATCATCATGACTGTGGGCTGGTTTATAGCAATGACATTCCCCTATTACTTGGCACGCATCTTCACTACTGATGCCACGCTCATACAAATGTCAATAAAGGCTATAAGGATCAACATGCTTGTCTACCCAATAATTGGTTTCCAAATGGTGGTGACAAACTTTTTCCAGTGTATAGGCAAAGTCAAGATAAGTATTTTCCTATCACTTTCACGCCAGTTGATTTTCCTCTTGCCTTTGCTTTATACGTTACCACTGTTCTTTGGCATCAACGGAGTGTGGTACTCACTGCCTGCGTCAGACTTCACGGCTTCAATAGTAACAGCAATAATAATGGTGACATACATGCGCAAGTTCAGAAAACAAATAAAAGAAGGACAGGCTACAGTTCAAGACAATGGATAATAATAATATAATAATAAACATAGGTCGCCAGATTGGATCTGGTGGTCGTATAATAGCCAAAAAACTCGCAGATGAGTTCGGCTGTAAGTTTTACGACAAGGAAATCTTGAACCTTGCCGCCAAGGAAAGTGGCTTCAACGAAAAGTTCTTTGAGCAAAACGATGAACAAAAGGGCTTCCTTAAGTCAATCTTCCACATTCATGTACCATTGATGGGCGAGAACAATTTCTACAAAAACAACTTCTCGCAAGACACACTATACCAGTTCCAAAGCGATGCCATCAGGAAGGCGGCGGAAGGTGGTAGCTGTGTGTTTGTAGGCCGCACTGCCGATTATATCCTGCGCGATTGCAAAAACACTGTAAGCGTATTCATTACCGCAAACATTGACCACCGCATACAACGGGTTTGCAAACGCCACAACTTCGACCGTGCCACTGCACGAAAATACATACATTCGAAAGAGGACGAGCGCGCGTCGTATTACAACTATTATACGGGTAAGAAATGGGGACATTCAGAAAGCTATGACCTCTGTATCAACTCCAGTATACTTGGAATTGACGAAACCGAGAAATTTATTGCAGACTTCATCAGAAAACGCTTTAAAATAACAATCTAAGAGCATGAAAACATACCTCGTGACAGGAGCCGCAGGCTTCATAGGCTCCAACTTCATCAAATATCTATTGCATAAAAAATATGTCAATACAGAAATCAAAGTCATAGTTCTCGATGCCCTTACCTATGCCGGCAATCTTGGCACCATAAAGGAAGACATTGATGACAAGCGCTGTTTCTTTGTCAAGGGTGACATACGCGACCGCAAGCTTGTGGACAATATCTTTGCTGAAAACGACATTGACTACGTAGTGAATTTTGCGGCAGAAAGCCATGTAGACCGCTCAATTGAGGATCCACAACTCTTTCTCTCTGTCAACATTCTTGGAACCCAAAATCTCATGGACGCAGCACGCAAAGCGTGGGTCACAGGCAAGGACGCACAAGGCTATCCTACATGGGAAGATGGTAAACGTTTCCACCAAGTTTCTACAGATGAGGTCTACGGCGCACTTGGTGAGACAGGCTTCTTCACTGAGACCACACCACTTTGCCCACATAGCCCGTATTCTGCAAGCAAAGCAAGTGCCGACTTCTTTGTACAGGCTTATCGCGACACTTACCACATGCCGGTAAGCATCACCCGATGCTCCAACAACTATGGGCCTTACCAATTCCCCGAAAAACTTATACCACTTATTATAAATAACATTCTTGCAGGAAAAAAGCTTCCAGTATATGGAGCAGGGCTGAACGTGCGAGACTGGCTTTATGTTGAAGACCACTGCAAGGCTATCGACCTCGTAATACGTGAAGGGAAAGCTGGCGAGGTTTACAACGTAGGTGGGCATAATGAGATGCGCAATATCGACATCGTAAAGCTCACAATAAAGACAATACACGACAAGATGGAGGCCGACAAGGACCTGCGCAAGTTGTTGAAAAAACAGATTGTTGACAATAATGGCGACATTGACATAAGTTGGATAAACAATGACCTCATAGAGCATGTGGCTGACAGGCTTGGCCATGATGCACGTTATGCAATAGATCCAACAAAAATTAAAAATGAACTTGGTTGGTATCCTGAAACCATGTTTGCAGAAGGCATAGTAAAGACAATAGAATGGAACCTCGAAAACCAGCAGTGGATAAAAGAGGTCACATCGGGCGATTACCAGAAATACTATGACATAATGTATGGTGATGACCGCCACGGACAACTGATTTAAGAAGAATATCTACAAATGGATAGGTTCTCAACACAACTACACTTGTATTTGCAACTGGCGCACAGTTCTGCATTGCTCGTTAATAAAGCAGACAAAGCAAATTTGAATGTACTGTTGACAATGCTCGGGGCCATCGACAAAGACATCATTGATGCATATTATGGTCTTTTCGAAACGCCCATAATGCCAACTGAGAAACTTGCAGAAAAATACAATGTGCCTGTTTCCGCCATCGAAGAAATAGTGGAAAAGGATCTTCATCGACTTTCCATAACACCGGAGTGGCAGATGATGATGAGACAAATGAGACCTGCCGTACAAAGAAAGATAGGATTTAAACAATGAAAAAAATATTATTATTAGGTTCAGGTGAACTGGGGAAAGAATTTACTATAGCTGCAAAACGCGCTGGGCAATATGTCATTGCTTGTGACAAATACGACAATGCTCCTGCTATGCAAGTGGCAGATGAGCACGAAGTGTTCTCCATGCTTGATGGAGATGCGTTAAGCGCAGTTGTAAACAAGCACAAGCCAGACATCATTGTGCCAGAAATAGAGGCAATACGTACCGAAAGACTTTTCGATTTTGAAAAGCAAGGCATACAAGTAGTTCCGTCCGCAAAGGCTGTCAACTATACGATGAACAGGCGTGCTATACGTGACCTTGCATCAAAAGAACTTGGGCTGCGCACTGCAAAATACTTTTATGCCAAGACTTTCGATGAGTTCAAAAAGGCAGCAGACGAAATAGGGTTTCCATGTGTAGTAAAGCCATTAATGTCATCAAGTGGTCACGGTCAAAGCTATGTCCACAATGACGACGAATTGCAAAAAGCTTTCCATGACGCTATGGAAGAAGGACGCGGTGACGTTAAGGAAGTGATAATAGAAGAATTCATAGACTTTCAGTCTGAGTTTACACTCCTTACCATTACCCAGAAGAATGCACCTACAATATTCTGCCCGCCCATCGGCCATGTGCAGAAAGGCGGTGATTATCGTGAAAGCTGGATGCCGTATGAGATAAGCGATGAAGCCTTGAAGGCAGCCCAACACATGGCAGACGAAGTAACCAAAGCCCTGACTGGTTACGGAATATGGGGCGTAGAGTTTTTCCTTACAAAAGAAGGTGAGGTGATTTTCTCTGAGTTGAGCCCACGTCCTCACGACACTGGCATGGTAACACTTAGCCATTGCACCAATCTCTCGGAGTTTGAACTTCATTTCCGTGCAATAATGGGCTTGCCGATACCAGCCATCCATCTTGAACACTATGGGGCGTCTGCAGTAGTGCTATCCCCTACAGATAGTGATACGCCGCTTAACTATAATCTCATCGACGTATGCAAAGAAGACCATTCCCGCGTCCGCATCTTTGGGAAACCAGTTGCTCACGTAGGACGTCGTATGGGCGTAGTGCTTTGTTATGATGACCTCGGAAGCGACATGACAGACCTTCGCAATAAAACAAAACGACTCGCAAAAACAGTTCTTGGCACAGATCCATACATGAAAAAATAAATGGACAAGGCT
>CAZZNO010000005.1:35244-46598 GCA_964655685.1 uncultured Prevotella sp.
GTAACACTTGACAATGGCAAGACAAAGAAATCATTTCTGCTAAACCACCCTTATCAAGGTCTGCTTGTTGACACTAATATATGGCGTACATTAGACGATTTCTCGTCCGGTGCAGTATGCTTGGTATTGGCAGAGTTTCCTTTCGAGGAAGATGATTACATTCGCAATTATGACGATTACATAAAATACCTTGAATGTTTGAAATAAGGAAGTATACTGAAAACGACAAGGAGAAATGGAATGAATTTGTAGAAACATCAAGACAAGGAACATTCCTTTTCAACCGAGACTACATGGACTATCACCACGACCGCTTCACAGACTATTCACTGATGGTATATCGTGGTAACCAGCTCCTTGCCGTTTTGCCAGCCAATATTGACGGTGACACGTTATGGTCACATCAAGGCCTTACCTATGGAGGATTGCTAACAGACAACAAAGTAACGGCAGCCAACACTATTGATATACTCCTTCAAATGAATGGGCTACTTAAAAAAAACGGTTTGCATAAAGTAGTGTACAAGCCAATGCCCTGGATTTATCAAAGGCAACCGTCAGAAGAAGATCTTTATGCACTGACAAATACGTGCAACGCAAAACTTGCTGCACGCTATATTTCGTCTGCCATAAACATGAGAGAACCATTGAAATGGCGCTATGGACGCATATATGATGCGAACAAGGCTGCATCCTCATGCATAAAAATAGAGCAAGACGACAATGCATTACCAGCATTTTGGGCAATTCTTAATGAGAACCTTATGGAAAACCACAATGCCAAACCCGTTCATACACTATGCGAAATACAGAAATTGCAGGCGGCATTTACGCAAAACATAAAACTGTACGTAGCAAGACATGAAGGAGAAGTAATAGCAGGAAGCTTAATCTATATTACCCCACAAGTAGTCCACACTCAATATATTTCAGCAAACGAAAAGGGAAAACGTCTCCATGCGCTTGACCTGTTGTTCAGAAACATATTGAATGACTTCAAGTCAGTTCTTTACTTTGACTTTGGCACATCCAATGAAAACCACGGGCGAGAGCTAAACCGTGGACTGATTTTCCAAAAAGAAGGCTTTGGTGGACGTGGAGTATGTTACGATTGGTATGAGTATGAATTATAATATAGCATATAAGTTATAATGTATATACCTTATTTGTCTTTAAAGAAAGTGACGGATATGCACCTCAAGGAAATAGAGGATGCTGTGAAAAAAGTCATAGAGAGCGGCTGGTATCTCCAAGGAGAAGCAACCAAACGCTTTGAATCAGACTATGCCAAATATATAGGTACTAAGTATTGTGTAGGATGCGGCAACGGGCTCGACGCGCTAACACTCATTTTCCGCGCCTACAAGGAACTGGGAATATTACACGACGGCGACGAGGTAATAGTTCCAGCTAATGCTTACATAGCCTCTATCCTTTCAATATCAGAGAACGGTCTTAAGCCTGTGCTTGTAGAACCTTGGATAAACAATCTTGAGATAAATGAGACTCTGATAGAGGAAGCCATAACAGAAAAAACTCGTGCCATACTTCTCGTACACATGTATGGACGCAATTCATGGACACAGAGCATACAAGAGATATGCGACAAATGGCAACTTAAACTTATAGAGGACAATGCTCAAGCTGTAGGAAGCTGCACCACCTCCATCTCCACCCATACAGAGAATGGCATAACACCACAAAGGACAGGCAGTTTGGGCGATGCCGCAGCACATTCTTTTTACCCGGGAAAGAACATGGGGGCATTGGGAGACAGTGGAGCCATAACCACTAACGACAAGCTCTTGGCAGATACAGTGCAAGCATTAGGCAATTATGGCTCAAGCCGTAAATATGTTTTTCCATACAAAGGCAAGAATAGCCGATTGGACGAGATACAGGCTGCCATCCTAACCGTGAAGCTGAAATACATTGACGAAGACAATGCGCGTCGTCGTGAAATAGCCAACTATTATTACACGAATATCAATAATGAAGACATATTGATGATGCCTGGAAAGATGGAATGGGAAATAAGCAATGGCAATGACCTGCAATGCAACTACCACATTTTCCCGATACTTTGTTTCCACCGCGACGCGATGCAGGAATATCTAAAAGGTAAAGGCATTGGCACTGTTATACACTATCCCATACCCCCACACAAACAAGATTGCTATAAAGAACTTCACAGTCTTTCGCTTCCAGCAACAGAAGCCATACACGCACAAGAGCTTAGCCTGCCTTGTAATCAGACAATGACAGACGAAGAAGTTGCCTACGTTTGTGAAGCTGTAAACAGTTTTATTACAAATTAATTGCTCCAGCCGCTTTCATCGCCTCACGGCCGCCTTCTGTTTCCAGCACCCTGCCATCATCAAAAGAATTTACAGTAACAGCAGCTTTAGCCTTCTGTTTCTTTTCTGCCACACGCCTGCGATAATCTTCCATGTATGCCTCTTTCTTCACCGCAGCTTCCTTGGCATATTCGTTGTCCGGGTCTTTGGCAAGGTCTATGCGCATGGTATGGGCGCGTTTTACAAGGTCTTTAACCACCTCGCCTCCGCAAATTAGTCCAGCCGTAGCAGGCACCCATGCATTGCTGCTCGGTATGGTGTGACGTTCAGTGCACGCACGCATATCCTTGGCTGGGCAAATGCAGTGGTATCGGCAGCTGATGTCAGGCTGGTCGATGCTTTCCAAAGGTAGTTCCGGGCTGTAGACAACCTTCAGGTGCTTGACATTGGTCTTGCGCAACTTTTTCCGAATGACCTTGGCAAGTGGGTCATTGATTGTTTTCCATATATCCGTAACCTGTATCTGCGTAGCATCAAGCTTATATGCCGCACCCATACAAGAAATTATTGGTATGCCCATATCATGGCAACGCTGTATAAGGTCAAGCTTTGCTGTAACCGTATCTATACAGTCAACCACATAATCATAATTAGAGAAGTCAAATTCGTCGGCATTGTCCGGCAAGTAGAAAGTCTGGTATTTGCGGACATGGCAACGTGGATTTATGTCATGGATGCGTTCCTCAGCCACGTCAACCTTATGTTTCCCCACACTTGACAACGTGGCAAGAATCTGCCTGTTGACATTGGTAAGGCACACACGATCATCATCGACAATGTCAAGGGCCCCTACCCCACTGCGTGCCAGCACTTCCACTGCATAGCCTCCTACACCACCAACGCCAAACACGGCAACTCGAGAGCCGTTAAGAGTGTCTATGGCAGGCTTGCCAAGTAACAGTTGGGTACGCGAAAACTGATTTTGCATATTAATATCTCACTTTCTTTCCTTAACTTTGCAAAGTTACTCATTTTTTACTTATCTTTGCCCATGTAATTAAAGAAAAACACTTATTATGCCCGACCAAAAGAAATACAGCAAAGAATTTGAAGATTATTGGAAAGCTCACGAGCAATCACTGATAGAGGTTGCTCCGCCTGTGCTTAGGGATGAACGTAAGAACAACGGCAAGATGAATACGGCAGGCGACTGGTTGCTGTTCATTATTCCACTTGTTGCAGGCGTAGGTTTCATGAACGCAAAACTCATAGAGAGCGAAATGGTAAACCTTATTGTTGGTCTTGCCATAGTAGTGGTGTGCTTCGGAATAGCAATGGCTATAAGGCCTTATATCACTGGCAAACGAAGCATAGCAGACATAGATGCAGACATAAAAGACTACTTCTTCGCTGTGTACAATGATAAAGGCATTGCCGGGCTGGATAGCCAGAGAACACAATAAAAGAGGAACACGATGCCGACCCAGCCATCTGTAAACATCATTGCGGCTATGTCACCAAACCACGCCATTGGCTGCAATGGACATTTGCCTTGGCATCTGCCCGAAGACTTGGCGCGCTTCAAACAGATAACTTTCGGACACACTATAATCATGGGAAGGCGCACTTTCGAGTCATTGCCCAACGGGGCACTTCCCGGACGGCGAAACATAATGCTAAGTCACAATGTTTATACCTTTGAGAATTGTGAAACATTCCACTCTCTTGAAGAAGCCTTGAGAAGTTGTGAATGCGAAGGTGATGTATTCATTATTGGCGGAGAAAGCATTTACCGCAAAGCATTGCCACTTGCAAAAAGGCTTTATATCACCCTTGTTGACGAAAATCCAAAGTTCGCCGACACTTTCTTTCCAGAATTTGAAATAAAAGATTGGATAGAAACAAAGAAAGAAGAACATCCTGGTTTTTCTTTCATCACACTCACAAGAAAATGACATATAACCTTAACCGCCGACCGGCTAAAGTTTAAGGGCATATCGAGAAAACTTTAAGGGGAAGCCGAGAAAAGTTTAAGGGCATGCCGAGAAAAGTTTAAAGGGATATACACAACGCTTACGGCGCAAAGGAAAGCCCCTTGCGCCGTAAACATAAATGGTTTTTAAGCCAAATCAGAATCGTCAGTGTCGTCCTCGACATTTTCTTCTTCTGCCACATCATCTATTGGCAATTGCCTGTCAATGACTGCATTGAAGCTGACAATTGTTTCGCTGCGTGACAGCCCAAGCGGTTGCAGCTTGTCATGAATGATGTTGAGAAGATGGTGGTTGTTGCGAGCATAAATCTTGATAAACATGTCGTAACCCCCAGTGGTGTAGTGACACTCCGTTACCTCTAGTATTTGCCTCAGCTTGTCAACCACGGAGTCAAACTTCTCAGGGTCTTTAAGGTAGAGCCCTACGTAGGCACACGTCTCATAGCCTATTTTCTCAGGATCTATGATAAACTGTGAGCCTTTGAGAATGCCAACTGACGTAAGTTTCTGAATACGCTGGTGAATGGCTGCCCCACTAACGTTACATGCACGTGCAACCTCAAGGAAAGGAATGCGTGCATCATTCTGAACAAGTTTCAGAATTTTCTTGTCTAAAGCATCTAATGTTTGTCGTGCCATATTGTTTTATTAATATGGACACAAAGTTACAAATATTCCTTTTAAATTACAACGATTTTTGCGTAATTTTCTTTTAATTTATCACTTTTGCCAAAAAAGTTGCTGAAAACACATGGCTTTTAGGCATTTTCAATGCATTTCAACGGCAGAATAGTTTATGCGGTAAGCCTTTGCTTGGCGCAATGACTGCTTGACATCACTTATTATGCCCATGTGCGTGCCTCGGTCTGCCTTTATTGAAACAGTCATCTGCTGTTGGTCTTCAGGCGACATGCGTTCACGCTCAGCCGACACATAATCGGCAACATCGGCAGGCGAAGCAAACTTGTCATTCAGCTGAATCCGTGTGCCGTTGCCATAAGCCCTACGCAGATCTGCTGTAGGCTTGCCAATATATATATATGTAACAGCTGTCTTTTTCGTAAGCCTTGTCAGTTCTGTACCTTGCGGCGCACGATACTGCACCTTGACAGCCACCTTCTGCATGTGGGTTACAATCATGAAGAAAAAAAGCACCGTGAAGATAAGGTCGGGCAAGGAAGATGTGTTAAGTCCCGGCACTTCACGCTGCCTACGCCTGAACATTGTCATTTTGAACCTCCTTCCCCTGAGCCATTATATTGCTCGGCTATGCGTTGAGGGCACTCGTCCCTAACCTTGTCTTTTTGTTGCTGCGACAGTGATGCATACTTACGCCCATAAAGCCGTAGCGCCGTCTGGTCACGCATGGCGTTATAAGCCGCCACCAACTCATTCTGCACATGAAAATAGACATCGTAGCTCGCCACCGGGTCGGCACTGAGCGTTATAAGATGCCGCTTACCTACTTGCGAGACAAAAGCCTCTATACGTTTTCTAAGCTTAGCCACAGCAAACGGCTTGTCGTCAACAAGAAGCTTATTGTCAGCAGTGATGCTTATGGACAGCGTAGTACCCTTAGCCACAAAAGATTCTTGTTGTTCCTGTTTGTTGGCAGGAGGCAGTTGTCTTGTCAGGCCCTTGTCAACATCCATATTGGTCGTAACAAGGAAGAATATCAGTAGCATGAAGGAGATATCAGCGGTTGATGTGGTATTAAGACCAGGCACACTATGTTCCTTGCGACGTACAATCATGATTTGCGAATATATTTAGTAGAGCCATAGAGCACGGCTACTATAGCAGCCGCTATCATCAGCAGGGACGTGCTTATGAACATATCAGACAGTTTAAGTCCCAATGTGTCACCATAAGTCGAGCCGTTGATGGTCATTGGCTCTGAAGAACCCAATATGAATGTGAGAAGCATGACGGCAAATGTGCCAACAGCCACGATAGTACCGATTTTCCTGACAGGAATATTGTTGCTCACCCTTTCGCCCCTGCCAGACACTTTAAGCGACTTTACTACTGACCATGCAGCTACGATTATGGCTCCTATGAGCAAGAGCATAGTGGTTACGAGCAGCAAGTCGGTGAAAAGAGGAGCATTAAAATTTGGATCCTCATCGTATGGACGGTTAAAGCCTATGAGCCAAAACATGGCAAATACCAAGGCTATGATTCCGACCAGGATATAAAAAGGAAGCCCCTTCGCGCCACTCCGAATACCACCCTTACGGTTGCGTGATTTTATATTGTTTAAATCAATATCTGCCATTATATATGTCTTATCATGAATTGCCTTTCATATAATCAACAGCTTCTCCTTTTGACGAACCGTGAGACGCTTTCAATTGGTTGATCGTGTCTAACAAAGCTATGGACGATTCTTCCATCTGAGAAGTGAGATGGTCAATCTTTGAGAGGATATAGTTGTAAAATAGCTGGAGGATAAGTGCCACGATAATGCCGAAGATGGTTGTAATGAGAGCAACTTTCATACCTGCCGCTACAATGGTAGGGCTTATATCACCAGCCGTCTGTATTTGGTCGAAAGCCATCACCATACCTACCACAGTACCAAGAAAGCCAAGCGACGGAGCCATTGCTATGAAAAGAGTTATCCACGAGCATCCCCTCTCAAGATTGGCAATCTGCACAGTGCCATAGCTCTCGATACTTCGCTCTATGTTGTCTATGCTCTCACCAATACGAGCCAGTCCCTGATAGCAAATAGAAGCCACAGGGCCTCTGGTGTCACGGCACTGAGCCTTTGCCCCTTCTATGTCGCCAGCCTGCATCTTTGAGTCAAGGTCTGCCATAAACTTCTTGGCATTGATTTCAGAAAGACTCAAGTATATAATGCGCTCTATACAGAAAGCAAGCCCAAGGACAAGTGCAAGTGCCACAAAAGACATAAAGCCGGCATTGCCTTCTATGAACTTTGTTTTCAACGACTTATAGATACCTTGGTGTTCTGTAGGAGCTGCATCGGCAGCCGACGCATCACCTGCCACGGCATCACTGCTAATACTGTCGAACGCAGCCTCATCATCGTCAGCTGCTGCCGAATCGCTTACTGCTGTTGTGTCTTGTGACTTGGCATTCTGAGCTTGCATGTTTATGCCAAATGCCAATACCAGCACAACCACTATTGTAAGACGGGCTATAAAAGTTTTCATTTTGCTCTTTACTTTACAAAAAAATAACTACTTCCTTATTATATGAAATCACTGACAAAGTTACTTTAAAATCCCGACGAAGCAAAGAAAAAGAAGAAAAATATACTAAACTTTGCATTTTAGACAATAAAAAAGAAATATATTAGTTTAATATTAGTAAACGCCAGTAAAAGCTGACAACAAATAAAAGAGATGAAGAAAGTAGTCACTATAATTATTATCTTAATGTCACTGATGCCTGCCTCTGCGCTGGCACAATCGTCAATGACCGACTCTCAGGTTGCTTCCTACATACAAAAGGAAGCAGCCAAGGGAACTTCACAAGCACAAATTGTGACCCATCTCATGCAAAACGGAGTAAACATTACGCAGATAAGACGCGTAAGGGATTCTCTCGAAAAAGAGATGAAAGGCGGAGGAGTAACCATAGGCAAAACCTCAACGTCGGCATCACGCTTACGCACAAACAGCAGCGCCGAAACTGCTGCTATGAATCAACGCCGCAATATGACGACAACGCAACGCCTGCAAAGCAATGCAGGATGGAGCGAAAACTATAACGAAGACGACGAGGATTTCCGCAATATGGTTGAAAGCGTCAATGCCATCAGCAACGACTCTATAAAAGCTGACAACACATATAAGGGCAGAAAAGTCTTCGGACGCGACATATTCTCAAACAAGAACCTGAGTTTTGACCCTGTGATGAACATTGCCACACCACAAAACTACGTTCTTGGGGCTGGCGACCATGTTTCTGTTGACATTTACGGGGCATCTCAAAAGTCAGTAGACTGCACAGTATCGCCCGATGGCGACATTGTTATAGAAGGCTATGGCCCTATACATGTTGGCGGATTGACTGTAGCGGCAGCCAAGGCAAGGTTACGCTCTACGCTCGGCTCACGCTACCGGTCGTCGCGTATCAATCTCTCACTCGGGCAAACTCGCACGGTATCTGTAAACATCATGGGCGAGGTAGTCACTCCTGGCACATACACGCTTTCAGCCTTTGCCACTGTTTTCAACGCGCTTTACATGGCGGGCGGAACCAACTCGCTGGGAACATTGCGCAACATAAAGATTTATAGGAACAATCGCCTTGTTAGCGTCTGCGATATATACGACTATATTCTCAATGGCAAAATGACGGGCAACGTCAGGCTGCACGACGGCGACGTTATTATCGTTGGACCATACGATTGCCTTGTAAACATCTCCGGCAAAGTGAAACGCCCGATGTTTTATGAGATGAAGAAAAATGAGAGCGTGGAGACATTGCTGCGTTATGCAGGCGGCTTCACAGGCGATGCCTATAAAAAGGCGGTACGCGTGAATCGCAAGACAGGGCGCGAATACGCTGTGTTCAACGTAGAAGAATTTGACATGAGCTCCTTCCGTGTTATGGACGGAGACTCGGTAAGCGTAGACTCCATACTTCAACGCTACGAAAACACAGTAGAAGTGAAGGGCGCAGTGTTCCGCCCTGGCATGTACCAGCTCGGCGACGGAGTAAACTCCGTGCGCACGCTTGTTCAGCACGCCGAAGGCTTGACAGAAGAGGCTTTCACCGCACGTGCCGTGATGCACCGAATGAAGGAAGACCGGACACTGAAAGTAATACCAGTTGACATAAAAGGAATAATGGACGGTAGCGTTGCCGATATTCCACTGAAGGAGAACGACGTGTTGTTCATACCAACCAAACAGACGGTCATGAACGAGCAAACCATAACCATACAAGGCGAAGTCATGTATCCTGGAATATACAAGTATGCGGACAACGAGACTCTTGAAGACTTCGTGTTGCAAGCCGGTGGCCTTACAGACAAGGCATCTACTGTAAAAGTAGATGTTGCGCGCCGCGTAGGCAATCCAAAGGCTATGGATTCTGATAGCGTTATAGCCAGAACATATAGCTTCGCCTTAAAGGACGGCTTCGTAGTTGATGGCGAGCAAGGCTTCGTGCTAAAACCCTTTGACGAGGTTTATGTACGCCGTGACCCCTCTTATTCAGAACAAAAAAGTGTTTATATTGAAGGAGAAGTTGTTTTCCCGGGAACCTATACACTTGCACATAGGAGTATGCGCCTAAGCGAACTTCTAAAGGCAGCAGGGGGAACAACTGATATGGCATACGTAAAAGGCGCACGGCTCGAACGGAGAACCAACGAGACTGAGCGCAAACGAATGGAGGCCGCCTTGCAAATGCAGCAGGAAGAAATGCAACAACAGCTATTGCAACTTGCAGCAAACTCACAGAACAGCAACATGCAACAGGTTGGGCAGCAAGCTTCCGCCACGCAATTGGAGAAGTTTAAAGTGCCAGACTATTATCCTGTGGGCATAGAGCTTGACAAGGCTATGGCAGACCCTAACAGCGACGCAAATGTAGTGCTTCGGGAAGGCGACCGCCTCATATTGCCACAGTACACGGCAACGGTTAAAGTAAACGGTGCTGTGTTATATCCCAACACTGTGACATACCAAAAAGGCAAACGCGCAAAGTACTATATTGATGCCGCAGGTGGCTTCTCTAAGAATGCCCGTAAGACTCATGCCTACATTATATATATGAACGGCATGGTGGCAAAAGTAAGCAACGGCGCACGCATACAGCCAGGATGCGAAATTGTAGTACCAAGCAAACTAAGTCGCAAGATGACAGCAGGCGAAATACTGAGCCTCGGCTCAAGCATGACTTCCATTGCGGCAATGATTGCAACTATCGCCAATATGACGAAGTAGTAAAATGGGAAAAAGTGGGCAACTTTTAACTGCCCGCTTTGCCATTAACCACATACAAGCATTATAACCCATTGTGTACAAGCATATTATGCTTACAATGGGGAGGTATTGTAGTATAAAAGAGATGCATAACTAAATCATAAAACTCGAATATATGAAAGATAGTGTCAACCAAATATATATAATAGAAATCGTCAAAAGGATAATAAAGCGGAAAAGGCTTTTCCTTACCGTCACCATCATAACATTCGCTCTGTCCTGTGCCATAATATTACCAGTACCAAGATATTATACAAGCAGTGTGGAACTCGCCCCCGAAATGACTAATCTTGAGAATTCTGCTGGAGGACTTTCAAGCTTAGCATCTTCATTAGGATTCAATGTAGGAAATGGATTGACAACTGATGCCATATATCCTGAACTATATCCAGAATTAATAAAATCGAATGATTTCCTCATTAATTTAATGAATTGCCGAGTAAAGACACAAGACGGTACTGTTGATACTACATATTATAAATACCTTAAATCCCATCAGAAAAAGAACCCACTATTGGCACCTTTTGGAGCCATAAAAAAAATATTTAAGAAAAAACAGGCTTCACACACAAACGCCAAATTAAATATTTTCAACCTATCTAAAGAAGACGACGGCATTTTTGGAAAGGCAAGGAATAATATAACTTGCAGTATTGACAAGAAAACAGGAATGATTCAAGTAAGCGTGGAAGATCAAGACCCACTTATATGCGCCATGATGGCAGACACCGTTATGTCTAAGCTGCAAGAATTTATCATACGTTATAGAACCAGCAAAGCTTATAATGACGTTATTTATTATAAGAAATTAACAGCGCAGACCAAACAAGCATACGAGAAAGCACGCCAACTTTATGGAAGCTATTCCGATGCCAATACAGATGTTTTGCTTCAAAGCATAAAATCAAAGCAAGAGGATTTGGAGAACGACATGCAACTTAAATACAATGCCTACACAGCAATGACAACCCAGTTGCAGTCTGCCGAAGCAAAGTTATTAGAGCGTACGCCAGCCTTCACAGTAGTAAAATCCGCATCAGTACCTATAAAGCCAGCAGGTCCAAAGCGCATGGCATTCGTATTGGTAATGCTGAT
>CAZZNO010000006.1:0-35765 GCA_964655685.1 uncultured Prevotella sp.
TGATTTGTAATCTCGGGGTCGTTGGTTCGAATCCGACAAGAGGCTCGAAAACCGCTGCCACAGCATTGTGACGGCGGTTTTTTCGTGTTTTACTTGCGTAATTGAGACAAAAGCATTATTTTTGCACCGTAAATAGAAAACATAATCATATTTTCATTATGGGATTATTACAAGGAAAGACAGCGCTCATTACAGGCGCAGCGCGTGGCATAGGAAAAGCCATCGCTTTGAAATTCGCCTCTGAGGGCGCAAACATCGCATTCACCGATCTTTTCATCGATGAGGAGCACGGCGGGCTCGCTACTGAGCGCGAGATACAAGCTTTGGGCGTTAAGGCAAAAGGATATGCCAGCAATGCTGCTGACTTCAACCAGACAGCTGAGGTGGTTGCTGAGGTACAGAAGGAGTTCGGCTCAATAGACATTCTCGTAAACAATGCAGGCATCACCAAGGACGGACTTATGTTGAAGATGACAGAGCAGCAGTGGGATGCCGTTATAAACGTCAACCTTAAGAGTGCGTTCAACTTCATCCATGCATGCACGCCAATCATGATGCACCAGAAGGGTGGCTCTATCATCAACATGGCAAGCGTGGTAGGTGTTCACGGAAATGCAGGACAGTGCAACTATGCCGCTTCTAAAGCCGGACTTATAGCCCTCGCCAAGAGTATCGGGCAGGAGATAGGCCGTCGCGGCGTGCGCGCAAATTCTATCGCCCCGGGCTTTATAGATACAGCCATGACGGAGGCTCTGCCTGAGGACATTCGCAAGGAGTGGATAAAGAACATTCCTCTGCGCCGTGCCGGAAAGGTGGAAGACATTGCCAATGTTGCCACGTTCCTCGCTTCTGACATGTCAAGCTATGTCACCGGGCAGGTCATACAGGTGGATGGCGGAATGAACATGTAACTCAGTTAGGAGTTTATGAAGGTAGTCTACGAAGACAACCACATTATAATAGTCTTTAAGGAAGCGGGTGAGATAGTGCAGGGCGACAAGACTGGCGACCGTCCGCTTTCAGAGACTGTAAAAGAATATATCAAGGCGAAGTACCACAAGCCGGGAAATGTTTTTCTCGGCGTGGTGCATCGCCTTGATCGTCCTGTGGCGGGGCTTGTCGTATTTGCCAGAACCTCAAAAGCTCTCTCGCGTCTCAACGAAATGTTTCGCAAAGGTGATGTGCACAAAACTTATTGGGCTATAACCCAACAGGCTCCTCCGCAGCCGCAGGGCACGCTCACCAACTGGCTGACGCGCAATGAGAAGCAGAACAAAAGCTATGCCTACGACAAAGAAGTGGCGGGTTCGAAGCAGGCAGTGCTGCAATACCGCCTGCTGTCGCACAGCGAGCACTATCACCTTTTGGAAATTCATTTGTTGACAGGCAGGCATCACCAGATACGCTGCCAGCTTGCCCATATTGGCTGTCCCATCAAGGGTGACCTGAAATACGGCGCACGGCGTTCTAATCCCGACGGCAGCATCTCGTTGCTTTCACATGAGGTGGAGTTCACCCACCCTGTGTCCAAGCAGCTTATACACGTCGTTTCCCCGTTGCCCGACGACAGGCTTTGGTCTTCCTTCTCCACGATTCTTTAAGTTCCTTCAAAAGGGAACTTAAAGAGGTTTTTCATGGAGAAATTCTTAGTACTTTTTTCTACTTCAATACTTTTAGCGTACTTACTTTATTGTCGCAACTGCGTGCAGTAACGATGTAGACGCCGTGTGGCATTCGGCTTATGTTGGCAGTGGATGCATCAGTTGTGAGTATTGCCTTACCCGTTACATCGCAGACGCTGATGTGTTTTATGCCTGATGAAGCGGCGGCTGTTATGCGTCCATTGTTGTAGGCAAGGGAGAGTTTTGCAGGGCTCTTTACTTCATGTATGCCTGTAACATCCTTTTTCTTTTCAATACGGTAAATACGTGCGTCACGCCCCGGACAATTATATGGAATTCCGGAAGCCGACGCCTCTACCTTCTGACCAGTCCATAGCTCCTTGATAGCGCCTATAGCAGAGGCATCGAAGCCGAGCTTGTCAAATGTCATAGTTGCAGCCATGACACTTGTGTTATAGTTCATGACTACGAAATAATAATATAAAGAGTCCTCATTTTGGAAGAAGTTCTCTGCGCCAGTACCACTGCTACTGATGCCCGTTACTGGACGGAATGACGAGCAAGTGCGCGGTATGATGTTTATGTCTTTGTTGGTCAGAAACTCCGTAGCCCATTTGCGCTCTTGTGCAGGTTGTCCGGCATCCACCTTGTCGCTGAAGTTGTCTCCTGTAAGCAATGCGCCGCATATAACGCCTGAAGTGACACGTGCGCGCCTCACGCCATTGCTTTCACCGTTGTTAAGTACAATGTGATCCGGGTCGTTGCAGAAGTAGAGATTGTTGAGCCACCACCCGTATGACAAGCTGTTCATCATGTACTTAGTCTGGCTTATGGTGCCCCATGCGTCGCAGCTGATACGCCGTCCGTGTGCATATTGATATGGGAATAGTGGAGCGATAGAGAGGTTCAGATAAACGTCGTCACCCATTATTTCCTTTATCTTTTGCTTTAGGAAAGCCATTCCTTGGTTGTAAGCCTGTATGCCGGTGTGCACATTCTTATCATGCCAAGAATCGGCTTCTATAGCTCCGTTGCTCATAAAGTCGCTTTTTATGTATTTTATTCCCCATCGCTTAAAGCGGTTCAGGTTAGAGACAATCTGTATTTTTGTGGCGGGATGGGTGGGGTCGTTGCAATATGCCCCGTCTACTTTCACGAACTTGCCGTTAGCCCTGAGCCACCTGTCTTTTGCAATATACTTTGATGTGCCGGAGATGGTGTGAGTTGAGTCGCTGTTCCAATCGGAGAAGTCACACATGTATATGCCTGGTATCATGTTATGTTCGTTGCAGTAGGCAACGAAATTTTTCATTTGCTGGTCTGTAAAGTTCATGTCCCAATACGAATCGAGGCTAAGCACCACTTTGCCATCTGCAGCTTCGAAAGCATGCGCACGTAAGTTGTCGTTGATGAAAGTGCCCACGTCTATGGTACCGTCGTAGCTTACTTTTGTTTGCATCACGCCCCATGAGTTCCATCCTACTGGTTTGCTCCCGTTCCATTCCCATCGTGGAGCAATTTTCAAGCAGGCTTGCGCGAAAGTTTCCATGCCGTTGCGCCAATCGTTGAACATTCCCATGATGAAGCGTGCGCTGCTTACGGTCTCGCCTGTTATGGAGCCATGCGGCAATCCGTTGCTATGGCTCCAATAGTCGGTGTAACCAGAGCGCAGGTTAAATTCCTGTATGTCAGTGTAGTTGTCTACCTTGACATGTATTATGCTTTTCCAAGTATCGTGGTCAACAGCTCCTGCCACGAGTCCGAGCCTTGTCTCTCCGTTATAGACTGCGCAAACTGAGTAGGCATTTGTCTCGCGTGGATTGCCATTGTTGTCATGATTGCATATCATCGATTGGTAGCTGACGAATCCGTCATTGTCAAAAGGCACATAGAGCATACGGTTGGCAGTTCTCTCACTTCCTGTGGGCAGGAATGAAGCGGTGGTAGTGGTCGAGACAGGCGATAGATAGTTGCTTTTTACCGTCTTACCTTCACAGCTGAGCGATAGGCGTGTAATAAAATAGGGCAAATTGGGGTAGAAGACAAACTGCTGGAGCATTTTGACTCCGTCGGTCAGGACGTAGTTGAACGTGTACCTTGTACCACTGCCGAACTCGTCGTTTATTGTTTCTGTGGTCATGCCGTTGTATTCCGCAGCCTTTGACGTAGTCTCAACGTTGTTGCCATTGCCAACAGAATATCTGGCTTCGGCGTATACGCCCGAAAGAATGTGTTTGCCATCTTTGTCTATAGCAAGCGTCTTGGTAAGGTCGTCAAAAGAAATAGCCCATCCAGAGTTGCTGATGGTTTGCGCTTTGGTCGATGCCATTGTCACAAGCATCAGAAAAAATAAAATAAGTGTTTTAGTCATTGCAAAATGGTTTATTGTTTCTTTAGTAAGTAAACGTTCACGTCTTTTGTTGCTACGGGCATGCCTTTTGAAAGGTCGGCGCCTTTGCCTGACCACAGTTCTGTGACTTTATATTTGTCAAACGAGGCTATGCCGAGTCGTTCTGGCTGTATAGTGAATGTTTTGTTGCTGTCTCCGTAGTTGAAGCAAGCTATGTAGATGTCGCCATTGTCTTCATATCTGACGAAACAGTTTTCACATTTGTCATTGTCGCCTTCAATCGGACGGAAAGGCACTCCCGTGGCTATTCGGTTGATTGCAGGGTTTGTAAGGTAGCTCATTGCGCGCTCTTTTGCAATAATGTCTCCTGGATTGCTGAAGTCATCGCCTATGATGTAAAGCCCTGTTATGACCGACGATGTGACACGTGCCCTGTTCTCACCGTCTGATGCATCACGTAACACCACGTGGTCGGCATCGTTGAAATCATAGACTCGTCCTATCCACCAGCCATAGCTTAGTGCATTCAAGGTGTATTCGGTATCCTTCATCTTGTTCCACGCGTCGCAGGCTATGCGTCTGCTTTGCGCGTATTGTGCCGGGAATATTGGCGATATAGAAAGGTTGATGTACATGTCATGGAAAATGGAGTCGAGCAGTCTCATGCCATAGTTGTAGGCTTGTGAACCCGTGGTTATGCTTTTGTTGTACCAGTTATCGGCTTCCATTCGTCCGTGGGTCATAAAGTCCATCTTTACGTATTTGAAGCCAATTGAGCGAAACTTCGCCGCAATATCTTCCATTGTCTTTCTTATAGCAGGATGTGTCGGGTCAACCGCGAACGCCCCGTCAAGCTCTTGTGGTTTCCCGTTGGCGTAGAGCCAAACGTCTTTGTATTTATATGTTGTGCCCGGTACTTGCCTGTTGCCGTCTTTGCTCCAGTCGGTGAAAGGAGTCCAGTAGACACATGGCACTTGGTTCCGCTTTTTGCATTGGTCGGCAAAGTCTTTTAGGTCGGCGTCTGAGATGTTGTTCCAACCAGAATCTATTCCGATGTATACATGGTTGTCGGCATTTAGGAAATTATTGTTTTGCAAGTTGTCGGCAAAGAAGGCGGAAACCTCCGTTGCGTTTTTATGATTTACGCCGAATTGTAGCGTTCCCCAACTGTTCCATCCGAAGGGCACGGCTTTGTTCCATGTGCGTGGTGGGGTTACTTTAGCGTTGGTTTCTGCGTATGTGTCGAGCCCCAGTCGCCAATCGTCGAATGCGCCAATGAAAAAGCGAGCTGAGCTGACATTCCTCCCGCAGACTTTCCCGTGCGGGTTATGATCTCGTGTGAGGCTGTCTGCCACGCCACTGAATAGTTTCAGACTTGTTCCTTTTCTCTTGATGTCTATGGCGTTTTTCCATGTGTCATGGTCTATGGCTCCCATGACAATACCTTTCCTTGACTTGGCGTTATATACGGCAGTGGCTTCGTATGAGCGCAGGTCGTTGCGTGCTGCTGAGTCAGAGCGGAAGCGTATCCAGCAATCGTTGTCAAATGGTACGAAAAGCTGTCGGTTGCCTTCAGATTGGAAAAAGTCGCCTGTGTCATTGGTCACAAGGGGAGCGATGTAGTTGGTCGACAATTGCTTTGCCGCTATTACTTTGGCTGAAACGGTTAGGAATTTTCCGTATATGCTGAAGGTCTGCACTATCCGTGGCAATCCTTTGCCTTGATATGTCACAGTCCATATTCTTGCCTTTCCGAGCTTGTCGGTTGTTTTGTCTTGTGTTATCTTGTGCCTATTGTAGTCGCTCGTAGATAGGGTGTTTTTGCCGATGGTACATTCGACAGTGGCATGTCTTGCAATGGCTTTGCCGTTGTAGAATATGCTTATGCCATTGTCGAAACTCAGTTTCCACAAGCCATATATAAATGTCTCGCTTGCATGCAGGCACGCTGGCAGGGCAATGATGGCTGATAGGAGCAATAATCGTGAAATGTTCATTATTCAGAATTGAAGCCTTTAGTTTGCTACAAAATTAGCGATTATCCCTGAGCTTGTCAACTATAATCATTTCAGAAATTAGTTGATTTGTCGCAATCTGTAGTATAGGATAACTATTTGCCTGTTTTTTCTTCATTTGATGCAAACTCTTTCGGCGTCATGCCAAATTGTTTTTGGAACAGTTTTATGAAATAGGATGGCGAGCTGATGCCCACCATCTCGCACACTTCGTTTGTGCGGTATCCGTGCTCGCGCATTAGTTCAGCCGCTTTCTTTAGTTTTATGAGCCTTATGAAGTCGATGGGCGTAAGGTTTGATACCTCTTTTATCTTTCGGTGGAGACTTGAGCGGCTCATGCACATTTCCCCTGCCAACTGCTCGACATTGAATCCGGGTTTTCGCAGGTTGGCAATGATGACATCGGCTATTTTCTTCATAAATTCTTCCTCTGCCTTGTTTATCTTTGAGTTCTGCACTGGCAGGTAAGGCTTGTGCAGGAAGCTTTCCCTTTCCCTTTTCCTGTTGGCGAGCAGTGCGTCGGTTTGTGTTTTCAGGTGTGCGAAAGAGAATGGTTTCTCTATATAGGCATCGGCTCCGGCTCGCAGACCGTCGAGTCTGTTTTCCAAGGTGTTGCGTGCCGTGAGCAGTATTACGGGGATATGGTTTACCTCTATGTCGTCCTTTATTTTCCGTGTCATTTCCTGTCCGTCCATGACCGGCATCATTACGTCGGATATAATGAGGTCTACGTGCTCTGCCTTAGCTTTTTCCAGTCCTTCCTTTCCGTTGCATGCGGTGACAATGTTGTATTGTCCCTTCATATTGTCCACAATCATGTCCATCACTTCCTTGTCGTCTTCCACAATCAGTATTGTATGGTCTTTCTCGTTGCCGGTGTTGTCCGTGTAGTCTTCTATAGATTCGCTTGCCATGTTCACGGCATTGTCGGCAATGCTGTTGTTACCTGTGTCTATTACGTAGTCCTGGTGCATTGGCAGGGTCAGTATGAAAGAATTGTATTCTGATTCGGTGTCGAGTGTGAGTGTGCCGTTGTGCAGTTCCGCCAAAGATCGTGCCAAGGGCAGACCTATGCCCGAACCTGCCGTGTCTTCGGCTCTTTCAAGCCTTGTGAAGGGTTGGAATATTTCGTCCGTTTTGTCGGCTGGTATTCTTTCTCCGTCGTTTTGCACGTTTATGAGCAGACTGTCGTTGTCTGTCATCCTTACGATGACCTGTATGAATGTCTCAGAGTACTTTCGGGCGTTGTTGAGCAAGTTGCTCATTATTTTAGTAAAAGCCTCAGGGTCGATTGGCATCACTATAGAGTCGTGTTCTGTGTCCAGGCTGATGGTTTTGTTCATGCTGTTTATCGACGGTTCAAAGCGTGATATTATTTCCCTTACCTGCCTCACTACGTCGGTGTTTATGAAGTTGAGCTTCATGCTTTTCGCATCCATGCGCCTCAAGTCGAGCAACTGGTTTATGAGGTTCAGCAGCCGTCGGCAGTTCTTTTTTATTGAGAGCAGGTTCTTTTGCAGCGTTTGGTTTTTCACGTTCATGGTGTCAATGCTTTCCACCGAGCCGCTTATCAATGTCAGCGGCGTTCTCAGTTCGTGGGTTATGTCGGTGAAGAAGCTTATCTTTGCCTCCATGAGTTCTTTGTTTTGCGCTTCCTTAAACCTTCTCTCACGCAATGCAATTATTCGCGCCTGTCGCCTTTGCACGATGCGGTACAGCATGATGGCTATAATTGCTGCTAGGACTGCATAAATGATTTTTGCGATTGTGGTAGACCACCAAGGATGGCTTACGTTTATTGTGATAATGCGCCCGGAGTTGTCGTCGCCTGCCATGCGTATGCGCAACTTATAACTTCCGGGTGGCAACTGCGAATATTTTATGCCGATGCCGGTGTTTGACGTGTTCCATGTCTTGTCCACTCCTGCGAGCATGTATTCTATGTTCTCTCGCTCTATGCCCGTATAGTTCAGCGTAGAGACATCAAGACTCAGAGTAGAGAAGCCGTAGGGCAGGTTGATGCTTTTGGCATGAATGATGTTGGTGTCTATGATTTTGCTATCTTGTGGCAATATCTCCTCTCCGTCTACGTTTATGTTTGTGATGTAGACATGCTGGTGCCGCATTGCCATGTCGGCAAGTTCAGGATTGAGTTCAACCAGTCCGTTGGCGCCTCCGAAAAGAAATGTCCCATTTGCCGTTTTCACGCCCGACTTGTAATTGAACTGATAGTTGTACTGTTGATTGTTGTTGTAAGCCTCGGCTTTCCCTTTTGCAGGCATGAATCTGACGAGTCCGTGGTTGGTTCCGAACCACAGGTTGTGTTTTTTGTCTTCCAGTATCTTGTAAGCTACGTCGTCCGGCAGCCCCTGTTGGCGCGAGTATGAAGTGAAGTTGTCTTTACCGGCGTTGTATCTGCAAATGCCTCCGCGGTCGGTAGAGAACCATATATTTCCAGCATGGTCTATGGTCATGCTGCTCACGTCGTTAGAGCTTATCGACGTGGTGTCATTGTCAGAGTGGGTGTATTGCCTTGCCTTTCCGTTGGCAGGATTGTACCTATACACGCCGCTGCCTATTGTTGATATCCAGATGTAGCCATTCTTGTCCTCGGCAATGTCTTGACAGAATGCTCCACCGAGGGCTTTTATCTTTGAGAAGGTCATGTTGCTGTTTTTCCTGTACAGTCCGCTTCCAGTTCCGAGCCACACGTTTCCCCTGCGGTCTTGCTTCAGTGCATAGACGCTTCCCTCGCCTTCAAGGTGCAGCTGCTGCGGCGTGTAGTGTGTGACCTTGTGCGATTGCACCCCTATGATGTCGAGTCCGTTCTTGAAAAGTCCCGACCACACTTCTCCTCCCCTTGCCATCAGAGCCAGCCTGTTGCTGCCGCCCTTGTACATGGGCGTGCTGATGGTCTCTAACAAGTGTGTACGTGGGTGGTATATGTTTATGTGTCCCTCCTCCGTAGCAATCCAAATGTCGCCTCCAGGCATGCAAACCATTTCCCTTATGCGTTTGTTGCTGAAAGAGTTAGCCGTCTTGGTCGGAATGTACCGGTAGAAAATCATGCCTTGTCTTGGAAGGTAGTTCACGCCGCTGAGCATGGTGCCCACCCAGATGCCGTCGGCTCTGTCTCGGTATAGCGAGTAAATCATGTTGTCGGCAAGCCCGTTGGGTTGCGTGTCGTTTTCCCTTACCACCCTTGTCTTTCCGGTTTTCTCGTTTATGAAGTATAGTCCGTCTTGCGTTCCCACTATGAGCTCCCGCCCGTCGTATATCAGGGCGCGTATCACTTTATAGTGTACGCTTGGCGCATCCACGTCGGCAAAGCTCCCTGTCGTAGGGTTATATTTCACAAGCTTTCCTTCGTGTTCTCCTATGGCAATCCATTCGCCGTAGTCTGCCATGACGTAAATGTTTTTGCCTTTCAGCGAATAGCCAGCCGCGTCGGTCAGGAAGTGCGAAAGCTGTCCTGTAGAATGGTGGTAGAGGTAGAGACCAGCCCCCGACGTTCCGAGCCACACCTCACCGTTACGTCTCACGCACATGCATTCGGGATTGTCCTGGTACGATGCTTTGTTGCTCGTGCGGTACACGTATAGCTGCTTCGTGGCGGCATGGTAGCGGAAGGCGCCTTCGTCAGGCGATATTATCCAGATGTTGCCGTCGTGGTCGGCTTCAATCTGTGAAATCCAGTTGGTAATGCGCTTGCCACTCTTTGTCTTGGCGTTGAAGAAGCTGAACTGTTCGCTGAAGGGATTGTATATGAACACGCCCTTGTCGGTGCCTATCCAAAGGTTCCTGTCCTTGTCCTCGAACAGGGCTGAAATGTTCTGGTTGGAGTGTCGTTTCTGCGGGTCGCTCACCACGTAGTGCTTTATCGTGTTGCCGTCGTAGCGGTTGAGCCCGTTCTTGGTGCCGAACCACATGAAGCCCCATGCGTCTTGCGTTATCGACTTCACGTTGTTCTCCGAGAGCCCGGTGCGGCTGTCTATGTGTGTGAAGAACAAGTTAGGCAGCACGTGCTGTGCTCTGCCAACCGTGCACAGCAGGCACATCAGCAGTGTGCACAGGCGGTAAGTATTTTTTGTGGTCATCGGTTTTTGTCTTTATGTTTTCCAGGTTACAAAGATAGTGAAAAACCCTGATAACGCCCACGTGGCGTGATATAAAAATATGGTTCAGATGTAGAAAAAAATACAACGACCGTAGCAAAAGCGTTACTCGTGGACAGTAGTTGCAGACTTTAAACGGCTTGCCGTTTCCTGTAATATAAAAAATAACTATCTTTGCTGAAACACAGAAAAATCCTACAACGTATGCTACTGAGAATTTTCGCTTTTGCCTTGATGGCACTGCTTCCGGCGCTTCTGCCGGCAAAGACCGTTATCTCCGTCGCCACCCGCCATACGCAACTCGTGATGCAGGTGAAGGACGACGGTCGTCTCTACCAGACTTACCTTGGCGAACGCCTGTCGCCTTCTGTCAGTCTCGCAGAGCTTTACATGCCTCGTTGCGATGCCCAGTCGACCCTTGCCCGTGGCAACGAGGTGTATCCTGTCATGGGCACTGAGGACTATTTCGCAGCCCCGCTGGAGATACGCCATGCCGACGGCAATCCCACGTCGGTGTTGAAATATGTATCACATGAGAGCAAGTCGGTGGAAGGTGGTACCGAAACTATCGTCCGCCTGCGCGATGGCGTTTACCCTGTCCAGGTAAACCTGCATTTCACAGCATATCCCGACGAGGACATAATAAAGCAATATGCCGAGATAACCCATCAGGAACGTGGCAAGGTGTACATCAGTCGCTACGCTTCTTCCTTGCTCTATTTCGAGGCGCCAGCCTATTACCTCACAGAATTTTCGAGCAACTGGGCAAAGGAGATGATGATGAGCAGTCAGCAGCTCCGGTTTGGCAAGAAGACAATTGATACGCGGCTTGGCGCACGCGAAAACATCTTTGCCCCGCCCTTCTTCGAAGTCGGCATCGGCGCACCCGTGAGCGAAGAAACAGGTCAGGTGCTCATGGGTACGCTTGCCTGGACAGGTAACTTCCGTTTCACCTTTGAGGTTGACAACAACAACGAACTACGCGTGCTTGCCGGCATCAATCCTGATGCCTCCACCTACCTTCTGCCGCGTGGAGAGACGTTCCGCACGCCCGAATTCATTTTCACTCTCAGCCAAAACGGATCCGGCGAGGGCAGTCGCCGTTTCCAGCGGTGGGCGCTGCGCCATCAGCTGCACATGGCTGACAAGCCGCGCATGACGTTGCTCAACAACTGGGAGAACACCTATTTCGATTTCGACGAGCCCAAACTAACCTCGCTTCTCGACGAGGCAAGAGACCTCGGGGTGGACATATTCCTACTCGATGACGGATGGTTTGGTAACAAGTATCCCCGTGAGAGCGACCACACATCGCTTGGCGACTGGCAACCCAACAACCGCAAGCTGCCGCACGGAGTGCCATACCTCGTAAAGGCGGCAACCGACCGTGGCATAGGTTTTGGTATATGGATAGAGCCAGAGATGGTGAGCCCGAAGAGCGAGCTTGCGGAAAAGCATCCCGACTGGATACTGCGGCTGCCAGACCGCGAGACCTATTACTTTCGCAACCAGCTCGTGCTGGACCTTTCCAATCCGAAGGTACAAGACTATGTGTTCTCGGTGGTTGATGGTTTGAAGCGTGAAAATCCAGGTTTGAACTATTTCAAGTGGGACTGCAACAGCCCTGTTACAAATGCCTATTCCCTTTATGAGAAAGAAAACCAGGGCAATCTGTTTGTCGACTACGTGCGCGGGCTTTACAATGTCTTGGAGCGCATACAGTGCAAGTATCCCGATCTGTACATGATGATGTGCTCCGGCGGAGGCGGACGCTGCGATTTTGGCGGGCTGAAGTACTTTACGGAGTTTTGGTGCTCCGACAATACCGACCCCGTGGAGCGATTGTTTATACAGTGGGGCTTCTCCCAGTTCATGCCCTCGAAGGCAATGTGCGCCCATGTCACCAATTGGAACCGTAGGGCAAGCGTCAAGTTTCGCGTTGATGTGGCGTTCCCCTGCAAGCTTGGCTTTGACATAGACTTGAAGTCTCTCAGCTCCGACGATCTTGCCTATTGCCGCCAAGCCATAAGCGAGCACCGCCGTCTGAGCAATGTGGTTTATTCGCCGTTGCTTTATCGCCTTGTTTCTCCATACAACACCAACCACTGCGTCATGCAGCGCACGTCAGAGGATGGCAAGCAGGCTCTTGTCTATGCCTATGACATTCATCCGCGTTATGCCGAGCAGCTGCTGCCAGTATGTCTAAAGGGACTTGATGCTGACGCGTGCTATCTTGTGAAAGAAATAATGGTAATGCCAGGACAAAAAAGTGGCCTTTCATGCAATAATAAGGTCTATTCTGGCGATTATCTAATGAAGGTTGGACTAAAGTTGCTTACGGGTAACGATATGTCGAGCCGCGTGATTGAAATCACTAAACAATAGTTTCTTAAAACATTTAGTACAGCTTATGAACTTCTTTTGGTTATTGTCAAAGCACCTGTGGTGGCGTTCAGGCGCGTTCCGAAACCATCGCCAACCTCTGCGCTTGAGCCTCCTGGTAGGTGTGGTTATTGTTGTTTTGCCCATTCATGCCAAAATAAGGCTTCAACCTATGTTTTCCGACAACATGGTGTTGCAGCAACAGACGAATGCCCCATTTTGGGGTGAGGCAAAGCCTGGCAAGACGGTCACGCTGGTGGCTTCTTGGGATGGAAAGAAATACACTACCATAGCCGATGCCAATGGCCATTGGAAGTTGACGGTAGCAACTCCAAAGGCTGGCGGCCCATATAGCATAACTATCAGTGACGGCACGAAGCTCAAGCTGAACAACGTGTTAGTGGGCGAGGTCTGGCTTTGCACAGGACAGTCGAACATGGAGATGCCCATGCAAGGGTGGAACGTAAAAATGAATGCCGAGGAGATAGCCCGGTCAGCTAAGTACTCCAATATACGCTTGTTGCAAGTAGACAAGACGACGAGCCCCAAGCCTGTGCCTGACATTACCGTCAAAGGAGGCGGTTGGATGCAGTGCAATCCTGAAACAGTAAAGGACTTTTCTGCAACAGGCTTTTTCTTCGGCAAGAACATCAGCGAGAGCGTTGATGTGCCTGTGGGGTTGATAATGACATGCTGGGGCGGTACTGTGGCTGAGGCTTGGACAAGCGCAGATGCTCTGCGCCCGATGAAGGCATTCGATAGTCAACTTGAGCCCTTGGAAAAGATGCCAGCTGACAAGGTTGAGCGCCAAAAACAATACAACGACGCCCTCAAGGCATGGAACGACAGGATGGCGGCCCGGGTTGGTAGTTATGATTCTAAAGGACATTGCGTCTTTGCCGAAACAGGCTACGACGATAGCTCATGGCGTGACATGACGCTTCCCACACAGATAGAGAAAGCAGGGCTTCCTGGCTACGATGGTTATATTTGGTTTCGCAAGACCATTGACATTCCGGCTTCGTGGGCAGGGCGTAAACTTGACTTGCGCCTTTCCATGATTGATGATAACGACATAACCTATTTCAATGGTGTTGAGATTGGGCGTACAGAAGGTTATAACGTTCAACGCCATTATGAAATTCCGGCACGCTTGGTAAAAGCAGGCAAAGCGGTCATTACGGTACTCGACTGTGACAATGGTGGTGAAGGTGGTATTTGGGGCGAGCCAAAGGATATGACCATAGCTCTGTCAGGCTCCGCCAAATCGAAGAGTCTCGCCGGTGTGTGGAAAGTCAATCCTTCAACAGACTTTAGCAAGGTAGAGCCGAAACCTGTGGATTCTTCCAGTAATCCGAATGTGGCGAGCGTGCTTTTCAATGCCATGATTAATCCTCTTGTGCCTTATGCCATACGAGGCGCTATATGGTATCAAGGCGAGGCAAATGTAGGGCGTGCGGAACAGTACCGTGACCTGTTGTCAGTCATGATACACGACTGGCGCAGCAAATGGGGTGTAGACTTCCCCTTCTATATCATGCAGCTTGCCAACTTCATGGACCGGCATCCCGAGCCAGTGGAAAGTGACTGGGCAAAGTTGCGTGAGGCACAAGATTTTGTGGCACGCAATGTGGCAGGAGCTGCTATGGCAGTGAATATAGACATAGGCAACCCAAAGGATATACACCCTACCACGAAGGATGAGGTGGGGCGCCGGCTGGCACTTTTGGCTGAGGCTCTTACTTATGGCAAGAATGTGGCTTGGTCCGGGCCTGAATATGAGGGATACGAGATAGAAGGCAAACAAATACGCTTGCGTTTCAGCCATGCCGAGGGCATGAAGGCGAAGGACGGATTGCGGCTCACGGGCTTTGCCATTGCCGGCCCTGACCATAAGTTTCATTGGGCAGATGCCCGTGTCGACGGCTCAACGGTCGTGGTGTCGGCAAAGGAAGTAGAGTGCCCGTTGGCAGTGCGTTATGCATGGGATGACAATCCTGACTGCAATCTTACCAATGCTTCCGGCTTGCCTGCCTCACCTTTCCGTACTGACAGGTGGTAATTGGGAGCCGTCTGATGCCGCCCGCCTGCGTTATTGCAATGTCGGGCAACGGCTTTGTAAATTTTTAATCATTGCAAGTGCCTGCATGAGTGGCATATTTGTAATCAAGCCATAAGTTTTTTCGGTACAGCGCAATGGTGAATGATTCTGTAAACCGTTGTATATCAATAATATAGGAAAATAGCCTTGCTTTAGCTCTCGAGACGGTTTCGCCTTTACGCCGTAAAGATAATACTATTACGGCGTAAAGACATTGCAATTGCGGCGGCAATAAGACATATTTACGGCGGCAATATGAGGCAATTGCGGCGTAAAGACGCTTCACGGACGGCGTATTGTCTTTTTGAGGCAGTCATGATAATGTCGAAATACCAGTTTTTGACTTCTGGAACACCACTTTCCGATTGTCTACATTTTTTACTTTTTGTCAATTTCTTTCGTCTTGTTTTTTGTTACGGAAAGAGCCTTTGAAGCCACTTTGCTTTTGTCTTTTTCCTTAAAGTGAGCGTATAAGTTTGGCTTTCAGCTTCAATGGATGTCCTGATTTTAGTTTTACATTGATAGAGCGTCCGTTAATTTTGCACCTTACTGTTTGGTTGTTGTTGCTTCGCAATGTGGCGTATGTCACTTTGCCGTCTTTCCAGCTTATGTCAGCCTCTATGCCCCCGCGTGCGCATATTCCCCTTATGCTTCCGTCTTTCCATTCTGTTGGCAGTGCCGGTAGAAAGTCGAGACAGCCGTCGTAGCTTTGCAGAAGCATTTCGCACATGCCTGCCACAGCTGCTTCTGTAGCGTCGAAGCTGAAAATATCGTCTTCTGCACCGGCTACACCTTTTGGCGATACGGTCATGAGGTTTTCGCGCATGAACTTACCGTATAATCCCAAGATAGAGCTATAGGCTTTTTCATTGTCTTTCAGTCGGGCGTAGAAACAGATGGCATTGGCCCGGCTCCATTCAGTGTCCTCCCATTGTGGGTTTCCAAGTTGATGATTGAGAAATTGACGACATCCTTCTGCAAGTGCCGGCGTATGTTCGGGTGATATTTGTCCAAGTGGATATAAGGTTACGAGGTGTGAAGCGTGCCTGTGGGCAGGGTCAGCGCGTTTAACGTCTTCAAACCATTCTTTCAACTCGCCGTCACCGTTCAGTTCAAGTGGCGGCAGCAGGCGAATGTCATGTTCCAAACGAGAGCGGAAGATAGAGTCGGTGTCAAGTATTTTCGCTGAATTTATGCAAGCTTGATATATGTCATGAACTATGGCTCTATCAATGGTGGGCATCATTGACACGCTCCACACTGAGCCGTCGGCAGTACGGTAGGCGCATTCGGGTGATATGCTGGGTCCTGTGACAAGGTATCCGGTGCGTGGGTCAGTGACCATATAGTCGGTGAAGAATGTTGCAGTGGCTTTTAGTAGCGGGTATCCCGTAGAGCATAGCCATTGGCGGTTGCGTGTGAAATCATAGTGAGTCCAAAGGTGTGTGGCAAGCCAGGCTCCTGCTGTTACGTTCAGAGCCCATCCTATGCCGTTGCCCGGTGCCGTGTACCCCCATACGTTGTTTATGGTGTGAGCCACCCATCCGTCACAGCCATACACTTTGCGTGCCGTGTCGTGGCCATAGCGCGCCAGCAATTCTATATATTTGAATAGAGGCTGGTTACATTCAGCAAGGTTGGCGATGTTTGCAGCCCAGTAGTTTTGTTCTATGTTGATGTCGAGATGATAGTCGCATGTCCACGGCATATTACACGCAAGGTTGTCATTCCATATTCCTTGCAGGTGGGCTGGCAGTGGAGAGTTTTCCCTTGATGAAGATATGAGCATGTATCTGCCAAACTGGAAGAACAGGGCATCAAATGCAGGATTTGACTGTCCGGCATGAGCCTCGGCAAACAGTTGGTTGACATCAGTATTCCCATCTCCGCCCAAGTCAATGCTCATGCGTGAGAAAAGCCGCGAGAAGTCGTCTTGGTGCTGGCGTTTAAGCTTGTCATAACTTGTTCTGACAGCCTTGTCTATGGTCTTGTTGCAGATGTCGGCATATTGATCTTGCATATAGTCAGTGCGTATATCGACTATGACGGTAAGCTCATTGGCTCTTTTAACGCTAATGCAATCTTTGCCTACGGTCTTTTCCCCGCCATTTGCCAGCACTCTTATGATGGCGAGAAACTTGACTCCGCCAGTGCCGCATTTGTCAAATCGTGCGTCGCCTGTTATCCATAGCCCGTCCGGCTTAGCCATCACTTGGCTATGGCGTAACATTGACACGCCGATGTTGGCTGATATGTCGTGTCGTGCCGACGATGTGTAGTGTGCAATCATCACGTCGGCAGGGTTGCTGCAAAAATATTGGTTCAGGTACCGTTTGCCGTTGATGCTGTATGAAACCTCCGTGGTGCCACAGTTCATGAACAGCCGCCGGTGATAGTCGGAAGGCTGCCCGGAACGGTTGTGGAATTTGATGTTGAGGTCGCCGAAAGGAAGGTTAGTCCCGAACGAGCGCCCGTGCCCGCTCAGATAGCGTGTGGTAAGCTCATTGCCCAAAGCCGTGTTTCCACTGAAAAATGCCTGTCGTATCTCCTTCAAGTGCTCCGGGCCGCACAGGTTGTTTGCCTCGGTATCGTGTTGCCCCGACCACATGGTTACTTCGTTCAATGCGATGGTTTCTTTTGCAGTGCCTCCATAGATCATGGCTCCAATGCGTCCGTTGCCTATTGGTATTGCTCCCATCCATGTAGCCGACGGCGAATGGTAGTCTAATACAGAGGGTATGGTTTTGGCATAAGAGAGTAGAGGAATCATAAAGAGTGGAAGCATGAGAAGCTTTTGAAATATTGTTGCATTGTGGCTCATGGTTGAAATGTTTAGTATAGTTGAAGGAATTTAATAATGCAAATATAGGAATTATTTATGACAAGGTTTGTGAGGCGGTGATTCCAATAAGTGGGAGAAATGAAGACATGCGGCTATATTGACACATATTTTTCAGTTTTTGCGACGCCTTTGCATGTTGTATGTGCTTTAAGTTTATTAACTTTGCATCATAGCTTAGCTTAAAAACCCATCTGAAAAAAACGTAAACAACTTTGAAAAGATTCTCCTGCATGATTAAAAGGCAAACAAGGGGCGCGTTGTGGCTCGCCTGCATGGCGCTTGTGGCGCTTGTGGTGCTTGCGGCGTGCTCCGACGACTACCGCTACGACGACGAGGACCCCGACTTCCTTGGCGGAAGCGTCTATGAATATTTGCAGCGGCAAGGCTGCTTCAACAACTACCTGCGACTGGTGGACGACTTGGACTACGGGCGAGTGCTCTCGCTTACGGGCAGCAAGACCGTCTTCCCTGCCGACGACGAAGCCTTTGCCGCTTTCTTCCGCGAAAACGCGTATGGTGTGCACAGCTATGAGCAGCTCACGATGGCGCAGAAACGGTCGTTGCTGTTTTCAAGCATGATTAATATGTCATACATGGCTGACATGCTTGCCAACACTACGCCAACCGAGAGCACTACAGGTGAAGGAGTGGGACTCAGACGAGCCACGCAGTACACCTATCTTGACAGCATCAGTCATGTGACGGACACTGTGCAGCTTTCGGCTCCGTTCTGGACACGCTTCAAGGCAGGAGGCATCTATCTCGTGGACGATGATGCCAGTCCGTACCTCGTGCATTTCACGCCCCGCCACTTCACCACCAACAACCTCTCGCAGCACGAGATGGAAATCATCACGGGTGGCGAATATGACCCTCAGGCTGTGTACATCAACGGGCTTAAGGTGAAGAAGGCTGATGTGGTGTGCAAGAACGGATATGTGCACATCATGGACAATGTGCTTACGCCAAGTCGCAACATGTCGCAAATTATTGCCCTTAACGGGCAGACGGGCATTTTCAATAGCCTCATGAACCGCTTTTCGGCTCCTTACTACGTGCCGTCGGTTGACCAGGCTGTGCACGAGCTTTACAATGGTTCAGACATCGGCCATCCCGCCATCACGGACACCGTGTTCGTGAAACGTTATTTTACCGAGGCACGCCCATACGACCCCGACGGTAACAATATGACCAACTACGGGCTGCTATACCTTGACCCGTCGCAAAACTCATATCAAGGCAATACGGACATGGGGGCGATGTTCGTGCCCACGGATGAGGCTATGGACGACTATATGAACAGCAGCCGCGGCAGGTATCTCAAGGATGCGTATGGTTCGTGGGACAATGTGCCTACGAGCCTTGTGGCGCTGTTTGTGAAGAACCATCAAAAGAAGTCGTTCATGACTTCTCTGCCCGACGCCTGGCCGACGATGAACGACGAGAACAGCTTCGCGATGCATGTGTCGGAGGGCGACATCGTGAAAACATACATTGGGGGCAACGGCGTAGTGTACGTGACCAACAAGGTATATCCGCCCATCGACTACCAGAGTGTCTATGCGTCGGTCATGACCAATGACAACACGAAAATCATGAACTGGGCATTGCAGGACAACACCATGAAGTTTTACCTCTACCTGCGCAGCATGGAGAACATGTATAACCTCCTGGTACCTACCGACGAAGCCCTGCAGCAGTATCGTGACCCCGTGGGCTGGGCAATAGGCAAGAGCTCGCGCAGGATATGGTCTTTCAAGTTTGACGCTACGCAGGCAAACCCTGTGACTGCCGACGTTTATACCGTCAACGATGACGGCACGCGTGGCTCCTACGAACGCACCATCACCGATGCCGGCATTCTTCGCAACCGCCTCTACGACATTTGCGACAGCCACATAGTGGTGGGTGGCATGGACGCAGAGGGCAACATGTCGGGATACATCGACGACGGCACCTGCCAGTATGCCCTTACCAAGGGTGGAGCCACCATCAAGGTGGCGGGCAGGGGCGAGAGCCTTGCCGTGACCGGTGGAGGCGACATTGAGAACGGCGTGCCGCCTGCCGTGCTCGTGAGCCGCCAGGGACAGGCGGGAAAGGCAGTCTACGACTCGGACAACGGTCGCACGTTCTTCATCGACCGCGTGGCGCAGTCGCCCACAAAGTCAGTCTTCACCATCCTTGGCGAACATGCTGAGTACAGCAAGTTTTTCGAGTTGCTCAACGGCAACGACATGGTGTTCTCCTATTTCCAGAACGACGCCGAGATAACCAGCGTCTTCACCCTGAACCGCACGTCCGGTTCTTCAGGGCTGGGCAACGTGGTCAGGTCGTTCAGCAACTTCAGGTACACCGTGTTCGTACCGACCAATGATGCCGTAGACGCAGCGTTCAAGGCGGATACCAATCTGCACACATGGGACGAGATAGCAAGCCAGGACGACGACGCTACGAAGCGCGCATGGGCAAAGCACCTGACACGCTTCCTGAAATACCATTTCATGGACAACTCCGTCTACATTGACGGCACGCCGTTCACGGGCATGAGCTACGAGACGGCGGCGCGCGACGACAACGAGAGGTTCCAGAAGCTGAACGTGAGCAGCGACGGCAGCAACCTTACCATACGCGACGCAAAGGGCAACGTGGCGCACGTGGCTAAGACCGCCGGGCTGTACAACGTGCAGGGGCGCGACTTCATCGTCAATGCCGCCAACTACCGCCGAGCCGACGAGATAGTGTCGTCGTCATATTCCGTAATACATCTTATAGACAGGGCGCTGATGCCTGAGTAATCCATACACAACACACTGAACATGATGAAAAAGATATTATCCATGCTGCTTTTGCTCCTGCCGGTGAGCATGGCTCTCGCCCAGACCGTCATTGTTACGGGCAACGTGGGCTCTGCCGACGGCGAGATCATTGGGGCAAGCGTGATAGAACAGGACAAAGGCGGGCGCATCACGTCCTCTACCGTGACTGACATCAACGGCAACTTCTCGCTTGAGGTGAAGAACACTGCCAACAAGCTCCGCATCTCGTACATAGGCTACAAGAGCCTCACCCTTGCCATCGGCAACCGCAAGAGGTTCGACGTGAAGCTGGAGGACGAGAGCCAGCATGTAGAGGAGGTCACGGTGACGGCACGCCGTATGCACTCCGACGGCACGTTCACCATACCTGAGCGCGAGGTGTCGGGAGCCACGCAGACCATCAATACCAAGGTCTTTGAAGGCATGTCGGTGGCGAGCATCGACGATGCGCTGCAAGGGCGCATAGCAGGCCTTGACATCGTGGCGCAGAGCGGCGACGTGGGTGCAGGCTCGGCGCTGAGGCTGAGGGGAACAACGTCGATAAACTCCAATTCAAACCCGCTCATACTGCTCAACGACATACCGTTTGACAGCCAGGTGGAAGCATCGTTCGACTTCAACACCGCCACCAATGACCAGTTTGCCAACCTCCTGAACATCTCGCCCGAGGACATAGAAGAGATTACCGTGTTGAAAGACGGAGCCGCGTGTGCCATCTGGGGCGCGAGAGGAGCCAACGGCATCATAAGCATACGCACGAAAAAAGGATACACGGGCCCCACGAGGGTGACCTATTCCTACCGGTTCTCAGGCTCGTGGCAGCCGAAGGGCATGAACATGCTCAACGGCGACGACTACACCATGCTGATGAAGCAGGCATATTTCAACCGCAACCAGAACGAGGCTGAGGCTGATGTGCCGGAGTTTAACTACGACCCAAGCTTCAGCGAGTATGAGCAGTATAACAACAACACTGACTGGGTGGCGGCTGTCACCCGGACCGGCTTTACCCACGACCATTCGCTTGCCGTAAGCGGGGGCGGGACAAAGGCAAAGTTCCGTGCGTCGCTGGGTTATTACGACCAGACGGGCACCGTCATTGAGCAGCACATGAAGCGCATTTCTACGCGCATGAACCTCGAATACCAAGTGTCTGACAGGCTGAAATTCATAAGCGACTTTGCCATGACCTATACCGACAACGATCGGAATTATGAGCAATACTACAGCGCCACAAACAGCTACATAGGGCTGCTCGACGTGGCGTATCGCAAGTTGCCCAACGTGAGCATATACCGGCAGGACGCGCAAGGGCACGATACAGCTGAATACTACAACATACTGCAAAGCTCAAGCCTCGCCTCTACGCAGAAAGACCTGCTCAACCCCGTGGCGGTGGCTCACCTTGCGCAGAACGTGCAGAAGAACATGCGCATAATACCCACCCTGCGTGTGATGTACGACTTCATAGAGCCTACGGCTGAGCAGCGCCTGCGCTATAACGGCTATGTGTCGTTTGACATCGAGAACAACAAGGTGAAAAAGTTCCTGCCAAAGGAGATTGTGCCACGGCAGTGGCTTGACAGCAACATCAACGCCGGCGAGGAGAACGAAAGCGAAGGACTCTCGGTCATGAGCGACCAGAACATAACTTGGCAGCCCAACATGGGCAAGGACCACTCGCTCCTCCTTTACGGTTCGTGGCAGCTGACCACAGGCAATTCGCAGTACCAGCAGTTTGCTACGTACGGTTCGCCGTCGGAGTCGATAACCGATGCCACCGCCGGTGCCAACTTGCAGAGGCTGAACAGCAGCAACGGCAAATGGCGCTCGATGGCTTTCCTCGGTCGTCTGCACTATGCCTTCCAAGGGCGTTACATTATAGACGGCACGTTGCGCTTCGACGGTAGCACGCGTTTCGGTCCGGGCAACCGGTGGGGTACGTTTCCTGCCGTGTCGGGGAAATGGATTATATCAGACGAGAAGTTCATGCGTCCTTTCCAAGGATGGCTCTCCGAGCTGTCCATACGAGCAGGCTGGGGCGTCACGGGCAACCAGCCAAAATACGAATACCTATATTTCAGCCGCTACAACGGCTCGTGGAGCACAGGAGGCAACAACTACAACGGCGTGTCCACCATCAAGCCATCGTCGCTGAAACTAACCAACCTCAAGTGGGAAAGGTCGTCGTCCTACAATCTCGGCTTCAACCTCGCCCTGTTCTCCAATCGTATAGTGTCTGACATCAACATCTACCACCGCCGCACCTCCGACCTGCTTTTCGAAAACCAAAGCATACCAACCTCGACCGGTTTCAGCAGCATAAGCTACATCAACGCCGGCACGATGGATAACGACGGGTGGGAGCTGAATGTAAACACCAACAACCTCATAAAGACAGGCAGGCTGACAATAGACTTCAACGTCAACCTCTCCAACTACAAGAACACCATCAAGGCGCTTGACCCGAACGTGCTCGACAGCTATAACGGCGACTTCAACTATGGCAACGGCTCCTACCTGAGCCGCGTGCAGGTGGGCAACTCGTTCGGCAGCATATACGGCTTCCGCTACAAAGGTGTTTACCAGTATGACAAGTACCAGGAAGGGCGCGATGGCACTTGCCCCGTAGTGCGCGACGCCGCCGGCAATGTGGTGAAGGACAGCTATGGCGAAGCCGTGCCAATGTACTTCGCCTACGGCACATCGAGCGCCATGCGCTTCCGCGGAGGAGATGCCATATACGAGGACGTGAACCACGACGGAACCATCGACGAGCTCGATATAGTGTACTTGGGCAACTGCAATCCTAAGCTCAACGGAGGCTTTGGCTTCAACGTGCGCTGGAACCAAAGGCTCTCGCTGAATGCCTTTTTCAATTTCAGATATGGAAACAAAATCATCAACTATGCCCGGATGAATGCGGAGAGCATGTACACTAATGACAACCAGTGCGTGTCAGTGAACTGGAGGTGGCGCAAGGATGGTGACCGGACCGACATGCCGCGTGCGCTGTACCAGGACGGCAGAAACTACCTCGGCAGCGACCGCTTCGTGGAGGACGGCTCTTTCCTTCGGTTCAAGCAGCTGACACTGAACTACAGCTTCGACCGAAAAGCTGTCAGCCACATTGGCATGACGCAGCTCATGCTATCGTTCACGCTGAACAACATCCTGACGCTGACCAAATATTCGGGCGTTGACCCGGAAGTGGCAATAAACAACCAAGGCATCTGTGCCGACTGGAACCGCACGCCGCGGTCAAGGTATTTCACGCTTGGAATTTCTGCCACATTCTAAAAATACTTACATATATCTCCTGATAATATGAAGCACAACATATTTATATCATTTATGCTACTGATGCCCATGATGGCGTCGTTGTCGTCGTGCGAGAGCTGGTTTGATATAAAACCCGACGACGAGCTTGTGAGCGAAGATTTCTGGCAGAGCAAGAGCGACGTAGCGAGTGCCGTTGCCGCCTGCTACCGTGCCTTGCAGGAACCCGATGCTATGGAGAGGCTCATAGCGTGGGGCGAGTCGAGGAGCGACAACGTCGTAGCCGGCATGAATCCCGTCAACGACATGCGCTACATACAGACGGCTAACGTCGATGCCGACAATGCATACACGGCTTGGGCAAGCATCTATAAGGTTATCAACTATTGTAACACGGTGGTGGCTGAGGCGCCCGGTGTATGTGACAGAGACCCAAACTTCAGGCAGAGCGAGCTGCGGGCATACTTGGCTGAGGCAAAGGGAGTGCGTGCGCTGTGCTATTTCTATCTTGTGAGGACGTTCAAGGATGTGCCATACATCACCGTACCATATTCTGACGACACGCGAACCTTTCAGACACCGCAGACCGACGGAGATGCCGTCATCGACAGCCTCATTGCCGACCTTGAGCCCATAAGCCGGTATGCAAAGGCTGAGTTCACTACAACGGCTGACACTAAAGGGCGCATGACGCAAAAAGCCATTTGGGCGCTCATGGCAGACATGTATCTTTGGAAAAACGACTATGCAAATGCCATTGACTATTGTGACCGGGTGCTCGAGGCACCCACCAATCCGTTGTCGCTCGAACCGTCGTCTGCATACAACCAGGCAGTGTTCGGCTCGGGCAACTCGTCAGAGAGCATTTTCGAGCTGCAATTCAATACCGATACGCCTGACTATGTTGTAAACGAGATGTATGGCACGCAGGGAGGACGGTCGTCGGTCAATAACCTGTCGGCTGCCAACTTCACCGACTATCAGCTGTTTGTGTCGTCAGACATCAGGCAGCGCGACGCTTTCTTTGCCACGTCGTCGGCTTCGTTCGTGCCTATATACAAATATATAGCCCATCGCAACGAAACAGGCAGCACCGGCGTGCGTCCGCAAGACTATGTGCTCAACGGGAACACGCAGCATTGGATAGTTTACCGTTTGCCAGACATATACCTGATGAAGGCTGAGGCTCTGGCAGAGCTTGGAGGAGGCAGCGCCTTGGAACAGGCTTTGGCACTGGTGAGCCGTACTTTCGACCGTGCCAATCCTTCGCGTGGAGCCAACAGCCTGTCGCTGTCCTCCTATGGGTCGCAGGCACTCATGCGCGACCTCGTCTTCGACGAGAGGCAGAGAGAGTTTCTTTTTGAGGGTAAGCGCTATTTCGACATATTGAGGCGCGCCCGACGCTTGGGAAACGTGCAGAGCCTGGTTTCAAAATATCTGCTGCGCAAGTATGCAGGGCAGGATCAGGCAACGGTGCTCACGAAGCTCAACACGCTCAATGCTCTCTACATGCCTGTCAACCGCAATGAGCTGAAAGTGAACAAGCTGCTTGTACAGAATCCATTCTATGCAACCGACTCTGATATAGAACAACAAAAATAAACATGCCGCCAAAAATGAAAAGAAACAATCATAAGCTCGCCTTAGTGCTCGGTATGCTGTTTGCCGTTTTCTTGGGGAGCTGCAACAGCGATGACATTTCGGGTGAAAGCTATTACACTTTTACCGGTGAGACCGTTGCAAGCTATTGTGCCAACAACGAGCGGTTCTCAATCTTCTCCAGGATTATAAAAGAGTCGGGCGAGGAGCCGTTGCTTTCCACCTATGGACATTACACAAGCTTCATTCCTACCGATTCGGCATTCAATGCATATTTCAAGGAAAACAACCTGACGTATGAGGCTCTGAACGATTCGGACAAGCGGGCTATAGTGTTCAATCATATCATTCGCTCGCTCAGCACCAACTACATGACAAAGGACTTTACCGAGGGTGCCCTGCCTACTGCGGACATGAACGACCGCTATATCGTCATATCATACCGCTCGGGAGCAGACGCAGCCCGCAACGACATATTGGTAAACAAAAGCGCAAGGATAACACTTCCCGACCAAGAGGTCCACAACGGCGTGATACACGTCATAGACCGTGTGCTGGTGCCTTCCGACGAAACGCTGGGCAGCATATTGAAGACACTGCCTAAATATTCCATATTCTCCAAGGCTTTTGACCTTACTCACATGAACGATTCCATTTCCGAAACCTATGACATGACCTATAAAAGCCCTTGGACGTCAGAATTTGTAGATGTATTGGGCTACACCATGAAACCGCTCACAAAGCGCCGCCTTGGCTACACGCTGTTTGCTGAGCCTGACAGCGTGTTGAAGGCGGCGGGGATCCATTCGGTAGAAGACCTTGTGGCTTATGCCGAGGCTTACTATGGTACGCAGGACCGGGGCGTCTATACCAGCCGCGACAATGCACTCAACAAGTTTGTGTCCTATCACATGCTCAACCGGCAGCTGTCTACCAACACTTTTGTCTATTCAGGCCCATGTACCACTACTTACTATATGGACAAACGCTATGAATATTATGAAACCATGTTGAAATACCGCCTTATGGAAATAAAGGCTAACTACATGATCAATACTCAGAGCAACGGCAAATATGTGGGCGTGGACGTATCAGAAAGCAACATAAGCGGCATGAACGGATATATTCATTGTTTGAAAAACATACTTGTTTACGATGAGAACGTGATGACGAACGACGTGCTTAACAAGCGCATCAGGTTCGACGCCTATGCTATCCCGCCACAGCTCACCAACAACAATATTCGGTGGAACATCGCTGACCCTACAGGCTTCAACGGCTACACCATGACTCCAGACTACTGTGGAGATTATCTCAAGTTTAACGACGCAAGCAAGTTCATCATGTGGTCGAGCAATTATTGGACTAACTACCAGGCAGACGAGATGTCGGTGCGTGGCTGGTACGACGTCACGGCACGCATGTTGCCGGTGCCTCCCGGGACTTATGAGATACGCCTTGGCTATTCGGCTCGTTCGTGGGGTGGCATTGCGCAGGTGTTCATCGACGGTAATATCATCGGCATACCGGTCAGCTTTAATTACACGGGCGACGAACCGCAAATAGGCTGGGTGTCTGATGCCAATACCACGGACAATGGCGTGGAGAACGACAAGATGATGCGCAATCGTGGATATATGAAAGGTCCTGAATCAGTATATGCGCAAAACGGCAACATAACACTGCGCCAGAATGTGAACTCTTTGCGAATTATATTGGGAACATTCACGTTCCAGGATTATGAGCCTCATTATTTCCGGGCAAAGAATGTAGAATCAGAGCTTGGCGAGTTTCATTTCGACTATATAGAATATGTGCCGGTAAGCATTCTCGACAATGAGGACAGAGACTAAGCACTTTTCACATAACCAATAATTCATTATGACATACCATATAAAATATTTGGTAAGAGTTGCCATTCTGCTGCTTGTCTTGGCTTCGTGCAGCAACTGGGACGACCATTACGGCTACGAGGCAGAAAACGGCAGAAAGCAGACTCTGTACGACATGATTGCCTCCAACAGACAGACCTCGGACTTTGCCAAGCTTGTGAGTGAGGCGGGTTATGAGGATGAGTTGCGGTCGTCGCAGACATTTACGGTGTTTGCCCCGACCAACGAAGCCCTTTCTGCTGTTTCGGACATAGAAGGACAGAAAGGACAAATAGTAGAAAACCACATTGCGAGATACAGCAATCCTACTTCTACAAGTGCAGACAAGGGCGTAAGGATGCTTAGTGGCAAGTTGTTCCATTTCGACGGCGCAGGCTGTTTTGCGGGACAGAGCATTGCCAAGGCAAATGAGCTTGCAGCAAACGGTGTGCTCCACGAGATTGGCGGAGTGATTCCTTATGCATATAATCTCTACGAATATATTCAGAACAATCCTAATGCTTCAAAGCTGTACAGCTTTATACACAGGTTCGACGAAACACGGCTTGACACGGAACATAGCGTGGAAATAGGCATAGACGACTATGGCCGCCCTGTATACGACACTGTGTTTGTAAATTACAACAGGCTCCTGCAAGACAAGGTCTATGGCATTGGTTCGTTGGCGGATGAAGATTCTTTATATACAATGATTGTCCCAAACAACAGCGCATGGGATGAGGCTTATGAACGTATAAGCCCATACTTCGCATACAAAAGCGACAATCAATCGGAGGCAGATTCAATACAAGACGTGCGTACGTGCCTTGCCATTGTAAACGACCTTGTATATCGTGGAAAATTTGAGCAGGCGGCCGCTGAGGATAGCTTGTTGTCTACCACAGGAAGCATAATCCATAATCCAAGGCATCTTTTTGCAGATACAGCGCCGGTGGAAGTGTCAAACGGAAAGGCTTTCCTTGCCTCACGGCTTAATTATGATAATACTGAGACGTGGAACAAGCCTGTTTCGGTTGAGGCAGAGGAGCAGAACGGGCGAACATATAACAACATATTGACCAGTTTATCCACAGAGACTGTTACTTCAGCAAGTCAGGTCGACGGTATCAGTGGCGACAGTTATATCGTTGTGATGCCGGTATCTACAACAAATAATCCTACGGTGGTCTTTGATATTCCAAATGTGCTTGCTGGTACGTATAATATATATGCCGTCTTCCTGCCTGCTACTGTCAATGGCGCTGAGGAAGAACTTGACTCTACAAAAATAAGCTTCACCATTTCGTATCAGACGCAGCGGGGAAGCACCAACAGGTCGAATCGCAGCGCGAAGAACATTACCAGTGGCTCAAAGATAACGAAGATGCTTGCTTTTGAGAATTTCACTTTCCCCTATTCTGATTTCACGGACAACCTTTGGCTCATGGACGAAACTAACGATGCCAGTACCGTGGCTACCAAGACTACTCTTGCCATAGCCACGAATGTATCAACCAGACAGTACACTTCGCACCAGTTCTCAAGAACTTTCCGCCTTGACAGAATAATTTTGGAACCTGTAAAGAATTAAGAGATGGCTAAGACAAACAAAAACTTTTATAAGAGCCTGGTTGCGGCTTTTGCCCTTTTCGCAATGCCGGCAAACGGCATGGCGCAGACCGTTGTCAAAGGCACGGTGGTGAGCCGGGCAACGGGCGAAAGGTTCGGCGGAGCCAGAATAACACTCATTGGTTCTGGCGCTACTGCCATGAGCGACGAGAACGGGTGCTTTGAAATAAAGGCTGATAGAACCGACGGTGTACTTCGCATAGAGGCTCCTGCCCACGACATGCAGATAGTGGGGTTGCGGGGGCGTACGTCCTTACGCATTTCCTTGGTAAAGACTACGTCCGAGCCATATTACGACGCCAGTTCGCTCAGTGCGGACGAGGCTGCTGGCACGCGGCGCACGGGGCTCACGTCGATGAGCGCGGCTGACGACATTGACAACGTGTTACGCGGCTCCGTATACGGCAACATGCATTCGGGGCTTGATGCCAGTGGAGCGGCGGTTTTCGTGCAAGGCTTGCATTCCATAAACATGTCGGCGCAGCCGTTGTATGTCGTCGACGGGCTTCTATGGCAAGGGCAGAACGGCATACGCTCGCTTCATGACGGCTATTTCAGCAATCCTTTGGCGCTCATAGCCCCTGCCGACATAGAAAGCATCACCGTGTTGAAGAACGGACAGGCTCTGTATGGCGCAAAAGGTGCCAATGGTGTTGTCCTCATTGAGACAAAACGTAGCCACAACATGGCAACGGAGATTACGCTCAACATGTCGGCTGGAATAAAGTCGCCATTCAAAGCCGTGCCTATGATGGATGCGTCTGAATATCGTCTATATGCCTCTGACATAATGAGTGGGATGAAGAACATTGGCGACATGCTGAAAACGTACGATTTCCTCAACGACGATCCTGCGCGCCAAGGCTACGCTTCTTCGCATAACAATACCAATTGGCTTAAGGAAATAAACAGGACGGCGTTCGTACAGAATTATGATGTCAGCGTGCGTGGTGGTGACGATGTGGCTCTGTACGCCTTCTCACTCGGCTATGGGCGCAACGATGGCAATATAGACAAAACTGACTTTGACCGTCTTAACGTCCGTTTCAACTCGGACATAAACCTCACTAAGCATTTTACCACTCGGACTGACGTTGCCTTTACGCAGGTGACGCGCAATGTGTTTGACGACGGAATGAATCTCTATTCTTCACCTGCTTATCTTGCCTACATAAAATCGCCGCTGTACAGTCCGCGTCAGTTTGACTCTACCGGCAGGCTTTTTGATGCAATATCAGATAAGGACGAGCTCGGAGTAGGTAATCCGCTGGCTGTCACGACCAATGGTGAAGGTAAGACCAAGAACTACAGGTTCACGGCGAGCCTTGCGCCTAAGTATCAGTTCACCAATCGTTTCTCGCTTTCTGCTCTTGTAGGCTTTGCATGGGACAAGATAAAGGAAAGCTCGTTCTCACCAGACTTTGGTCTTGCTGAGCAGGAATTGTATAACGACCAGAACGATTGGTATGGCACTGCTCTGAACAGTGTGGCAAGCATGATGATGCGGCACAGCACATTGACTGCCGATATGCATGCTGACTGGAATATACTCAGCGGTCATCATAACATTGACCTGCTTGGAGGCTTGCGATTCATAAATGATACTTTTGAGAGCGACTATGGGCAAGGTTACAATACGGGTAGCGATAACCTGAAAAGCCTTTCGGTCACCAACGCGCAGCTGCGCACGGTCGGCGGAACCGGCGAAGACTGGCGTTCTATGGCTTGGTATCTTAATGCCGATTATAATTACATGCACCGTTATTTCCTTTCTGCTTCGGCAAGTATGGAAAGCAAATCCTGCTTTGGCAAGCATGCTCGTGGTGCGCTGCGCCTTGGCGGTACGTCATGGGGGCTTTTTCCATCTGTAAGAGCGGCATGGGTCGTGAGCAATGAGAGGTTCTGGAAAAACGTGAGCTTTGTAGACTTTTTGAAGCTTCACGCTTCGTTTGACATGTCTGGCAACGACGACCTGCCGTCTGCTGTCACGCGTGCTTACTTCGAGTCGGTACCGTTCGTTGGTCTTGCCAAAGGACTTGCCATTGCTAATGTAGGCAATGACAGGCTCAAGTGGGAAACCGTCTCCACGCTTTCGTTCGGCTTAGATGCCAATCTCTTTGCTGGTATTTTGCAAGTGGGCGCCAATGTGTTCTCATCTGTCACCAACAACTTGCTGGTGAGCAAACAGCTGCCAGAGGAATTCGGTTTGGCTCGTTACTATGCCAACGACGGGCGCCTGAGCAACCGTGGTTTTGACGTGAGCCTTCGCGCCCGCCTCGTAGACAGCAGGTTCTGGAGGCTGTCGGCGGGTGCATCTGTCGGCCACTATAAGAATGAACTGAAGCGTTTGGCAGGAGGCAGTTTCACTACAGATATTCTTGGCGGAGAGGTGCTCACGGCTACGGGCAGACCGTTGGGCGTGTTCTATGGTTTCAAGACGCTTGGCGTGTTCGCGACTAAGGCAGATGCCGATGCCGCAGGGCTCTCCATTGTCGACGCTACAGGCAGAAACATAGCCTTCGGCGCAGGTGATGTATGGTTTGCTGACACAGACGGCAATAAGGTAATAGACGATGCCGATAAGCAGGTCATAGGTAATCCTAATCCCGACTTCTACGGCAACTTTAGCCTTGATCTTGCCTGGAAACGCCTTTCTTTATCTGCCTTGTTCACTTATACCTATGGCAACGACGCTTATAATGCACTGCGGGCGACATTGGAAAGCGGTAGCTCTCTGCATAACCAAACGCGCAACATGCTTAACCGATGGGTTGCAGACGGGCAGCAAACAAATGTACCACGTGCTACGTATGGTGACCCGATGGGCAATGCCAGGTTTAGCGATCGATGGATAGAGGACGCCTCTTTCTTAAAGTTAAGGTCGTTGTCATTGAGCTATGAACTGCCGTCTTTTGCCTCTTTCGTGCGTGGAGCAAAGCTCTGGATTGCCATTGACAATGTGTTTACGATAACTAAGTATCTCGGTGCCGATCCCGAATTCAGCTATGGAGGCAGCACCCTGTATCAGGGCATTGACGCCGGGCTGGTGCCGCCTACACGCAGCTTCCACATCGGGCTGAGGCTCAGTTTGTAGGCGCAGGGAAAGAAAAAGACTTCTTATTTATAAAAACTCTGGGAAAGACAACACCTTTTCATAATATAGGTAACGATGAAAACAAAAATATTGTGTGCCATGATGATGGTCTTGATGCCGGTCTTTACAGGTTGTTCAGACATGATGGACACTGGCTCCGACCGTGTGGTTTTTGAGGACGACAACAGGCTTGACAATCCTAACGATTCGATATATTCTGTCATAGGCGTGCTTGCAAAAATGCAGGCTATTGCCGACCCCTGCCTCCTCTTTGGCGAGTTGCGGGGAGACCTGATGACGGTAGACACGCAAAATGCGTCAATAGATTTGCAGCAGATAGAGGGTTTTAATGCTACGCCGGCTAATAAATATGCCGACAAACGCAGTTTTTATCAGGTGATAAATAACTGCAACTATATCTTGGCGCGTATGGATACCTCTGTCGTGGAAGGCATAGACAAAGTAATGATGCCTGAATATGCACAGGTAAAGACATTGCGGGCATGGACTTACTTGCAGCTCGCCCTCATCTATGGCGAAGTGAACTACTTCACACTGCCGTTGCTCTCTGTTGATGACATTGACGTGGCAAAGAACACAATGAGCCTTGACGAACTAACCGTGACGCTCATCGGCGACTTGGAGCCTGTGGCTGAAGTGCGTGCTCTCGACTATGGCTCTGTGGACGGGTGGAACTCGTCGCAGTTTTTCCTGCCTGTGAAGATGCTTCTCGGCGACTTGTATCTTTACAACAATCAATATGCAAAGGCTGCACAAGCTTATTATGACCTCATACGCCAACGGGGCATCACGGTTGGTGCCGGCTATGCCAACACGTGGGGAGGCGTGACACGCACAACGCTCAATTCCAACCACCTCACGGCTTACCGCAATGAGGTCATAACGAGAATGGTCTTTGACCATCAGTTGCGCAGCAATCACTCGCAGCTGTTGAAACTCACTTACAGCGAAACACCGAGCCTGCTGCCTGTGGAGGGCTTCGTAGCAGAGATGGCGCAGCGCAACCATTTCCACACCGACGGAAACATAATTACGCGCTATTTCTATGGCGACCTGAGAGGTTGCGCCGAATTCAGCAATGGCAAGACCGTGGCAGATGCGTTTGGTGAGGTAGAGGTGGAGAAAGCGGAGCGCAGGATGCTCATAACAAAATTTTACAACAACACGGACGGCACTGCTGCCGATGACTTGGAAAACCGTCCGCTCACGTCGCTTGCCGTGGTGCGACCGTCAATGCTCTATTTGCGCTACGCCGAGGCAATAAACAGGCTGGGCAAGCCCACTGTGGCTTTTGCCGTGCTCAAGTATGGCTTGAGCCGCGCCACCCTTGCAGATACGCTAAAGGTGGACTCGAATGAGGTGAAGGACAATCTGCCGTACATGGATTTCGGCGATGCGGCGTTTAATGGCAATGTAGGCACGGCTGCGCGAGGCATGGGGCTTGGCATACGGTTTGACCGTAACCAATATGTCATACCTGCCAATGTAGATTCAATAGACTATGTAGAGCAGGCTATATTACAGGAAATGGCTGCGGAAACGTGCTTTGAAGGCAATCGCTTCTTCGACCTGCTGTGCGTCTCGCGGCATCGTGACCGCCATCCGGCATTTATGGCTGAAAAGGTTGCTGCCAAATTCCCGAATCAATCAGCCATGAGGGCGAGGCTGATGAATTTGGACGAATGGTTTGTCAAATGAGTGCGTAGGTTGAAGCAAAGCGCACAACTGCGACAAGTGTTGCATTTTTTGTGCGCTTTGTGTTATGCAAGTGGAGCTTTTATTGCTTAATTTTGCAAGCAGAACTTAGAGAGGAAACATTTAATCTTAAAAATAACAATATGAGAAATTCTACTTTTTTAAACAAGTCATTAATCCTTGGTATGGGGGTGATGCTTATGGGTACGGCTGTAGTAAGAGCTGATGACGTCTTCACGCGTACCACCTTCACGCCGACTTATGGACTTTACAGGGGAATACCAATCGTTGGCGACTACAACAACGACGGCATCATGGATTTCTATGTAGGCGGACAAAACTGGAATGCTCCGCTGGGATGGCATTCGCTTGGCGAGCTCTACACGGGTAAGGGCGACGGCACGTTCGATTTCTCCTATTCGGCTATGTTCGACAACAACACTGTGCTTGTTGATGCAAGCGATGAGAGCAAGGGCTATCTCAGTGGAAAGAACGACGACGGCTCTTACAAGGCTCATGGTCTGCCGCCTACAACTTATTCCTCTGGCTATTTCTTCGACTATGACAACGATGGCAACCTCGATTTCTTCGTGACAGGAGCCAGCGATTATGATATACAGGTCAATATGAACTTTGGCGGCTTCTATACATGGCTGTACCGCAACACCGGCGCGCCAGATTATAATTTCGTGGCAGCAGACACGCAGACATTCCCGCAGGCTGACAACGAAAAAAACAAAATCGGCAATGGGGTTATGTCGTACAACCCTCATGGATATTCGTTTGCCGACTATGACCACGATGGTTACATAGACGTGTTGTGCCAGGTGATGGACCGATGGCTCGACGGAGAGGAGGCAAGGAATGGGCGTGCCGTGAAGCTGTTCCATAACAATGGTGACGGAACCTTTACTGAGAAAAAGGTGTTTACGCCGATAGCTTACAACGACAATCCGTTGCCAAAGGGGCTGTTTGAGCTGGATGAGGAAACTTTTGAGAACACACCTACAATGATTATAAAGCCCATGACCGGTGTGGCGGCACAGTTTGGCGACCTAAACAACGATGGATACGTGGACATCGTTTGCGCTGGATATACCGACGATGGCGGTGGACAAATATACATCTATAAAAACAACGGCGACGGCACTTTCACAGAGCTTGAGCATTCGGATGTTTTCAAAGGTGTTTTCAATGGCGACCTCACCATTGCAGATCTGAACAACGACGGTATGCTTGACATCATAACAGCTGCCACTACAGGCGACTGGGTGGGCGAGATTCAGGCTTACTACAATGCCGGCGACTTCAAGTTTACTTTGGGCTTGGACGAACATGGCAAGGACGGCAGTGCGGGCCTCATCGGTTGTCGTGACGGACAGATACGCGTGATAGACCTTGACCATGACGGGCTTTCTGACATAGTGGTCGACGGTTGGAGCGGCTCGGAAAGCAGCAACTATGCACATATCTTCACCCAGAAAGCAGGAGGCACTTTCACTCAGCAGAATGCATCGGCATCGGCATCGGCTGACTGGTCGGTAAATCCGTGGGGTGACGGTTGCGGCTCTTTTGAGTTCATCGATATTAACAATGACGGCATTCCCGACTATATACAGAGCGGCGTCATTCGTATACATAACAGCGGAGATGGCAGCTTCTTTGGTCCCGTGCTTTACAACAATAGCTACACAGAGGCAACCAAGCCTACTGCTCCAAGCAATCTCAATGTCGAATTAAACGAGGCAAATAAAACAATCACAATATCGTGGGAAACTGCTGACGATGACACGTACCAGCCGGCAGAGCTGAGCTATAACATATATGTGAAAAACAATGCCACAGGCAAGATATTCCAGATGATTCCTGCTGATATTAAGACCGGTAAGCTGAAAGTTTACCACAGCCTGCAAACGGCTGTTCATGGCGATGGCGTTTCTTATGAGTATACTATGAAAGCTCCTGCTGACGGAAACTTCACGGTGGGCGTGCAGGCAATCAATCCGTCATGGATAGGTGGGCCGTTCGCAACTAAGGACATAGCTATCGTAACAGACATCAATAACGTTGCAGATGCCAAGGCAAGCATTTCTGTAAATGACAATGGTGTGTATGTTAATGCACAGGCTGGAACCCCTGTAGCTGTTTACAATGCGGCAGGCGTGCTTGTGTCACAAGGCAAAGCTAATAGCCTCCTTCCTGTAGCTGGCAACGGCGTTTTCATGGTTAAGGTTGGTAACAAGTCTTATAAGATTGCAAAATAAGAATCTTTAATGTTATAAAGCCGCAAAGCCCATCCTTTAAGACGGGCTTTGCGGCTTTCCTGTTTTTACG
>CAZZNO010000006.1:35865-37644 GCA_964655685.1 uncultured Prevotella sp.
TATTGCTTTAGCCACAGGCGATTTCACGGATATTTTGCCGTGGGCGGCGTTTGCCTCGTGCGGACTGACAATGGTGTAAGCCATGCGCTTGTTGGTGGCGAGGTTTAGCAGCTCGACCTTTGTGAGCAGCTGCACGCTGTCGGCGGTAAGGTTTGCGGACGGCATCACGCGGGCATGTGCCAGCACGTTCTGCATGAAACGTATCCTGCCGAGCAGGCGCCCTTGCTCGCGCTTGGCGGCGCGGTATTCGAAGTTCTCGCTAAGGTCGCCTTTGTCGCGTGCCTCGGATATTGACTCAATGACTTCCGGGAGCCTTACTTTTATGAGCTCGTTGAGCTCTGCCGAGAGCTTGTCGTAGCCCTCTTGTGACATGTATTCCATAAGTTGTTTGCTTTTTCTGTAGTGTTGGGGTGGCTTTGGATTCCTTTTTATGTTGTTGGGATGTGTTCGGGGTGGAGTAGGGCTAATTACCGGTTGCCGGCTGAAGAAGTTTGCCATTCAAGCGCCGGATATTTCCTTTTCAAGGCTTCAGCCTTTTCTATGGTTCTTTCCATGAACCGTTTGTATTCCTCTGCCTCCGGATGGAAAGGACGGTGGGCGAGCGCTTCCTTTACGGGCTTCCATTCTTTCAGGAAGTCCTTTGTGGCTTGTGAAAAGTATGTCTCGCCGAGTCGTTCGTAAATATATTCCACGGCTTGGTCGCTGGGGTGGAGCATGTCGGGCTTGTAGAAGCGGTAGTCGCGAAGCTCGTCGTTCATTATCTCATAGGATGGGAAATAGGTGACCTTTGGCTCTGCCCCGCTGCCTTGGGCTGCCTTGCAGGCTTGTTGCACGGTAAGCAACAGCGTAGCCTTTGACAGTTGCGAACCGTGGTAGCCGTACTTGCGGTAGCGTATGGGCGAGACGGTCAGGATGAAGCGCACGAGCGGAAAACGGTAGTGTATGGTTTTTATGGCTTGCAGCAGGTAGTTGGCGCATTCGTCCACCGTAAGCTCTTTTTCCTGAAAAAGGCATTGCGGACGCTTGCGGCAGTTGTCCACTATCTCGCCCGTCTCCTTCAATATGTATACGTGGTTTGTGCCGAGCGTGAAGACGGCTGTGCCGGACTCGTTTTCCTTGAACGGCATGGCATTATCGCTGATGAGGCGGCTTATGGTATGCATTATGCTCGCGGGATTGTACATCACGCCGTATGGGTTTACCACGGCTCGGAATTTCTCCTCCAGAAATCTTTTCCCTATATTGTCGGCGAAGCAGGAGCCAACGAACAGCATCCGCTCGCATGGCTCAATCTGCCATTCTGATGGCTCTATGTCTACTATTGTACGGAAATCCATAGCTTCCTTATATTTGTTTTACAGTCTTTTCGAGACGCAAAGTTAGCAAATTGTTTGGTCAATCCGTTGTAAATTAGTAATTTTGTCGAATATGGAAACAGACAATATTATAACGAGCGCGCAAAATCCCAAGGTCAAGAAGCTGATGCTGCTTCAGCAGAAATCATCCGAACGGCGAAAGGATGGACTTTTCGTGGTTGAAGGCGTGCGCGAGCTTCTCCACTGTGTCAGCGCCGGTTTCGAGGTTGACACATTATTCTATTGTCCCTCGCTGATGCAAGGTTATGAGGGCGAAGCCGAGGTGAAGGCGATGGCTTCGCAGGTGAGAAGCTTTGAGGTTTCGCCGCAGGTATATGGCAAGATGGCTTACCGTGGAACGACGGAAGGCGTGATTGCCGAAATGAAAGTGAGGCTGTTGGGGCTTGACGACTTGCGGTTGCCG